>NC_019680.1:2587500-2957425 GCF_000316685.1 Synechococcus sp. PCC 6312 | reverse complement strand
TCTTGCCAAATACCCCATTGAATTAAGGGTGCGACCAAGAACAAGAGGGTGTCGAGGGCATAGAAAGACTGGCAAATCAGGGCAGCGGCGGCCTCTAACTCATTGGTCTGGGCCTGGCGAAATTCTAGGGAGCGGGGTAAAAGGGAAGCAGACAAAGCAAAATCTGGATCAGGATAAAGAGATGATGGATGAATTACTGGCCAACGTCCGCTTGCAGAGTTTGGATTAGTTCTTGGACTTGAGGATTGGCAAATAGGGCTTTTGTATCTGCCATCAGCCGCTCACCCCAAAGGTTCTCCCGTTGAAAGTCGGGTTCAATATATCGGCTATCGAGACGTAGTGCCACAAGGGCCGTGTTAATGCCCTGCTGTACTTGCCCTTGTCGAAATAAACCCACTGCTAAGGCTAGTTTAGGTTCTCCAGCTTTGTTATCGAGGGCAACGGCGGCCTGGAAACTGCGAATTGCCTGTGGGATGTCCCCCTGTTCATATTGGAGTAAACCAATGTTATTTAAAGCTGGCCAGAATTTTTTGTCGGACTTCAGGGCCTGGCGATATTGAGCTATGGCCTTGGGATTTTGATTCAGCTTGAGATAGGCGTTCCCTAGGTTAAACCACTCCTCGGCAACATCACTGCGAAGGGCTAATCCTTGCTCTAAGGCCCGGGCTGCATCTTGGTAGGCTCCTGTCCGAAAATAGGCTGAACCAAGGCTAAAATAAACTCCAGCATTTTTTTGATTCAGGGCAATCGAGGTATTCAAGGCCGGAATGGCTTCGGCGGGTTGAGAAACCGTTAGATAGAGACCACCCAGTAGAGCCCACACTTCATAGGCCTGGGGGGCCAGTTGGGCCGCTAATTTGGCGCGAATGAGGGCTTCGTTAAACTGCTGAAATTGGGCCAACTGCAAGGCTTCTTGGGCCACTGTTAAGCCATCGCGCTCCATATCAGTCGCACTGAGTTGTGGAGTATGGGGGATTAAGACCTGGGCCTGGGCAATACTCAGGGGCCAGATACTGATCCCTGCCACAAAAAATAGGCTACCTAAGCGAGCAACACTAACAGAGATACAAGGTCTGGGCACTGGTGCAACTACCTCAGTACAAGATTGGAACGCGATGAAATTTTTGGGAAAGTACCCATTTCAGAATAGCTTAACTCAGAAGTGTTGAAAGTCAGTCGAAAAGGCTAAAAAATATAGCCAAAGTGTGATAACCTACCGGGATTAATTAAAAAATAACATATAGTCCGAGGGATATGATTTAGTCGTGGAAGATCGAGAGTTTTCAGGGGTTGAGAATCTACAGCAGATGATTGATAGAGGACAGCAAGTTATTGTCAAGATTAAAAATAACTATAAACCAGATTGTGAGAATCGGACAAAAGTCGGGAGCGAGAAATTAGTAGCTTATCGGGTTGTCCACTTTTATAACTTATAAATTAAAACTAGAGTATTGGATAGTAGCCAACAGTTCAGGAGAGGGATGAACTAGTGAGGAGATTGGAGAGATGTATTGTCAACGGAGGCGAATTGAGACTTTATAAAAATCCTTAAAAAAGCACTAAAAGCCAGACAGATTGATCGGCAAGAGTTGAAGTGAAATTGAAGTTCAGATTCTGATGATTGAGATTGCGTATTTAAAATGTGTTTGGAGGTCTGACTAGCAATATTCCCTAAAGTGTTGATCAGTCAAAATAATCTGGGTAACGCTATAAAACTTAACAATAACTTATCACATCAAGAAATATCACAATATTCTCAGAAAACAGAACCAGGCCCTAAGATCAAGGTAGCGGTTTATACAGTATTTAAGGAGCAAGGTTATGTGGATCGAATTCCGACAAGCCATGCAAAAGTTGTTCGAGGCCTGTGGACGCATCTTTACTCCTGCCAAGGATGATTACCCCGCCACTGGAACTCAACCCTATAGTGGTTCTGTTTCCAAACGTTAAGAACAGTTAGACATTCAATCAATGAAGGGTTTATCCCCCCAGGCCCCTGTCTGCCTCTCTTCCCTGATCCCATCTGCCAAAACTCGGAACCTCTCATGTTACCGTGTAGCAGTGTGACTCTAAACAAAGAAGGGTAAAGATGAAGGCGCAGGTGTTTCGGGGGGTTAATCATTTAAGCTACGAAGAACTTCCTCTTCCCGACTTAGGCGTTGATGAGGTTTTGGTACAAGTCAAGGTGGTGGGCTTGTGTCAATCGGATATTAAGAAAATTCGCTACCCCCTTTACGAACCCCCGCGGATTTTTGGTCATGAAACGGCCGGAGTCATTGCTGCGGTTGGCGAAAACGTTAAAAAATGGCAGATTGGGCAACGGGTTGTGGTGATGCATCATATCCCCTGTATGCGTTGTGATTACTGCCTGAATGAAAACTATTCCATGTGTCATGTGTATAAAACTGTGACGACTACGGCTGGATTTATCCCCAGTGGGGGTGGTTTTGCTGAATATGTCAAAGTTCCCGGCCACATTGTCGAAAACGGCGGACTAATTCCCATTCCAGATAACATTAGCTTTGACCAGGCCAGTTTTGTCGAACCAACCAATTGCTGTTTAAAAGCCGTTAAAAAGGCCCAAATTGCCCCAGGCCAAACCGTCCTCATCACCGGAGCCGGGCCGATTGGGTTGATGTTTATTATGTTGGTCAAATATTTTGGAGCTAAGGCCATCGCCACAGATTTAATCCCCGCCCGGATTAAGAAAGCCCAACAGGTGGGAGCCGAAGCGGCCTTTGATGCTCGGGATCCTGACTTAGTCAGTCAGATCCAGGCTTTAACCAAGGGCTTAGGGGTTGATGTTAGTTTATTAGCCGTTCCCAGTGAAAAGGCATTTTTCCAGGCCCTCGACTGTACCCGCAAAGGCGGTAAGATTCTCTTTTTTGCTGAGTTCCCCGATCAAGTGGAAATTCCCCTCAACCCCAATGTTCTCTATCAACGGGAAATTGACTTAATGGGCAGTTATAGTTCCTCCTATCGCGTCCAGGCCTTGGCTACGGATATTGTGTTTAACCGCCGCATTGATGTGGATGCCCTGATTAGTGATCGCTACCCCCTTGCGCAACTTGACCAGGCCGTGAATCAAGCTGTTGCGCCTACCCCAGAAACCTATAAGATTCTCATTTATCCAGAAGCGACCTCTTCCTAAGCGATTTTCCTTTTCACTCACTCTTCTTTTGGTTTATGGGTTGGTTCTTGCGTCCTTGGTGGCTGTTCTCTCTCCTATTAGGGTTAGGTCTAGCTTTGGGTCTCTCCCACTCACGGGGCCTGGCCAATAGCCATCAAGACCAGCAAATTACTCTCCCTCCCCTGCAAACCCATCCATTTCCGCCCACCCTCCAGGCCTGGTCTAAACCCCTTCCTACATCCCCCGGTCCTGGAACCCCCACTGCTGACTATTTTGATCAAGTTAAACAAACCGAAGTCGGGTATCTCATTTGGAGTCAGTTTCCAATTCAGGTTTATATTCAGCCCCCCGATAGTCCCACCGCCCAGGCCTGGATCGCCGCCGCCCAACAAGCCGTTCAAGAATGGCAAGCCTATCTACCCTTAAATCTATCGGCTAATCCGACTACGGCCGACATCACCATTCAAGCCAATCGGCCCAGTCATCGGAGTGGGGAGCGGGTCAGATCCGCCGAAACCTTCTATGAACTCTATGTTGATCCACACCATCATCTAGCCCATCGTTGTCAAGTCATCGTCCGCCCCACCCAGGCCCCGAAATATGTCTTAGCCGCTCTCCGTCATGAACTCGGCCATGCCCTCGGAATTTGGGGTCATAGTCCCTTAAACTCAGATGCCCTCTACTTTGCCCAAGTTGCCGACCCACCGCCTATTTCTGCCCGTGACATTCAAACCTTGATTCGTATCTATCAACAACCCACCCGTCTCGGCTGGCCTATCCCTGTTTCATCGAAAAAAACCATAGAGAAAACTCATTACTAGCATTGTTTAAAATCAATAAAAGAAAGGTCATCAATAGAGATAAAGTAATGACGACTCATTAAGTAATTGAACATAATTTAATACTGACTTTAATAATAGAGCCAAGTCTATGCCAATAACTAATAAGATTAACTTTCTTAACCTCCGAGGCGATTTATTTGGGGGTGTCACTGCCGCGATTGTCTCTCTGCCCTTATCTCTGGCTTTTGGAGTGGCATCAGGAGCCGGGCCAATTGCTGGGTTGTATGGAGCGGTTTGTGTCGGCTTTTTTGCGGCCTTATTTGGTGGGACTCCGACTTTAATTTCTGAACCCACAGGCCCGATGACAGTAGTGATGACAGCGATTGTGGCCAGTTTGACCGCTGCTAATCCTGACTATGGCCTGGCGATGGCGTTTACGGTGGTGATGCTGGCTGGGGTATTTCAGATTATTTTTGGCGTGTTCAAGCTAGGGAAATACATTACTTTAATGCCCTACAGTGTCATTTCTGGCTTTATGTCCGGGATTGGCGTGATTCTGATTATTCTGCAAATTGGGCCGTTCCTAGGTCAGTCTGCCCCCAAAGGAGGCGTTATTGGCACCGTCCGGGCATTACCAGAATTATTGAGTAATATTCATCCGGCGGCGGCTATTCTCGGCATTTTAACGGTGGCCATTATCTTCTTTACCCCCAAAAAAGTGAAGCGGCTTGTGCCGCCCCAATTAATTGCGCTTGTCGTTGGGACAATTCTTTCGCTGACTCTCTTCCAAAGTGCTGATCTGCGCCGGATTGGGGACTTGGGAGATATTCCGATGGGATTACCGGATTTTGTCCTACCCACCTTTAGCCCAGGCCAGATTACAACCATGCTGATCAATGGCGTGATGTTAGGGATGTTGGGCTGTATTGATACCTTGTTAACTGCTGTAATTGCCGACAGTCTCACCCGCACGGAGCATAATTCCGACAAAGAACTGATTGGGCAAGGGATTGGCAACATTGTCTCGGGCCTGTGTGGGGGCTTACCGGGAGCCGGGGCAACAATGGGGACTGTGGTTAATATTCAAACCGGGGCCAAAACAGCCGTTTCTGGGATTACCCGAGCCTTGATTCTGCTGGTGGTGGTGCTAGGGGCGGCCCGTTATACTCAACCGATTCCGATGGCGGTCTTGGCGGGGATTGCCCTCAAGGTGGGGATTGATATTCTTGATTGGAGTTTCCTGAAGCGGTCTCACAAAGTTTCAGTTAAAGGCTCCCTGATCATGTATGGGGTGCTGCTGCTGACGGTGTTTGTGGACTTGATTGTGGCGGTGGGTGTGGGGGTCTTTATTGCCAATATCCTCACGATTGAGCGACTGAGTAGCTTGCAGTCCTCTGAGGTGAAATTAATTTCTGATACGGATGATGATGCTCGCTTAACCCCGGAAGAACAGGCCCTTTTAGATGCCGGCCAGGGGCGGATTTTGCTGTTTTACCTCAGTGGCCCGATGATTTTTGGCCTTTCCAAAGCAATTGCCCGCGAACACAATGCCATGAAAGAGGCCGATGTTTTGGTGATGGACTTGAGTGATGTGCCGCTGTTGGGCGTAACTGCGTCCCTTGCCATTGAAAATGCGATTCGCGATGCCTCAGACAAAGGAGTAGTGGTCTATTTAGTTGGGGCAAGTGGGAAGGTATTGCAACGGTTGGAAAAATTGGGCCTGTTTAGCTGCATTACCCCAGATCATATCCTGACGGATCGAGCTGATGCCCTAGAGTTAGCGGTGGAGTATGTTAGAGAAAAGCACTCCGATTTGGAGGCCCCGGTGATTAGTCCGACCTAGGTTGCCTTTTTTAGCTTTAAATCTCGTCTATTAGTTTGTTTAAGGTTGTTCCAATGCTTTTAGAGGCCTCTGTGTTAGCGGCGATTTTAATTGGCTTTGGCGGCATGATTCTCAAACGAAATGTGCTGTTAAAAATCATTGCTCTCGATGTGATGAGTACCGGGGTGATTGCTTATTTTGTTCTAATTGCCGCCCGCACCGGCCTGTTTACACCAATTTTCTCCCATCTTAAAAATGTTAACTACGCGGATCCAGTGCCCCAGGCCGTGATTTTGACCGCGATTGTAATTGGATTTTCCAGCCAGGCCGTGTTATTAGTTGCGGCGATGAAGTTGGCCCGCGATAATCCTACCCTAGAAACAGATGTCCTTGAGGAACGGTATTTAGCCTTACCTCGGCCCAAACCATGAATAATCTCACGATTGCTTGGCTGTGTTTGCCGTTTTTCATGGGCCTGGTGATTTATTTACTCCCCCGCTGGGATCGCTATTTTGCCATTGGCACGCTGTTGATCTCGCTCTTGTTTTCTCTGCAAATCTTGGGGCTATCGCCAGGATTCCCAGTGCAGCTCTTGGATCAGTTTGGGGTGCATTTATATCTGGATTCTCTGGCGGGTTATTTTATCCTGACCAATGGCCTGGTCATGGTGGCGGTGGTGATGGAGAGTTGGCAAAACCGGCAGAACTATTTTTTCTTGGCCTTGTTGATGTTTCTCCACGGGGGCTTAAATTCCTGCTTTATTGCCAATGATTTAATCAGTCTCTATGTCGCCCTAGAAGTTGTGAGTTTGGTCGTCTTTCTATTGATCGCCTATCCCCGTGCCGAAAAAGCGATTTGGTTAGCCTTGCGCTATTTAATGATCAGCAATACCGCCCTGTTGTTTTATTTAATGGGAGCGGTTTTAGTCTATCAGGCCAATCATTCCTTTATGTTTAGCGGTTTGAGCCAGGCCCCACCGGAAGCCATTGTCACCATTTTCTTAGGATTAATGACGAAAGGAGGATTATTTATTTCCGGTCTCTGGTCGCCCTTAACCAACGCTGAATCAGCCGCCAATGTTTCCGCCTTGCTCTCAGGCATTATTGAAAAAGCCGCTATCTTTCCCCTGGTCAGATTTGCCCTCTTGCTCCCGGATTTGGCCTGGCCCTTACAACTGCTGGGCATCCTCGCGGCGATCTTTGGGGTTGGCTTCGCCTTGGTACAGCGGGATCTGAAACGGTTGTTGGCCTTTAGTACGATTTCCCAATTAGGCTGGTTATTAGTGGCCCCAGAGGTGAGTGGATTTTATGGGTTAGCCCATGGCCTGGCAAAGTCTGGCTTATTTCTAACCACCGGCCAACTTCCCCACCGCAATTTTGATGATTATGGAACTCAGCCCTTAAATGGAATACTGTGGCTCGGGTTAGTCATTCCCAGTTTGTCCATCTGTGGCTTACCGCTTTTGGCCGGCTTTGGGGCGAAATCATTAGCGTTAGAAAACTTGAGTGGTGGGCCGATGATCCTGATGACGGTGGCGGCGGTGAGTACAGTTATCGCTTACAGTAAACTTCTGTTTATCCCCCATCAACCCGTATTTCTAGGTCAGACAAATTTAGCCATCACCGCGGCCAACTCAACTGCTCCGGATCCAGTGGCGGGCGTTTCCCCAGGGTATTTGTTGGCCAGTGTTTGGTTAATCCTAGGCCTGGTGGTGGCCAATGGCGTGGATCTTTCTGCTTACACTTTTTCTGGAATTCTGAAGGGATTAGGTACGATTGCGGTTGGGTTGGTTATTTATTATTTAATTGGGGGGAAGATTAGGGTGGAAAATCCCCAGGCCTGGGAAGGATTAGAGCATTTAATTGGGATGATGAGTTTGATTTTAATTGGCTTGTTTTGGCTGGTGTCACAATGACGGGATACTTAAACTTAATTCTCAGACTCGCGATTTGGTTTTTGTTGACCGCCGATTTTGGGTTGACCAATATCATCATTGGCGTAACAGTCTGCTTATTGTTACCGCGCACTCATCGCTCCCCCGGTCGATTAGAGGATTGGCTCCAGGCCCTATGGAAAGTGATGAAAGCAGTCCCCCAGGCCTATCTGGAAGCATTCCAAATGATGATTAAACCCCATACAAAAGTCGTCATTATGCGGCAAAAAGCCCCACCTCAGCGGACTCCAGGCCTGGTTTTTTTAGACATTTTTCTGATTACATTCACCCCAAAAACCATTGTCTTTAATTATGAACATGACGAGCATCATGACGACTGGTATGCAATCCATAAAATTCAACCCAAAGAGATACAACCATGAATTGGATAGCCTGGGGCATGTTGGTTGCGTTATTAATTCCATTGTGGGTTGCGGCCCAGCAGGATAATATTTGGCAGAAAATGCTAGCTTTTGCCAGTGTGGCCACCAAAACATCAATCCTCATCCTAGTCGTTTCCGTGGCCCGAGATGATTGGATGATTGGGGTTGTCGGCGTGATTATTCTCAGTGTGGGCAATGCGGCTTTAATGCTCCTCGCCCAAGTCATTAAACGCGTCAATGATGTATCTGAATCTCAATCACTATCTGGGAGTTAGAGTCTGATGTTGACACTCTTAAGTTATGGTTGCTTTGGCCTGGGCCTGGTGTTTTGGTTTTTGGGGACAATTCCGCTGTTAAGTCAACGCAGCGTACTGTATAAACTTCATGGCCTTTCAGTCTCTGATACCTTGGGTTCCCTGACGATTATTATTGGTCTGTTAATCAAAATCCCGCGGGAATGGCCCCTATTAGTCCTGGCAATTATTTCTCTCGCCATCTGGAATACGGTCTTGGGCTATGTCTTAGCTTACTGCTCAACTCCAGCTAACTCCACCCTGATCCCGAAGGATGACCATGGCCGCCCACTCTGAGCCACTGATGACAGGCATCATGATTTTGTTGCCCCTGGCGGCCGGTATGGTGGTGTTCCAGGCCAATCCCTACTATGCCCTAGTGATCCGAGGCATTTTGGGAGCCATTGCCGCCTTAATCTATGCCCTCTTGGGAGCCGCGGATGTGGCTTTGACCGAAGCCCTAGTTGGAACCATGTTGGCGATTACGCTCTATGCTGTGGCGGTGCGCTCTTCTTTGGTGATGCGTTTGGGTGTCTTAGCAGAACTCTGCCAAAACCGTGATGACAACACCTGCGATCCGGTCAACGAGGCCCCGTTTGCGGAGATGATTGCGGCCTATCGTCAGATTATTGCTCCCTATCATTTGCGCTTGGAACTTGTCCCTTACCCGGATACAGAACAGCTTACCCAAGCCCTCAAGTCACGAGTTGTTCACGGAATCTGCCACCTCAGCCCGCTGCGCGCCCCCCAATCCTTTGACATCCTGGTGCGGATTCCTCGTTTATTTGACATTCTCCAGGCCGGCCTCACCCCGAATCTGATCCACCATAGCCGTTTAACCCTGACCCACCCCAGCACCGCCACCTCACTAGACTCTGAATCTGTCATTTTTCCCCCGGAATCAGACCCATGCGACTAACCATCACACCCCTAAAACTGTTGTACTGCCTGGCTGGTCTTGGTTTGAGCTTGAAGGTATTGTGGATAGGCAATCCTGTTTTAGACATCACCGGTCTGGCGATTGTCAAAGCCATTGCTGAAGAGAGTGGCGTACCCAATGCGGTGACTGGGCTTATTTTTCGCAATCGTCTCCATGACACCATGTTTGAGGTCTTGGTCTTCACCATTGCCATTATGGGCGCGGGATTCCTCCTCGCCAATGAAACCCCCCTCAGCCAAATTTATCAATTTCGGGATCAGCCCTCGATTGTCTTAGCACGGTTAGGCGCGACTATTTCCGCCTTGGTCAGCATTGAACTAGCCATTCGGGGGCATCTCAGTCCGGGAGGTGGATTTGCAGCGGGGGTGGCCGGGGGGACAGCCATTGGCCTGGTGGCGTTGATTTCCTCACCGGAGCGGCTGCAAAGTTTCTATCAACGCTGGCACATAGGCATTTGGGAAAAGCTCTCTGTTTTGGTGTTCATTGTTTTGGCTGCCGTGACCTTAATGGGCTGGGAATTACCGCCAGGAGAACTGGGGGGCCTGGTCAGTGGTGGCATCATTCCGATCCTGAATATGTTGGTCGCGTTTAAAGTGGCCTTAGGGTCGTGGGCGGCAATTTTAATTTTTATTCGCTATCGGGGCCTGTTGTAGGGGCCTGGAAACACACAAAACTGCTTGACTAACTACTGTGATAGTCCTGAATCGCTTTCACTTGTAAGGGATTTGTTTGCAGGGCTTTGATGGCAGCGGCGGTGGCTTTGGCTCCGGCAATTGTCGTTACCATCGGGATTTTATAGGTCAAGGCAGACCGGCGAATTAACCGACCATCGGCCTGGGCTTCTTCCCCGGAGGGGGTGTTCAAGATCAGATGGATTTGTTGGTTTTTGATGGCATCCAAAACATTGGGCCGCCCTTCATGGAGTTTGAGCACCAGTTCAATATTTTCCAGGCCAGAGTCCAGTAAGGCCGCCCGTGTCCCTTCTGTCGCTAAAACCTGAAACCCCAGGGCCTGTAAATCTTTAATCACCGGGGCAATCGCTTTTTTATCCCGATTACTCATGGAGACAAAGACCGTTCCCGATAATGGCAGTTTTTGATTAGCAGAGAGTTGGGACTTGGCAAAGGCCTGGCCAAAATCCACGTCAATCCCCATGGCTTCACCCGTGGAGCGCATTTCCGGGCCGAGGAGGGTATCGGTGCCAGCAAATTTCTCAAAGGGCAACACCGCTTCTTTGACCGCCACATGGTTGGGAATTTTTTCTGCCGTCAGACCCAGTTCTGCCAAGGTTTTTCCTGACATCAAGCGGGCGGCAATTTTGGCAAGGGGAATCCCAATGGCTTTTGAGACAAAGGGAACCGTCCGAGAGGCGCGGGGGTTGGCTTCAATCATAAAGATTTGATCCCCCTGCACCGCCAACTGCAAATTCATCAGGCCAATCACATTCAAGGCTTTGGCTAAGGAGACACTCCAGGCCCGGATCGTTTCTAAGACCTGGGGCGACAGGGTTTGGGGCGGCAAACTACAAGCAGAATCTCCAGAGTGAATCCCGGCCTGTTCAATGTGCTCCATCACCCCACCAATAACCACATTTCCTTGGGCATCAGCAATAGCATCCACATCCACTTCAATGGCATTTTCGAGAAACTTATCAATCAAAATCGGGTGATCCGGTTCGACCAAAACGGCATAGGTCATGTAGCGTTCCAGTTCACTGTCGGAATAGACAATTTCCATGGCCCGACCGCCTAAAACATAACTGGGGCGAACCACCACGGGGTAACTAATTCGTTGGGCCACGGCCAGGGCTTCATTAAAACTCCGGGCCAGGCCATTGGCGGGTTGAGGAATGTCTAGCTCCCGTAAAATCCGTTCAAACCGCTCCCGATCTTCAGCAATATCAATGGAATCTGGTGATGTACCCCAAATTTTGGTGGTGCCTTCTGGCCCTTGTTGATTTAGGTAGGCCTGGAGCGGAACCGCCAGTTTTAAGGGCGTTTGACCGCCAAATTGAATGATCACGCCCACGGGTTTTTCGACTTCGATGATATTCAAAACATCTTCTTTGGTCAGGGGTTCAAAATAAAGGCGGTCACTGGTGTCGTAGTCGGTGGAGACGGTTTCCGGGTTGGAGTTGACCATGATCGTTTCATAGCCATCCGCAGACAAAGCATAGGCGGCATGACAACAGCAATAGTCAAACTCAATCCCTTGGCCGATGCGGTTCGGGCCAGAGCCGAGAATCATCACTCGTGGTTTCGTGGCTGGTAACACTTCCGAGTCGGGGGCGATGGTTTCCACTTGACCGGATTCCAAATTTACCCGTTGGGTGGGGCGTTCATAAGCCGAGTAGTAGTAGGGCGTGGTGGCTTCAAATTCAGCGGCGCAGGTATCCACGGTTTTATAGACCGGAATCACAGCCAAGGATTTACGATAGGCCCGCACTTGATCTTCCGTGGATTTGGTTGCGTAGGCAATTTGGCGATCACTGAATCCCTGTTGCTTCACCGTCCACATTTCATCAGCAGTGATTTGGGTTAGGGCTTTGCGCTTGAGGAATTTCTCGGTTTCTAATAATTCTTGGAATTCGTGTAAGAACCAGGGATCAATGGCAGTGAGTTCATAAATATCCTCAACGGTCATTCCCATCAACATGGCCTGGCGCACCGTGAGAATCCGGTCGGGGTTGGGAGTCCGGAGGTTAGCCCGAATATGCTCGAGACTAGGGAGTTTCTCCGCTTGATCACAGCCCCAACCCGCCCGGCCTGTTTCCAGAGACCGTAATGCTTTTTGAAACGACTCTTGGAAGGTTCGCCCCATGGCCATGGCTTCACCAACAGATTTCATTTGGGTGGTCAATACGGCCTGGGAACCAGGGAATTTTTCAAAGGCAAACCGGGGAATTTTGGTGACAACATAGTCAATTGTCGGTTCAAAGCTGGCCGGGGTTTTCCGGGTGATGTCGTTGGGAATTTCATCGAGGGTATAACCCACTGCCAGTTTCGCCGCCATCTTGGCAATCGGAAACCCAGTCGCCTTAGAAGCCAGGGCCGACGAACGGGAAACGCGGGGATTCATCTCAATCACAATGAAGTCGCCGTTGTCCGGATTCACCGCAAATTGAATATTGGAGCCGCCGGTTTCGACACCAATTTCCCGAATGATCTTAATCGAGGCATCCCGGAGGCGTTGATATTCCTTATCGGTCAGGGTTTGGGCTGGAGCCACGGTAATCGAGTCGCCAGTATGAATCCCCATCGGGTCAATATTTTCAATGGAGCAAATGATCACCACATTATCGGCTAAGTCCCGCATCACCTCCAACTCGTATTCTTTCCAGCCAATTAGGGACTGCTCAATCAAAATCTGAGAGACCGGACTGGCATCTAACCCGGACGCGGCAATTTCTTCAAATTCTTCTTGGTTGTAGGCAATCCCGCCCCCGGTTCCTCCAAGCGTAAACGCTGGCCGAATGATGAGGGGATAGCTCCCGATTTGGTGGGCAATAGCCTTCGACTCTGCCATGGTTTCCGCCAGGCCCGAGGGACAAACCGGGACACCAATTCGAGCCATGGCTTCTTTGAACAGTTTCCGGTCTTCAGCCATTTCAATCGCGGGTAACTTGGCCCCAATTAACTCAACGCCGTATTTTTCCAGTACTCCAGATTTGGCCAAACTCACGGCTAAATTCAAGGCCGTTTGCCCACCCATGGTTGGGAGCATGGCATCCGGTTGTTCTTTGGCAATCACCTTTTCGACAATTTCAGGCGTGAGAGGTTCAATGTAGGTGCGATCCGCTGTTTCCGGATCCGTCATGATCGTGGCTGGGTTGGAGTTGATCAGGATTACCTCGTAGCCTTCTTCCCGTAATGCCTTACAGGCCTGGGTGCCAGAGTAGTCAAATTCACAGGCCTGGCCAATCACAATGGGCCCTGAGCCAATCAGGAGAATTTTTTTCAGGTCAGTACGACGGGGCATAGATCACAGCGGCCAAATGAGATTCTGTTTAATCCTACACTGCCAGGCCAGTTCTACTCTGTAATCAAATTGGCTGAAATATCGGTCGCTGCTAGGGCTTGACTCAGCCTTTTCATATTTAGGGACTGGGGTAGCTCGGTTAGTTATCTCCACACCCTAGAGGGCCTGATCAATTTCTATCCCGATAATAACGATAATTAGTCCGTAACTCCTGTAAGTGAAAATCTCACTCTTCAACCTGGAGAGGTATTTATATTTAATTGATTTAAAGCACGATTGCAACGAGTTGTGTGTCTAAAGCAGATGCCCTACCTGCATTTAACTATCCAAAAATGGAGATCAAATATCAACTAATATTAAGCTAAAACATCATGGCCTGACATTCCTAAATTCTGAAGCGATGACAGTAATGATATAGTACTTTCAATTAAGAAGTAAAGATGAAAAGTCAATGCCGTACAGCATGGATTTGCGCACCCGAGTCGTGACCTTTGTAAAAGAGGGTGGCAGCAAAGCAGAGGCATCTCGTCGGTTTCAGGTGTGTCCGGCAACGGTCTATAACTGGTTGAACCGAGAGGATTTACGTCCCACCGTTGTCAAACGTCGTCAGCGCAAGCTCGATTGGGCGGTTCTAGAACAGCACGTTAAAGACCACCCCAATGCCCGCCTCTGTGACCGAGCAGCCCATTTCGGGGTGAACATTCACGCCATTTGGTATGCCCTGAAGCAGATGAAAATTACCCGAAAAAAAACAGCAAAAGTATCGAGAACGCAATCCTCAGGAACGTCAAGTCTATCTCAAGCAATTACAGGAGATTGTGAAGCGACAGGGGTCGAGACATCTCGTTTACATCGATGAAAGTGGCTTTGACAACCGAGTCTCTCAACCCTGGGGGTGGGCCCAACGAGGCACCAAGCTTTTTGCAGACAGAACCGGAAAACGAGAAAAACGGGAAAATCTACTCATGGCCAGATGCAAAGATGCTCTATTAGCCCCCATGGTAGTTGAGGGAAGCGTTGATGCCGGATGTTTTGAGAAATGGCTGTCTGAGTGGGTATTACCGACCCTCCAAGTCCCGTCCGTGTTGATTTTAGACAATGCCCCGATTCACCGGAAAAATGTGATTCGAGACATTGCCCACCAATGCGCGCATCAGGTGCTCTTCCTACCCAAATACTCGCCAGACTTTAACAAGATTGAGCACGATTTTGCTGCCTTGAAGAAACGAAGACAGTATGCAACGCCAGACACCGCCATTGATGACATTATTCGAGACTATGCCAACCGCAATCTCTAAGACTTATTTGTAATTACTATATCTTTCAGACCTGGATATACTGGCAGCCAATCAAAATGACATGATTCGGATTATTTTGGCTGGCAAAACAACTCGTCAGGAGCGTGAAATCAATGAAAAATGAAAGTTGAAATTCTCAAAAAACGACTCAATAAAGAATGTCCAATGACAACGACTCGGATGCCTGAAGATGTGATTCAAGAGTTAAAACAAATCGCGTCTTTACTAGTTTTTTGGGGTTATCAGCCTCTAATTGGTGCTGATATTGGTCAAGGCTTGCGCACTGACTTAGAACAACTTGAAGACGATAAAGTTTCTGCGCTAGTGGCTAGCTTAAAACGTCATAGGGTAAGTGATGAGGTGCTACAAACGGCCTTGATGGAAACAACAATAAATTAACGTGGCGTTGCATAATTCTGAGATGCCATTCATCCCGCCACTATACAACGCCTAACAGTGAACGTTTAGGAAAATCTAACCTAAGAGAGCTTCAGCCTTAGCCAAAACATTGTCCACGGAGAAGCCAAATTTTTCCATGACCACACCACCGGGAGCCGAAGCCCCAAAGCGATCAATGCTGACCGTATCGCCTTCAGTCCCAATATATTTATGCCAACCAAAACTAGAGGCTGCTTCCACGGATAACCGCTTGGTCACGGCTTTCGGCAAGACAGACTCTTTATAAGCTGCATCTTGGGCTTCGAACAAGTCAAAGGAGGGCATTGAAACCACCCGGACCTTTTTACCCGCCGCCGTTAACTTCTCCGCCGCTGTGATGCAAAGATTCAACTCAGAACCCGTGCCAATCAAAATCAACTCCGGTGTGCCCTCACAGTCAGCTACCACATAGGCCCCTTTTGTAACCCCCTCAATCGAGGTCGTATCCAAGTTGGGCAGGTTTTGCCGCGAGAAGGCCAGTAGGGTGGGTTTGTGTTCCTTGGCCTGGGTAATGGCCACATAGTAGGCCCCAGAGGCTTCGGTACCATCGGCGGGCCGGATCACCGTCAAGTTGGGAATCGCTCGCAGAGAAGCCAAGGTTTCAATCGGTTGGTGAGTGGGGCCGTCTTCCCCTTGCCCAATGGAATCGTGGGTCATCACCCAAATTACCCCAGCCTCAGACAGTGCAGACAACCGAATCGCCGCCCGCATATAGTCTGTGAAAATTAAGAAGGTGGCACCGTAGGGAATCAAGCCCGAACCATGCAAGGCAATCCCGTTACAGATGGCTCCCATGGCGTGTTCTCGCACCCCAAAGTGGATGTTACGGTTTTGGTATTGCCCTTTTTGGAAGTCGCCATAGCCCTTCAGTTCGGTCAAGTTGGAGTGGGTCAAGTCTGCCGAACCGCCAATCAATTCCGGTAGCACCGGGGCAAGTTTGTTTAAGCAGGTTTCGGAGTTTTTCCGGGTAGGGAGAGCTTTATCGGCGGCGGTGTAGGTGGGCAGCACACTATCCCAGTTAGCGGGTAACTGTCCCGAAATTTGCCGCTCAAAGGCCGCTGCTTCTGTTGGATATTTGGTTTTGTATTGGGCATAGGTGGATTGCCACTCCGCCTCGTAGCTGGCTCCCCGTTCAATCGCTTTACGCATGTGGGCTAGGGCATCTGCTGGAACGTCAAAGGGGGCAAATTCCCACCCCAAGTTTTCCCGCATTAACTTGACTTCATCACCACCCAAGGCCGCACCGTGCACCCCCGCTGTATTCGCTTTATTAGGTGAGCCATAACCAATCGTGGTCGTGACTTTAATCATCGTCGGTTTGTCGGTGACAGATTTAGCGGTTTCGATGGCTTTGGCAATGGCCGCAATATCCGTGTTGCCGTTTTCCACATGGAGGATGTGCCAACCGTAGGCTTCAAACCGTTTCGAGACATCTTCGGTGAAGGCCACATCCGTCGAGCCATCAATTGAAATGTGGTTGTCGTCGTAGAGAGCAATGAGTTTACCCAGGCCCCAGTGACCAGCAATCGAGGCCGCTTCCCCAGAAATTCCTTCCATGTTGCAGCCATCACCCAAAATCACATAGGTGTAATGGTCAACTAATGTGCAATCGGGCTTGTTATAGGTGGCGGCTAAATGGGCTTCAGCAACGGCTAACCCAACCGCATTGGCAATCCCTTGACCGAGGGGGCCGGTGGTGACTTCTACGCCCGCGGTTTCAAAGTTTTCCGGGTGACCGGGAGTTTTGGATTTCCACTGTCGAAAGCTTTTAATGTCGTCAATCGTGACACTGTCATAGCCTGTCAAATAGAGCAAGGCATACTGCAACATACTGCCATGACCCGCGGATAAGACAAACCGATCCCGATTAAACCATTTGGGATTTTTGGGATTGAACCGCATAAATTGGTCATAGAGGACAAACCCCATCGGAGCGGCTCCCATCGGTAAACCGGGATGACCAGATTTGGCCTTTTCCACGGCATCAACGGCAAGAAAGCGAATGGAGTTAATACAAAGTTCTTCGAGGGACTGAGTAGTTGCGACTGGCATGATGCTTCTGGAGTGGGGTATGTGGACAACGAGAGGGAAAATTACGGATCAATCCCAGGCCATTCCGAGGGAAAACTTAGGATGACTTTCAGTAGGTAATAATACTTAACAATGCAGGGCTGATCAATATATCCCAAGGGTATCATGGTCTGTCTCTCCCTCAACTCTGGAAAAATATGGGGCAGATTAAGTAGATTGCCTATTCAAAGGAAAGGGGCGCAAACAGGTTCGCAATTGGTAGGGAAAATTCTGGAATTACATCCTCGCCATCAAGAGAATCCCCAGACTTCAATAGCCGATCTGGTTCTTGGGCAGAGTAATAGGTCAAAACAAAGTGTTCGTTGGGATTAATCACCCATACCAACCGGGAGCCATTATCGAAATACTCAACCAGCTTTTGATGAATCTCTTCTACGGTGTTGCCCGGAGATAATATTTCAACCGCCAAATCAGGTGCACCCTCAAGAAAACCAGAAGGCAAATGACTCATTCCCCGCAACCGCTCTTTTGCAAAGAAGGAAATATCGGGAGAGCGTTTATTCCCGCTTTTCATCTTGAAGGCTGTGCTGGAGTCAAATACTATCCCGAGTTGTTGCTCATTGACTGCACCAAATAGGGCAGAACTGAGAATTATGGCAATTTGACCATGTATGGCGCCTGAATTCCCCATATCCACTAGTTCTCCATTGACGATTTCGTAGCGATGCCCGTCTTGGGCCAGGGCCATGAAGGCTTCATCTGTCCAGGCCGGGTTCTCAATTTTTAATTCGCCAACGATAGACATAATTATCCCCATGCTCCTGAGTAATTCCTAAGGCTGAAGCAAAACTCTGGCTTGATGCCTTGCCCGACACATGATCAGGGTTCCAGCAATACCCTGCTAATTTTTCGATTGGAGTGATGGCAAACTCCCCATGAGGTAGCTTCATTAGACTGGCCAAGCCATAGGAATAATTATAGGTATCGGCCCCATAACTGCCAGATTAACCCGGCCAGGGGATGATACTTAAAGGCAATATTTTTAGCCCTGGTTGTAAATCATGACTCGTGAGGAGGAGGTGTCCCAATGGTCAGTCGTCCAATGACAAAGCCCTTAACACTTGGAGAAAAGCTGGCCTTTGGGGCGGGGGATTTAGGCACGGCAATTACGGCCAATATTCTCGTTTTTTTTCTGTTGATCTTTTTTACCAATGTGGCGGGGATGAATGCAGGCCTGGCGGGTAGTGTCCTGATGATTGGCAAAATTTGGGATGCGATTAATGATCCAGTGATTGGGGTCTTGAGTGACCGGACGAAAAATGCCCGTTGGGGCCGCCGTCATTCCTGGATGTTTTGGGGAGCAATTCCCTTTGGCTTAACCTTCTTTTTGCAGTGGATTATTCCCACCGATAACCAATGGGTTCTATTTGCCTACTATGTCCTGGTTGGGATTTTGTTTAACACCTGTTACACCGCAGTGAACTTGCCCTACACGGCGATGACCCCAGAGATGACCCAAGACTACAACGAGCGCACCAGCCTCAATAGTTTTCGGTTTACGTTTTCCATTGGTGGCAGTATTGGCTCACTGCTTTTAGCCCAGGTCATTTTTCAGCAGGTGAAAGACCCCGTCAACCAATATCTGATCATTGGCCTGGTCACGGCGATTATTTCGGTGTTGCCTTTGTATTGGTGTATTTTCGGCACCCGCAACCGGATTAAAGCTGCTGAAGCCATTCATTTAGCCGCGCCTGTCCAAGAGCAAATTCCCTATAAGCAACAACTCAAGCTGGTGTTTAGCAATCGGCCTTTTGTCTATGTGATGGGGATTTATTTGTGTTCTTGGTTGGCCGTGCAAATTACGGCTTCGATGATTGCGTTTTTTGTGATTGATTGGATGAAACTCCCGGCGGCGGCGGCAACTCAGGTGGCTTTGGCGGTTCAGGGAACGGCGTTGGTGATGTTATTTGCCTGGAGTTGGTTTAGTAAACGCTACGGCAAAAAGGCGGTCTATTTCTTTGGCATGGTGATTTGGATGATTGCCCAGGCCGGGTTATTTTTCTTGCAGCCCCATCAGGTGGGATTAATGTATGGGATGGCAATTTTGGCTGGGATTGGCGTGTCCACGGCCTATTTGATTCCTTGGTCCATGATTCCCGATGTGGTGGATTTAGATGAACTCAATACGGGGCAACGGCGGGAAGGGATTTTTTATGGCTTTATGGTGCTGTTGCAAAAAATGGGGCTGGCCTTTGGGTTGTTTATTGTTGGACAAGGGTTAAATTTTGCTGGGTTTATTTCCTCGGGGCCTGGAGAAACTCCACCAATTCAACCGGATTCTGCCTTGTTAGCCATTCGGTTAGCCATTGGGCCAGTTCCGACTGTGTTTTTAGCCTTGGGGATTGTCTTGGCTTATCTCTATCCCATTACTCAGGAATACCACACCCAAATTCTCCTTAAACTCCAAGAACGGCACCAGGCCAACTCAGAAGAGGGCTAACCCCAAAATCTCGACTTAGGCTACGGGGGGAATATTGGCCAGGTCAAGAATTTGCGGAATCAGGTCTTCCCGGCGCACAGCCATTAAATGCACCCCTTGGCATAGGTGTTGGGCCTGTTGGACTTGTTCGGCGGCAATTTTGATTCCTTCTTGCAATGGCTCCGGGGCCTGGGCTAATCGCTCAATTACGTGATCGGGAATTTGTACCCCTGGAACGGCTCGGTTAATAAATTGGGCGTTTTTAGCTGACTTGAGTAGAAAAATACCTGCTAGGATGGGTTTCCCGCAACCGAGGGCAATTTGATTCATAAATTTATCGAGGCGATCAAAGTCGGTGATTAACTGGCTCTGAAAAAATTGGGCCCCGGCAGTTAGTTTGCGTTCAAAGCGTTGTTGCAGGCCAGACCAACTAGGAGACTGAGGATCAATGGCGGCTCCGGGAAAGAGTTGGGTGGGCTGATCGGGTAGGGGTTTATCGTTGCTATCTAAACCTTGATTGAGTTTGCCAATCAGTTGTAGTAAGCGTACTGACTCAAGATCAAATACAGGCCGGGCCTGGGGATGATCGCCTGCTTGAATGGGGTCTCCAGTTAAGGCCAGAATATTTTGCACCCCACAAGCCGCCGCCCCCAAGAGATCGGCCTGGAGCGCAATTCGATTCCGGTCACGACAGGCCACTTGATAGATCGGTTCCAGGCCTGCTTGCTTTAACAATATGGCGGCCACTAGGGAACTCATTCGCATGACGGCCCGGCTACCATCGGTGATATTGATGCCATGAACTCGGTGTTTGAGGCGGTGGGCATTGTCCATCATGTGCTGGGGGTCGCTGCCTTTGGGGGGGCAAACTTCGGCAGTAATTAAAAATTCTCCCCGTTGAATGGCTTGCTGTAGTCGAGATGGGGGAGTGATGGACATGGAATTCGTTGGGGCTTCAGTCACGGGATCAGCGGGTGCAACCTTGATCTTACCGCCTGTGTTGATGGGCCCATTGAATTAATCCAGACTTCTGCAAAGCTCTAATCACTATTGGCTGGGTCGAGTTCTGGGGATGACGTGATAGCGAGCGGTCTTTTGCATCAATTTTTTACCTCTTCATAAAATAGGTCGAGGCATAGGTTAGGGCCTGGTAAATATCTTCAGCTTCTAGTTCGGGAAATTCCTGATAGAGTTCATTCCGGCCTGGATAAAGGGCTAACGGTTCTAAAATCCGCCGGACTGTTAAACGCATATTACAAATACAGGCCTGGGCTTCTACATAGCTGGCACAACTAAGAGTTGATTTGTAATGCTCTGTTGGATTATAAATCTGGTAAGTGCCTTATGGGGAATTTTACACAGGTTTTAAAACTCACCGTTAACCTCAGCAAGAATAGTTTCTAGGGTATTAACCAGGCCTGGTAACGCAATCTGAACAGTATCCCAAACCACTTGAATATCCAAGTCATCATATTCATGGGTTAGACGATTTCGCATTCCAATAATTTTTCGCCATGGAATGTTGGTTAATAGGCCTTGAGTTTCAGGGGAAATCCGGCGGGCTGCTTCTCCGATGATGGTAAATTGGCGCATAACCGCAGCTTGACGCATTAAGTCTTGGGCAAATGTTTCCCAGTCGATACCGTTAACAAAGTATTGGGCTAACTTTGCAGCTTCTAACATATCTTCTAGGTAATCAGGTTCACGGGGCAACATAGATGACTTGAGATGAGTTGAGGATGGACTCGCGACGATTTACGTTTTGACTGTCTTCAATACCTCTACGACTCACTAGATCAACTTTACGGTGAAAGATTTGCTCAAAATCATCTTGCATATCAACCCAATCAAACAGAGTCCAATGAGCATCTTCAGTGAAAGAAATAAGGAGATCAACATCACTCTGATCTGGATTAAAGTCATCTCTTAAAGCAGAGCCGAAAATTGCAAGTTCTTTGATTTTCCAACGCTGGCATAATCCGGGAATTTGATTGAGATCAACTAAAGTTTGTATTCTCTGACTTTTAGTTGTGAACATAACCATATATCCTTTGGAAATTACCCATTACAAATCAGATACTAAAACTTTGCCTTCAACAGGTTCATATTCATCTTCCAATAGCCAGGCCTGGGCTTCTTCATAGCTGGCACAACTAAAAACTAATTTATAATGTTCTGCCGGATCATAAATGTGATATGACCCTGATGGGGAACTTAACAACAGCAATAAGTAGGGCGGTGTCAGCATGGCATCCATCCAAACCTCAGCAAAAGCCCATTCATTATTGGCTGGGTCGAGACCCGGGGATGAGGTGATAGTTGTCATTTGTATCAATTTTTACCTCTCAATACATAGACTAAGGCCTGGTGAATATCTTCATATTCTAGTTCGGGAAATTCCTGATAAAGCTCTTGTCGATTTGGATAAAGGGCTAATAGTTCCAAAACTCTACGCACGGTTAAACGCATATTACGGATACAGGCCTGGCCATTCATACGGTTGGGATTACTGGTGATTCGATCTAATTTCATAAACTACGCTCCCAGGAGTATCTACAAAAATATTTCACTATTAATTTAGAAGGCTTTAGGTTGAAACTTAGCATCATTCAAAATAACCATGCTTTGCCCAGACTGAGCTAAAACAAACAATCCTTTACGATAGGCATAACGAGCAACATCATCAGGAACAACCATTGCTGCGACAGCACCCAACGCCCGAACATCTGCATAACGAGGCATTAACTGCTTAAATTTAGCCAAGCGTTCTAAGTGCTCATCAACATCGACTTGAGATAGCTTACTCTTAACTTCAATCAGTACGGCTTCAGTTGTGTTAACGGCTAAGATGTCAATCTCAATGCTACCTTCTGGTTTCTTAATCGAAAGATTAGTTGCCAGTTCATGAACCTCAATCCCACGCTCTTGAAACAGTTTTATTGCCACAGGCCGGACTTGACATTCGACAAACTCACCAAGCCGATTACCCAACTTTCCAATTTGGCGGTTGACTTCCTGGATTTGCCGTTCTGTTACTTTCTGAGCTTCGATCAGTTGACCCAAAAGTTCCCAAACTTGATCTGATGTGGTTGCCATAACGATTGCCTCAAATTATATCTATGATTTTAGGATTATCTAACTTAATCTATTCAAGAACAATTTTGACCACCTCTTTAGCTGAAACCCAGATAACAGCCACCGCTCCAATCACAAGAGTTACAATATCCGCTCCAAGAATTTCCTGGAAATCTCTGAGAGTAAAGGCTTTATAAAGGAGATGGGTGCTTGAAACAATGCCTAAGGTTGAAAGTGCAAGTGAAATTAATTGGGCTAATTCTAAATTTACTGATTTCTGCTGTCTTTTCCTAAGAATCAAAACCGTAAGAATAACTACTATGGTAAACACAGTCCATAAAATCAGTAGGCCTTGGGACATTATGTTTCCTTAGATATATCAGGTTTATGATTTTTATAAAAAATTCCAAATACTACGCCAGACAACGCTCCAACTATAGCCCCAGGAACTTGAGCAATAAGCCCACCAGCAAAACCACCTCCAGCAGCAAATGCGATGATTCGATCACATCTTTCAAAGACGAGACTCAACTTATCAGGAAAGACAGATGTTGGCAATGAATCAGATTGCTCGGACTTTAGATTTGTATCATTTGAACTGCTCATAAAACCTCTAAGCAACGTATTGAAAATCGACTTACTCATTCATGAATTCATTTTTTTGAGTTAAATAGTTTACAAATGATGAGCAAATTACCAACATCAGTTTGGCTTCTGCATACTCTGGGACATCTCTATCTTTAATGGAATGGCGAACTCCACTCTCGTCACTAGTATATGCATAGATAGCTCCCAGACCTTTAATTAACGCCGGATGTATTTCTAACTTCGCTTGAATTGGTTTTAAGCCATCGCTCAAAATCATATTGTCGTCTTTGCAAACAATTCTGACTAGGGACTCTACTGCTGAAATTGATTCCTTTATAGAGTTTCTATAGTCAGGTCTCTTTTTGTCTGACAGAAGTTGTAATGCAGTTTGAAGATGGGTTTTAACTGATGAAAAAGGAGTGGACAAGGCATCATCTATTTCATTAATTTCCTCATTGCAAGTTATCTCGACTACTTCATTCCCAATAAATCGATAAGCCGAGTTTTCTCTTTCTAGTGCCTTATTTGTTTCTTTAATAAAATCTTCATTAAAATCAGGATGTGAATTCTTAACAATAAATTCTAGAAGATCATATAGATCACCATAATTACAATTAAAAAAATAGCTTCTCAAGTAATGATAAAAAGAATTATTACTGTGCTTATCAAGTGCAGGCATCTCGTCAAGAGGCTCTTTGAAATGAGATGTCCATAGTTGAAGAAAAAGAATAGTCAAATGATTTTTTTGTTGGTTAGATAAGAGTTGTCTGTAATTCACCAAATCTAAATAATAGTGAGTTATTAACAAAGTCCAAAGAGAATTACGAAGTTCTTTGTCTACGCTTTTTATTTGAATCGTTTTTTTGTATTCTTTTAATCCATTGCGATGTGAGAAAAGCATAATTTGCCAATAAAATAGCTACACAAAAATTACTAACTGAAATTTGTATTTCGCAATCAAAGTCTAGAGAATAACAGGGAACCCATTGCTTTTTACTACAATTCAAAGTCACTAAACTGAAGCCAATAACTTAGACTCCTCCTCAGCCGAAATCAATCGCCCTTCATCCTCAAAACCAGCCACCTGATCAAAGTATAAATAGCGATAGAGGTCAGCGGCTAAGGGATCAATTTTCTTGGTGACGATGTTTAGATACTCCTCCACCGTTGGAATCCGCCCCAACAACGCACAAACCGCCGCCAACTCTGCCGAACCGAGATAAACCTGTGCGCCTTTGCCCATGCGATTGTTAAAGTTCCGGGTTGACGTGGAAAAGACTGTGACTCCATCTGCCACCCTGGCCTGATTTCCCATACAGAGCGAACATCCCGGCATTTCTAACCGCGCCCCCGCTGCTGCAAACGTGGCATAGTAGCCTTCTTCCTTCAGTTGTTGTTCATCCATCCGAGTCGGGGGAGCAATCCACAGCCGCACCTTACACGCACCCTCGCCTTCCAACACTTTCGCCGCTGCCCGATAGTGACCAATATTTGTCATGCAGGAGCCAATAAACACCTCATGGATTGGATCACCCGCACATTCCGACATCAACTTGATATTGTCGGGGTCGTTGGGAGCCGCCACGATGGGTTCTTTAATTTGGTCTAAATCCACCTCAATCACATCGGCATAAACGGCATCGGGATCCGCAGAAAGTAAAACTGGATTCGCCAGCCACTCTTCCATTTTCTTCACCCGTCGCAGAATCGTTCGGGCATCGCCATAACCTCGGGCCACCATGTTTTTCAACAGGGCCACATTGGAGCGTAAATAGGTGGCAACGGTTTCTTCACTGAGTTTGATGGTGCATCCGGCGGCTGACCGTTCCGCTGTGGCATCCGTCAACTCAAAGGCCTGTTCCAACTGCAAATCGGGGAGGCCTTCCATTTCAATGATTTTGCCGGAATAGACATTGATTTTGTTTTCCTTGGCCACTGTTAACTTGCCCTGCTGCATCGCCACATAGGGAATCGCATTGACAATATCCCGCAATGTCACGCCTGGTTGTAACTGTCCCTTAAACCGCACCAAGACCGACTCCGGCATATCCAAGGGCATGACTCCCAAGGCTGCTGCAAAAGCCACCAACCCCGAACCCGCTGGAAAGGAAATCCCCAAAGGAAACCGCGTATGAGAATCGCCACCCGTCCCGACCGTATCCGGCAACAACATCCGATTCAGCCAGGAGTGAATAATCCCATCCCCAGGCCGGAGCGAGACACCCCCACGGGAATTAATAAAATCCGGTAAATCTTTATGGGTGGTAATATCCACAGGCTTCGGATAGGCGGCAGTATGGCAAAAACTCTGCATCACCAAATCAGCCCCAAACCCCAAACAGGCCAACTCTTTCAGTTCATCCCGCGTCATCGGCCCGGTTGTATCTTGAGAGCCAACAGTCGTCATCACGGGTTCGCAATAGGTTCCGGGTAATACTCCTGGCAATCCACAGGCCTGTCCGACCATTTTTTGCGCCAAGGTAAACCCGTGAGTCACGGTTGCCGGAATCCCAGGCCGGGTAAAGACAGGACTTGGCTCTAACCCCATGGCAGCCCGGACTTTATCGGTGAGAGTGCGCCCAATCAACAACGGAATCCGCCCCCCGGCCCGGACTTCATCGAGAATGGTGTCAGGTTTGAGTTGGAACGTGGAAATCACCTCGCCCGCCGCATTTTTGATCTCACCTTGGTACGGATAAATCGTGATTGCATCGCCGGTGTTCATCTGGGTGACATCGCACTCAATCGGCAAGGCCCCGGAATCTTCCATGGTGTTAAAGAAAATCGGGGCAATTTTTCCGCCTAAGCAGTAGCCGCCGGTGCGTTTATTGGGGACAAAGGGAATATCATCCCCCGTATGCCAGAGAACAGAGTTAGTCGCTGATTTGCGGGAAGAGCCAGTTCCGACCACATCACCCACATAGGCCACCGGATGCCCCAATTTTTTCAGTTCCGCAATGGTGTCTAAACTTCCCGATTGGCGGCTTTCCAACATCACTGTGGCGTGGAGGGGAATATCCGGGCGAGTTGTGGCTAGAGGGGCGGGAGAGAGATCATCCGTATTGGTTTCGCCGGGGACTTTGAAGACGGTGACGGTTATGGCTTCCGGGAGTTGGGGCCGACTGGTAAACCATGTGGCATCTGCCCAGGCCTGGAGTAGTTCTTGAGCAAAATGATTCCCACTGGCGGCTAATTCTTGGACATCATGGAGGGCATCATAGACTAGCAAGGTTTTACTCAGAGCCGTCATGGCGGTGGTGGCCAATTCAACATCTTCGGACTTAAGTAATTCCACCAACGAATGAACGTTATAGCCGCCCAGCATGGTTCCCAGGAGTTCAACGGCATATTTGGGACTAATCAACGGGCTAGAAAATTCACCTTTAGCAATCCCGGTTAAAAATCCGGCTTTGACATAGGCGGCCTGATCCACACCGGGAGGAACTCGATCCCGAATTAAATGCAACAGGTAATCAGCGTCATCGGCTGGGGGAGATTTGAGGAGTTCACAGGCCTGGGAGGTTTGTTCAGCGGTCAGGGGCAACGGGGGAATACCTAACTCAGCCCGTTCTGCTGTATGTTGCCGATAAACTGCCAAAACATCGAAATTTTCCACAACCAACCTCTCTCAAGGACGCGATAATCTTCAACCACCTAGTCAAACCAGGCCCTACTTTCCAGAGTACGACATCTCTCTGAGGGGCAAACTGTAGCCTAGGTTGCAATCGGCCTGGTCAAAGAAGCGGGAAAGGAAAGCCGTATAATTTGCGGTAGTTCAGCGTCAGACATTATCAAGGAAACTCATCATGGCACATGTATCCATTGGGATTATTGGTGGCAGTGGCTTATACAAAATGGCAGCCCTCCAAAATGTGGAAGAAGTGACGATTGATACTCCCTTTGGCCCCACCTCTGATGCCTTGATTGTCGGGACTCTCAATGATGCCAAAGTTGCCTTTTTAGCTCGTCATGGCCGCAATCACCATTTACTCCCTACAGAAGTTCCCTATCGGGCCAATATCTATGCCCTGAAAACCCTGGGGGTGAAGTACATCATCTCGGCTTCGGCGGTGGGTTCTCTCCAAGAAGAAGTTAAACCTCTGGATATGGTCTTACCAGAGCAGTTTATTGACCGCACCCGCAGCCGAGTTTCTACCTTTTTCGGCGATGGAATTGTGGCCCATATTGGCTTTGCAGATCCTATTTGTCCAGCCTTAGCCCAGGTGTTAGGAGATGCCATTGCCGAGTTGAATTTGCCTGAAGTGACGTTGCATCGAGGCGGTACCTATGTCTGTATGGAAGGGCCAGCATTCTCAACTCTGGCGGAATCAAAACTCTATCGGAGTTGGGGCGGAACTGTCATTGGAATGACCAACTTACCCGAAGCAAAACTAGCTCGAGAAGCAGAAATTGCCTACGCAACCTTAGCTCTAGCCACGGATTATGACTGTTGGCATCCGGAACATGACAGTGTCACCGTAGAAATGATTATTGGCAATCTGCATCGGAATGCCGCGAATGCCCAAAGCGTGATCCAGGCCACGGTGGCTAAATTAACCGCTCATCCCCCAGAGTCTAAAGCTCACAAAGCCCTGCGCCATGCCATTCTCACCCCGTTGGATAAAGTTCCGGCGGCCACCAAGGAGAAATTGGGTATTCTTCTCAAGCCCTATCTTTAAGTCAGTTTAATTCTCTAAAATTCATCTACCCTGATGTTTCGTCCTCGCTGGCAATTTCTGTTAGTCGCAATCGTGGGCTTGGGCCTGGTTGGCCTGGTGGGATTATTGCTGTGGACAGAGGGGGCAACTTCACAAGACCAGGCCTGGGAACTCCTAGAAAATGTCATTATCACGCTTCTAGGAGAATATCCAGACCGACCGAAGACCCTAACTGGGCAAGTTTTGCAGTTGCTCTTATTTATCTTTGGGACGTTTGTTTTTGGGGCAGTGATTGGTCGGGTTTCATCGTTTTTTGTGATGCGCTCGTTGCAGAGGAAAACAATAATGAAGCAATTTCAGGATCATATTATTATCTGTAATTGGAATCTCAAGGCGGTGGCCATTCTGCAGCAACTGATTGAAGCTAATAAACAACATCAGCGGGAGATTGTGATTATTTCCACGGCAGATGTGAAACTCCCCGAAGATCTACAAACTCGCTCAGATATTTACCTAATCCAGGCCGACCCGACTCATCACGCCACCTTAGCTAAATATGGGGCTACCCAGGCCAAGTCGGTGATTCTCTTAGCGGATGAAGACAGTGAAAGCCCCGATGCAAAAAATGCCTTGATTGCCCTGGCGATTAAACATTTAGAAGAAGCCCCAGGCCTGGAGCAACATATCCATGTAGTTGCCGAGTTAGTCAATTTAGATCGACAGCGACATCTCAAAGAAGCAGGGGTTGATGAAATTATCTCGGCTCGGGAATACAGTTCGGGAATTATTGCCCAAAGTGCCTTATTTAAGAATATGTCTGTGGTTTATCAACAGTTATTAACCTATTCCGAGGACACAAACGAGTTTTATTTTATTGATCCGGATCGCTATCCATCCCAACTGATCGGCAAAACCTTTGAAGAACTCAGTCAATGGATTAATCAATACAGCCGCAAACATCCTGAAAACCCAGTCTTGCTGTTAGGCGTTAAGCGGGGTAATGGGGAAATCTTACTTAATCCCCGACATAGTTCCTTTCAGCATTTAGAAGCCCAAGATTCCCTAATTGTCATGGCCTTTAAAAATGTGACTCGGCTCTCATAGAAACTTATTTTTCCTCAGAGCGTTGTCTATTCTGTTTCGGTTTGCTATCACCCAGAAATACCGAGTCAGAGAATTGATCCGCCTAACCTGTGGCAATATAGGGATTTTGCAGTGCAGTAATTGGGATTTTAGACGGTCATAATATCTTTTTCTTTTTCGGACAAGTGACTCTCAATTTTAGCAATGTATTTATCGGTTAATTTCTGGATTTGGTCTTGACTATCTTTTACCTGATCTTCCGAAAGTTCACCATTTTTCCCTTGTTTTTTGACGGCATCCACGGCATCCCGGCGAATATTGCGAATGGCTACTTTCCCTTCTTCAGCTAGTTTAGCCACCGTTTTGACCAATTCTTTACGGCGGTCGGTGGTTAGAGGGGGAATATTTAACCGCACGGCTGTCCCGTCATTATTAGGATTTAAGCCGAGGTCTGACATCTGAATCGCTTTTTCAATCTGAGTTAAGCTGGAGCGGTCATAGGGCTGGATGGTAATGGTGGTAGCATCGGGAGTGCTGATGTTGGCAAGGGAGCGCAAGGGAGTTTCGATGCCGTAATAGTCCACGGTAATCCGATCCAATAAAGAAGCACTGGCCCGCCCAGTTCGGATTGAGTTAAACATCCGTTGAGTCGCTTCCACGGACTTTTGCATATGATCTTCAATCTCAGCTAACTTCACAGGTTCCTCCCACAAGCGTGCCAATTGCCTCACCCATCAAGGCGCGGTAGATGTTCCCAGGCTCACTTAAGCTAAACACCACGATGGGAATATCATTATCTTTGCATAATGCAATGGCCGTACTATCCATGACCCCTAAATTATTGGCAAGGGCGTGGCTATAGGTCAGGGTTTGAAATCGCTTGGCCTGGGGGTTCTTGCGAGGATCCGAATCATACACACCATCAACTTTGGTGGCCTTAAAGATGACTTCGGCATCAATTTCCGCTGCTCGTAAAGCTGCTGTAGTGTCTGTGGTAAAAAAGGGATTCCCCGAACCAGCCCCAAAGATGACAACCCGAGATTTTTCTAAATGCCGAATGGCCCGCCGCCGGATATAGGGTTCGGCCACTTCTTGCATGGCAATGGCGGTTTGGACACGAGTGGGGATATCCATCCGTTCCAGGGCATCCTGTAAAGTCATTGCATTCATGACGGTGGCAATCATTCCAATGTAGTCTGCCGTAGCCCGATCCATCCCCGCCGCTGCCCCTTTCATACCCCGAAAAATGTTGCCCCCACCCACGACAATCGCCGTTTGCACCCCGGCCTGAACGACTTGGGCAATTTCACTGGCAAAGGCCTGGACAATGGTGGGATCAATCCCATAGGCAAGGTCTCCCATGAGGGCTTCCCCACTTAGTTTGAGTAATACCCGCTGATATTTGCGTGTCATACAATCCCAGGCCAATGGCAATGTTTACAACCGTGAGGATGATTGAGGTGAATTTAGGTTAGCCCCAACAACCCCAAACTAAGATAGCAGGTTGCATTATTCCTTAGTTGATCCAGCATGGGGTGTGAGAAGAATCAGTTGTCGTTGCCAGAGGGAATAGACTTCGGCCAGAGTCAGGCTGCTGGCGGGAAGGAGTGCTTGAACAGATTGGGTTTGGTTTTCTTGACAGGCCTGGAGAAATGTCATTTCTGGATCTGTCAGGTGAATCAGTTCATAAAAACCATTAAATAAACAATTACCAGGCCAACCATCTAAACAGGGATGTAGGCTAGGAGTCGCCCCTAAAAGCTCACGGGGGTCTGTCCAGGTATAGTTGGGCAACGGGGGGCGGCCGAGGAAAAATTCATAATGGGTCATGCTGCTGGGGTCTAATAATTCAATCAGGCGATATTTTTCTTTTGGAGAGAGATGGGCGGCCCGTGCAAGTAATTCCGGATTGTCACCCAAGACCCGCTCCAGTCGCCAAATCGCCGGATTAGAAAAACCCAGAAACTCCAGATCCGTAGTCTCCAGCCAGGCAAACAAAGAGGGAATGGTATAGTCAATTTCCTGGGGATGGACATACATATCGGCAAAGCATTCATCGCGGACATTTTCCATCGCCCAGCGTTCCGTTTCCCGTTGTTTGAGGCGGTTTTGATCGGGCAGTGCAGCAAAAATTTGGCGGCCCAGTTGCACCCCATCGGTATAGTCACCCCGTTGATCCCCTTGGAGAATCTGAATCGCTTCCTGCATGAGCTTAATTTCCCAGCGGCCCAATTCGCCATAGACAAAGATATGAAAAATACCCCCCGGCCCCAATTGTTTCGCCAAGTTAGCCAGGCCCCGATCCGGATCCCGTAAATGATGTAAAACCCCCACGCAATTAATTAAATCAAACGGGCCAGGCAGATCGAGGGCATTATCTAGCAAGCTGGCCTGGTGAAAGGTAACGTTCTTAGCTCCCAGGCGATAAATCCGTTCCTGGGCAATGGTGAGCGCGCCTTGGCTTAAGTCAACGGCCGTAATCTGGGCTTTGGGGTTGAGATAGGCCAGATATTCAGTGCCAACCCCCGTGCCACAGCCCGCATCAAGAATTTTTACAGCCTGAGTTGTAGGGGCGCGTCCGGTGCAAAAACTATAGGCAGCGGGCCAACTCCAGCGCCAGTTATAACCGGGAGGCGGTTGATCCGAAAGTGGCTCCGGCGGAAAGGGATAGGTATCGTAGAGCTTTTGAACCGCAGCAGTAACTGGATCAGCCATGATGGGAAACATTAACCTACAGGGGTGACATTGAACCAAGTGGGCTAGGAGGGGTGTTGCACATTGCCGGGGCTGACTACAAATTCCCCTAACCACTGCGAAGGGGTATCGTCAGCAATGACCGCCATTTGTAAATCTAAAAGGGTTGTGGCTAATTTTTCCCGCCGCACCGGCCCCCAGGCCAAGACTCGTAAAATTTGCTTCATCATTTGCTCAATCTCGGCACTATAGACCGTGAAATTATCCTCAGGTAAGGCTGGTAAACACCCTAAGACTCGTTGTTGACGGGCCCAGTTCCTTTTCTCTGCGGAAACAATACGGTCATGGCTATCAATCAAAATAATTCTGAGTTGGGGGGATTGTTGATAGCACCAGCGTAAAAGATGGCTGACATCGGGAAGTTCAGCCCGCGTATCCAACATGACAATGCCCGGATGGGACTGCACCATCACCATAAAATCCTGAAGGACTTGGCGGACATTGATTTTACCGGACTCAACAATGACATTAATATCCTGAGATACCAGTAAATCGCGCCAGAGATGACTTTGGTTAGTGTACTCCTGAATAATCAAAACCACGGGCCGAATTTTGGCGGCATCCGGTAAGGTATCAATTGGGCTATCGGCTTGGGGCGGAATGGTGGTTTGGGCCTGAGCTGCCCGAAATTCGACAAAGGTTTTACCCAAGGCAATGCGGTCACCTGTTTTCAGGAGTGTTGGGACTGTGATTTTGCTGTTATTGAGAGTGCAGCCATTACGACTACCGAGATCGATGAGATAATAATCACCATTTTCGAGTCTTTGGACTAAAGCATGGCGGCGAGAGACCCACCGATCAGACAAAACGACTTGACAGTCTTTACCCCGCCCCAAAGTCCAGGCCGTGCCTTGATCAAGGGGAGCAACATAATGACCGCCATTGGTATAAACGACTAATTGGGGAAAGTTTCTAGGCACAATGGGTCAACAACCAACTATTCAAGGGGGGCAAGTCATCAACATCAATCAGGAACCGGAGCAGCAGATCCGCCACCCCTTATTTTTGAAAGTCAACACAATAAATAGCCGATTCTGTCGCGGCCTGGTGGGGATGAAGCGCACACTTCAAACGGTAGTCAGCGCAGAAAAACCGGCATTGACTACAGGGAATTTGGTGCATTCGCTTAGCGACAAGCATCCCCTCTTGCCAAAATTGCCAAGCATTCCAGGCCAGGAGTCCTAAAAATGACCAAGCAACTAGAAAACATAGGGGAGTCAAGAGCGGCTGCACCCAGGCTAACCAAAACCATACCTCAGACATGATCACCGCAAACCCAGGATTCATAGACATTTAACTAATATCCAGGATGACTTCATCTAGCCAAAACAATAAGGATTAATTAACTATCCTATCAATTTAGATCAAGTAACCACTCAATGTTAAGGAATTGCAGTAATCCCCCCCACCCGGATAGGGTTTGTCCGCAGGCCAAGGGAATGAACGCTTTCGATTATGAGATTGTCACCAGGTTGGCACAGGCCCGCCCCTGTTCAATATCACTAATATTCTGGAGTGTAGTTTCGGCAATACTGACCATCGCATTACGGGTGAAAAAGGCCTGGTGCCCCGTGATCAACACATTGGGAAAGGTCAATAACCGTTGGAAGACATCATCATGAATCACCTCGTTGGAAAAATCCTCAAAAAAGAGTTCTTCCTCGCCCTCATAGACATCCAGGCCCAGGTAGCCAATTTTGCCAGATTTTAAGCCCCCAATCATGGCTGCGGCATCAATCAAAGCTCCCCGGCTGGTATTGACAATCATCACTCCCGGTTTCATATATTCAATGGCTTTTGCATCAATCAGATGATGGGTTTCTGGGGTTAAGGGACAGTGGAGAGCAATAATATCGGCCTGGGCTGCAAGCGAGAGAATATCCACATAGCGCCCGCCGATGGTTTCGAGTTCCGGGTTGGGATAGAGGTCATAGGCCAGAATATTACACCCAAAACCCTGTCCTAAAATTTGGGCTACGATTAAGCCAATTTTTCCCGTCCCAACAATCCCAACGGTTGTGCCATGTAGATCAAATCCCATTAGGCCATTGAGGGCAAAATTTCCCTCTCGGACTCGGTTAAAGGCCCGATGGATGTGACGATTCAAGGCAAGAATTAAGCCCACAGTATGCTCAGCCACCGCATAGGGGGAATAAGCTGGGACTCGCACCACCGTCATGCCCAATTCGGCCGCCGCCGCTAAATCCACATGATTAAATCCAGCACTGCGTAAGGCAATCAGAGTGGTTCCCCCCTGTTTTAATCGTTCGAGGGCCTGGCGATTCAGATAATCATTCACAAAAATACAGACACAGGGAAATCCGGCAGCGAGGGCCGTTGTTCCAGGCCGGAGGTTGCTCTCAAAAAACTCTAGTTCGTGGGCTTCGGCTGGGGGTAGGGTTTGGTTGGCCGCCGTTAAAAATTTCTCGTCATAGGGTTTGGTATTAAAGACAGCAACACGCATCAGCTTACTCCGGCAAAAACATCAGCTAAGTCTCTGCCATCCTAAACAAAATTACCAAGCATAGCGTTACACAGGCTGGTTTAAGCAAGGAGAAATCGCCAAGCTATTGAGCAGCAGTTTTTTTCTGATGGGATCATGTCTAACCCTCAATCGGTAAGGCCATATCTGAAATATCGAGGAATACGGAACCGAATTAGAGAACCCTTCAGAGATGTCGGCCTGGGACTGTAGGATTAAAGAGGTTTTAACTTCTATTTGCTCAGTGTATTTCTATACGGCGTATCACCTGAATATTGCTTCGGAGTTGGCCTTACCCGAATTATTACCAACCCAGGCCCCACCCGATATCACAATCAAATATGCCCCAGTCCAACACCCGATTCAGGATCTAGCCGCCCGTCCGCGCACGTATTCTGCCCCAGATAGCCCAGATCTGTTTCACTTTTATCCAACTGTGGGGTTGTTCCAGATTCACCAGACCCGAGAAATTTGGCTTGACCCCCTACCAGAAGCTCAGGAAGACCTCATTCGGGCGTTTTTGTTGGGGCCAGTATTCGGGGCACTGCTCTATGTGCGAGGGCATCTAGTTCTCCATGCGAGTTGTGTGGTCATGGGGTCTGGGGCAGTTGCGTTTATGGGAGCTAGCGGGCAAGGTAAATCCACTCTCACGTCTTTCCTTCATCAGCGGGGCTATCCATTGGTTGCTGATGATAAGGTGTTAGTCCAACCTAGTCCAGCCGGGCCACCCGTGGTTATTCCGGGATATCCCCATATTCGCCTCTGGCCAGATACGGTGTCCGCATTAGGATTCAGCCTAAACAGCCTACCCAATTTATTTACTGGCATCACGAAAAAGATACACCGCTTAGAAGCGGGATTTTTTCAGGAAGCTGTTCCTCTCACGGCCCTTTATGTTCTCACCGCAGCTGATACTGTTTCCATAGAACCGCTGTTGGGGCAACATGCTTTTTTTGAGTTAACCTGTCATCGTTATATTGCCCCAGCGATTCCGGTCTTGGGTGAAAACTCCGCCCAGTTCCGACTCATTGGGCAGGTCTTAAAGCAGATTCCCCTCTATCGCTTGAATCGCCCCAGGCAGTTTGCATATATGGAGGCCGTGATCCAAGGCCTGGAGTCTCGCCATTGTTAACGTTGTTGCCGTAATTTTGGAGACTCATTGCGCCTCTGGTCATTTCCAAGCAATTTTAGGTAAGTTGATATCATCCAGTCTCGGTTTCTCGGAGTTTTGAGTGATGTCCGATTCACTAGTCAGCACAGCATCCCCAGAGGAAAATAGCCAGGCCCCACGCAAGGTTTACAAAACCCCAAAGCTAGAGTTTTTTGGCAATTTACATTCGTTAACTCAAGCTATTTCTATTGTTGATGTCTTTCGGGGCCGGACGGCGGCAGCTAGTTAAGACTCTTTCTTGAATTGACCTTTATCGGAGCTTTTATGTCACAGCCTCAGAATATTCAGTCTCAGGAAAAAGAAGCTAAAACCAGACAACGCAAGCTCTACAGCCCTCCTAAGTTGGAGGTTTTGGGTCATCTATCCAATATGACTTTAGCAGGGGAGAATGATGGAGCGGATTTTGATAATCTGGGTAGCTAGATTGGCCTTTCAAGCTGTCCTAGGGTGCAACCTGATCATGATAAAAGATTATTTCTGCAACAGTCATGCTCATCTTGAAGACCAGAAATAGTTGCTTCAGAATCGATTTGACAATGCTTGAGAATGATGCCATAACAACTCGCTATTTTTTGTTTATCTAAGGGGAAAACAATTCATTTCTGCCCCTCTTTTTGTACTTCAAGCTAACTTTCAGGACTTCTGATCAAGTACCTACTCTTAAGGAATCACAGCAGTTTAACAAAGGGAGAGAAGCAAAATCTAGAGTACGCTCTCGATTGCTCGAAAAAATTAAGGTTGGCGTATGAGTTAAAAGAAGAATTTCGTAGCATTTATGAAACTGACCAACCCCCTGACAAGGCTAGGGTGAAATTTGAAAGATGGATGGAAAAATCTAGTCAGTTATTTCATGCGTCAAGTCAAATAATAAAAAATCACATTGATGGAATTTGTAACTATTTTGGGCACCGAACGACCAGTGGGCTTATGGAAGGAATTAATAATAAGATTAAGGTGATTAAACGTCAGGCCTATGGCTTTACAAATTTTAGGCATCTGCGAATGAGGCTCATGGCTTGCTTCTCTCATTAGTTTTACTGATCACCCTCTTCCTATGAGAACCAACATATTAAACAGATAGTCAAGTTCAAACGAGAATTAAACCGCATAAATAAGAGACGATGAAAATGGTGGCAATTTGGAGTTAACGCCTCAAGTATGAGATTAGCAATAAGCAATTTATCCTACTACTTTACTGTTCCAAGAGTTTCTAAATGGGCTGTGTTTATTCCTGCACCTTTAGATTGGCTATCAGGTGATAAATCTGTATGACTATCGCACTGCGCAAATGTCACAAAAACAATGGGGCATTACCAAACTCTACAATGCTTATTTTGATGCACCCGCCAGCTAACTCTATCAACTCCATGCCCAACTGGATCAACAGGTATTAACTGCCTATGGATTCAACCCCAAGGATGATTTACTCCAACAACTGTTAGACTGGAGCCTTCACCTTGCCACTCAAGCAGCCCAACGCCATACTATCAAAGGCCCTACAGCCTAATCCACTATCCTAAAAGTAGGCCCAATCAAACGCCCCAAGTTGAGTATCGCCACAGGGAGAAAATAATGTCTGAAGCAATAACCGCTAGTGAAGCACGGCAAATCTTAGATGCGATTCAGGCTCTCACTGTGGAGATGAAAGTTAACCAGGCCAGGACTGACGAACAATTTAAAACTTTACGGGCGGAAGTAAAATCTGATATTGCCGAGGTCAAGGCCGAAATTGCTGAGGTCAGGTCTGAAGTCAAATCTCTCAATGACAAAATGGATTTAAAATTTGAGGCTGTGCAGGGAGAAATTAAGTCCCTCAATAACAAAGTAGATGACCTCCGTACTCAGCAACGCAGTATTGATAACCGACTCTGGAGCTTTATTGTGGCCTTAATTCTGTTACTTACAGGTGGGCTAGTGAAGTTGACCCTGTTTGATAAACCCTAAGGATGAAAACTTTGAGCCCCAGGCCTGGTAGTTCTCTGTTGACCCCAATCCACTGATCACCATGGAGTTAAGAATAACGCTACGCCCTTCCCTCTGGCCTGGGTACTTACTCAGAATCCCTGCAATGCTCCATCCCCCAAATCCGCAGGCCTGGCTTTTTCTTTCAGAAAATCTTGACAAAAGTTATCAATTTCTGACTTGACAAATTTCTTAGCACAATTGGGCTGAATTGAGATTTCCCCAGGATTTCCCCAGGATTTCCCCAGTTCCCCGGAAGTTTTCCACAGACCACCGAGAGTTTTCCACAGGTGATAATGCTGAATCTAGGCTTCCCTGGCTTTCTGGGGAATATCGAGTTTTCCGCAGATATATATGAAGAAACGTAACAAAAACAACCCTCAAACCCAGTAAATTCGTGTCAAGGGGCCGAAAAGACTGTATTCGCAACAACATTGACAACCTCCCCCCCTGATCGACAACAATGTAACTCCACACACCGAGTCAACCCCAAAGCTGAAGAGGCACTTCCCAACTCCCAAGGTTTGAAATTGACAGTTTTTGCTTACTCTCAGCAGGCCTGGAGCACTGTGTGAGAGATGGGTGGTCATGTTTGTTTTGGTTTTGCCCTAGGGTCATCGCGTTAATATAGTAGAGGTCAATTATTCATGAATGCACAGGCAACAGTCAGTATCTTGGCGGAAATTCCCGAAGAACTCCATGAGACGTTGAAATCTTACCTAGAACATCATCCCGACTGGGATCAAGACCGGGTTTTTGTAGCGGCTTTATCCTTGTTTTTGCTCCAAAATGGAAACTGTGATCGTCGGGCCGCACGGGTTTATTTAGATACCCTCTTTAAGCGTTTCTAGTCCCTTTAGACCGTAATTCACAGGCCCATCCTTGGGGTAACGTTGCAAGCCTATGACCTTGGCTAACTATATGCGGGCAGCTATGGAGCGAGCGGTTTACCATATCCAACCCGAGGATGGCCTGGTACATGGGGAAATTCCCGGCTTTGCTAATGTCAATGCCCAAGGACGTACCCTCTTAGAATGCCGCCATGCCTTAACGGAACTCCTCGAAGATTGGGTTGATTTTCGCCTGTCACGGGGCCTGGCTGTACCCACACTGGATGGGATTGAGTTACCGAGCCGCAACGAATTTTAGGGAACCCTGACAATCAAAGCACTTGATCCGTCTCAGCCAGGTTCTCAGCCGTCAGTCCCCAGCGACCCCCTTCGGATTCTCGATCTGAGCGTCTATGCAGTCTGGATCCCAGATGTGTTCAATACAGTGTAAATTTTTGTTAACTTTGCTACCATGGCTTCAATAGGATGCCCATGTCGCCAAGAATTTACTGCATTGACTCTGACTCGGTTCCATTGAGGCTCAACTCGGGAGGTAATGATGGCTTTATATGCCGAACTGCATCGTCATTTGGGAGGGGCTGTAGTTCCACGGATTCTATGGCGGTATTTTCAGCGCAATGATGCCCAGTTGGCCAGTCGTTTCCCAAACTATCCCGACTTTGAGCAGTTCTATACCCAACCCCGCAACACCCTTGAAGAATATTTAGAACTCCACTCTTTGGTGGAAAGCGTCCAAACTCCCCAGGCCTTGCCCTACTTTATCTATCGCCTGATTCGGGGAGCCTATGTGTTTGAAAATTTGGCCTACCTGGAATTGCGCTATACCCCCTATCTCCGCACCGATCACAACTTGAGCCAAAATCAACGCCTAGAGCAAATGGCTGAAATTGTCAAAGTCGTTGGCCTGGCCTGTGAAGTGGCTGAATATCCAATTATCACCAGTCAAATTCTCTGTATGCACACCCGCCTCCCCTACGAGGTGAACCAGGCCATCCTCCACCTCGCGGCCGCCATGCCAAATTATGTCTGTGGAGTTGATTTAGCAGGGGGAGACACGGCCTATGGAGAACGGATGACGGAATTTATTGATCTCTATGCCCAGGCCCGGAACTTAGGCCTAAAAACCACTGGCCATCTCTATGAAACGACTGCTGGCTGTTACCCGGACCTCCTCCCCTACCTGATGCGGATTGGCCACGGGATTCAAATTCCCCTCCATTATCCAGAATTGCTGCCCCAAGTGGCCCAGGCCGGACAATGTTTGGAAGTTTGTCCGACGACCTATTTACAAACTGGCACGCTGGAAAATTTGGATCAGTTGCGGGTTGTTTTTGAACGTTGCTTTGAGGCTGGGGTGGATATTGCCATCTGTACCGATAATGCTGGCCTGCACAATGTCCGCTTGCCCTTTGAATATGAAAATCTCCTCACCCAAAACCTGATTGACTTTAAGGAGCTCCAGGCCTGTCAGGAAGCCGCTTTTCGTCATGCCTTTGCTTGGCCCTATACGGAACCCCCCGCCTCATTGTTGTCCCGGTTATTAACAGAAACAGAAGCTGAAGGGAATCTCGCAGTGAGTGGGGTGAAGTAGGGGATTTGCCCGCAAACCGATCCTCTGAATCAGTCATGGCTAGTTGCAAAAAGGCAATGGGGTTAATAGTGATAGTTATTGGGTATCACTACGGTAGATGGACAACTTGGCAACCAACCCCAAAAATTTAAGATTCAACACTTGTAGATTCTGGTTTGTTTGGCAATCCCTCTACTCCCGCAAATTTCTGGCTCACTTCAGATTTAGACTGGTCTGCTTCGCCTGCTGAACCCGGTTGAGAAGTTAGACCTAAATGAGTACTCAGTGAGTTTTCACCTAAGACGGTCAGGCTTTTCCGAGATAGGAGCGTACAAATGCTACACATGACTTTAATGCTTATAAGTAATATAGTAGTCATTCATCACGTCGTGGGCTAGTTGCCTTATCTCAACTTGCTCAAAGCCCGCTTCCTGCAAGAGTTCTAAGGCCTTTTCTTGCCCCCACATCGTCCCCAGGCCTAATCCCCCAGCCGCTAAGGAGACGGTCATACAGTGCAGACAAGAAACCGTATAGAGCAAGGGCGCAACGGGATGTTCAAGATTCCCCTCCACCGCTGTTGAGGCATGAATATCTTGCATTAAATAAACCCCGCCCGGACGCAAGGCCTGGTAAATATTTTGAAGAACCCAATCTGGCCTGGCCTGGTCATGTACCGCATCAAAGGTGGTAATCCAATCGTATTGCTCAACTTCCCCTAGTTGTGTTGTATCTTGCACCTGAAACCGGGCATTGTTTAATTGCTTTTCCTGAGCTTCCGCAATGGCTGTAGCAATCGCAGTTTCCGACAAATCATACCCAGTAAACCGACTGTTGGGAAAAAGGCTTGCTAGCTTATTCATGGCCCGCCCACTGCCACAACCCACATCCAAGACATCAATACCCCTCTCTAAACGGTCTTGCAAATTCGGAACCAAGGGTAAAATATGATCTTCCAAGGCTGCCACAATTGTTTGTCCACTATCTTCCGCCATCACCTGATGAAACCGGGAAAATTCGGAATAGGGAACACCGCCGCCGTTTTGGAAGCAATCCAGAATTTTGTCTTCAACGCTGGCCAACACCGGAATATATTGAGCAAAGGTTGCCATGTTGTCTGCGGTTGCAGCCCGAGTTAGAAATACAGAATGTTCCGCTGGTAAGTGATACGTCTTCTTCACGGGGTCATAATCCACAATTCGCCCCACAACCATCGCCTTCAGCCATTCCCGCACATACCGTTCATTCAGATTCGCCGCCTCAGCAATTGCTTGACTCGTGGCCTGGGGTAAGTCTGCCAACGCATCAAATAACCGCGCCCGATGCCCCAGGGAAACCATCAGCGATAGTGCGCCACTGTTAATGATGCCCAATAAACGCTCGGCAAAGGCTGCGGCTGTGGATAAATCAAGCGATGGTTCACTTACTTGGGTTGTCATAAAATCTCCTGAATTCTTTGAATGTATTTATACAGACTAGTTGGTATAGTAGCCAAACCAAATTGACCTGTCAAGGGGAGGAAAGGAGCAATTGAGCCATGGACTATATAGCCCAAAATCCCCTACTGATAGGATTGGATCACTGATCGGCGTTGAGGAGAGCAACAATTTGTAAATAGACTAAATAGTCTGTAACATGAGAAGAGTAGTCGATTCGTTGAGATAATAAATGCCTAAAAGCGGTGAATCTACGAAAATCAAGATTTTAGATGCGGCTCATGGTCTGGTGATGGGGCATGGACTCTCTGGTACCTCCATTGATATGGTCTTAGCCAAAGCTGGGATTACAAAGGGAGCATTTTTCTACCATTTCAAAACTAAAGCCGATTTAGCTCGGGCTCTGGTTGAACGCTATGCCAGTCAGGATGCCGCCCACTTGCAGAGAAATCTAGCCCGCGCTGAAACTCTAAGTCGCGATCCACTCCAACAAATTCTTATTTTGATTGCTCTTTTCCAAGAAGAAGTTGAAGAACTCACGGATTCCAGTGCAGGTTGCCTAATTGCTTCCTACGTTTATCAATTTGAAGAACTTGATGCCGAGGTTCATACCATTTCCGCTAAAGCCTTGCTGAACTGGCGGGAGCAACTGGGGGCAAAATTTACAGAGGTGATCGCTAAATATCCACCACGATTAACAGTCCAGGCTTGGGAGTTGGCAGATGGCATGGTTTCGGCGTTTGAGGGGGCTTTTGTGATGATGCGAACCCTGCAAGAACCCAGACAACTCAAACAACAGCTGGCCCATTACCGAAACTATATTGAATTGCTCTTTACTTAGTTAACCCATAAAGCTGAGAAATCGTTGAATCGCAAAGGCATTGACAAGATCAATAAAAAATGCCCCGACCAACGGCAAAATAATAAAGGCCTGGGGGGAGGCTCCAAAGCGTTCTGTGACGGCGGTCATGTTGGCAATCGCTGTGGGAGTTGCGCCTAAAGTTAACCCGGAATAGCCCGCTGCAATTACCGCAGCATTGTAATTTTTTCCCATGACTGGAAACACAACAAAAATGGTGTAAACGGTGCTTAATCCAAATTGTACTAATAGCAATATTGTCACAGGGCCAGCCACTCCCGCCAATGTCCATAACTGTAAACTCATCAAAGACATGGCTAAAAATAAGCCGAGACTCACATCTGCAATCAAGGCTAAGGAGGAGGTTCCAGCCGGCCAGGGTAAACGCTTAAACAGGTAAGGCATAGTATTGGTGAGGATAATTCCCGCCAGCAAACAAGCGACAAACAAAGGGAGTTTCAAGCCCAATGCATCCGTAATTCCATTAATTTGAATCCCCAGACCCACGGTTAAGCCAATCACAAACACGGCATTGAGCATTGTATTGTAGTTAATTTGGACATTCTCTTGATCTTGGCGAATCCCCACCGTTAACTCTTGATCAATGCAGTCGGCTTTTAAACGATGTCGTTTAATTAAGAATCGAGCCACAGGCCCACCAATGATGCCACCCAAAACCAGGCCAAAGGTCGCACTGGCAATGCCAATCTCAGACGCGTTCACAATCCCATAATCCCGTTGAAAAATGGGGGCCCAAGCAATGGCTGTTCCGTGACCACCACTGAGGGAAACTGAACCAGCTAAAACACCAATAGGTAAATCCACACCGATGATTCTGGCCACGGTAATTCCGGTAATATTTTGTAAGAACAGATAGATTACAGCCGTAATTAAGAGAATGGTTAAGGGTTTGCCCCCTTTGAGGAGGGTTTGTAATTTAGCTGATAGTCCAATCGTGGTAAAGAAAACCACTAAAAGAATGTCCCGAATGGGGAGATGAAATTCAACTTGGGTTTTTAATAGGCTATAGCAAATCCCAAAAAAAAGTGAAGCAATCAACCCTCCTGAAACCGCATCTGGAATGTTGTATTCGCGTAAGAATCTGACGTGCTTGGTTAAGTACTTTCCAAAGTAGAGCACTAAAATGGCACTAATAATCGTTTGACGAACATCCAGTTGAATTAAGTTCATCGCGGTTAATGGTCCTCAGCGGCTGATCGTACTAAATATCTAGGTCAAAATATCTAGCTCAAAATGTCACCATACTAGCAATAGAAGAAAACCGAGGCGAAAAAGTGGAGATTTATTTAATTGTTGGGGGCCTGGTGGCTGGAACCTTAGCGGGGTTGCTGGGGATTGGTGGGGGAGTGATTATGGTGCCTTTATTGGTGTCTTTGGGCTTTCAACCCGTTGTGGCGGTGGGGACGAGTACGGTCGCGATCATCATTACGGCCGTGGCAGGAACGGTACAAAATGCGCGCATGGGCTATTGGCAACTCAATAAAATTCTGAGTTTAGGGATTCCGGCTGCGTTTACTGCCCCCCTTGGTTCTTATTGGGCTGCCCAATTGCCCGATAAATGGTTACTGATTGCCTTTGCGACAATGTTATTAGTCAATATTTACCTAATGCAACTGCGGGTTAATCTTAGGGAACCACCAGAAACCAATCTCAATCAATCTGATGATCACGCTACTTCTGTAAACAGTCAAACTAATTTATTACAACGATTTGGGGCTGTAATTTTTATTGGTGGGATTGCGGGGTTAATGGCCGGTTTGTTTGGGATTGGGGGGGGGGTAATTATGGTGTCTTTACAGGTGCTTTTATTGGGAGACAAGATTAAAGCTGCCATTCAAACCAGTTTGGGGGTGATCATGATTACGGCGGTTTCGGCGGTTATAGGTCATGGGGTGCAAGGGAATGTTGCGGTCATGCCGGGGATTATCCTGGGCCTGGGGGGGGTTTTAGCCACACAATTCAGTACGCGCCTGTTACCCCGCTTACCTAATCAGGTGGTAGTCCTATTATTTAATGTATTTATGTTAGTCATGTCTGGGTATATCTATTACCAGGCCCTCAATCTTCCCTAAACAGCGATGAATTAAACCAATCGTGACGGCGGGGACTTCTAACTGCGGGGTAATCCCAACATTCGGCAAGGTAATAAATTCCTGGATGGCCTGGGGATTGAGTTTTGCCAGTTCTTGGCCCAAACTTAGGGATGAAAGTTGCGCCTCACTGCCCCAAATAAAAAATGTTGGTGTTGTTAGCGTCGGTAAGTAATCGGCCAAGTCAAAGCAAAGATCACCCCGCACAAAGGCCAGGGCGGCACAATCCGCATTTTCCATTTCCGCCGACCGCAAATAAGCCTTGACCATTGCAGGCGCAATCTGATCCGGGTTGGCAAATTGTCGTTGGGCCATAAAGGTTTGAATCCCAAATTCTGTGGCAATCCCGAACCGATAGACCAATTGATCCAGGCCTGGGGTGGCAATTAACTGGGCTAGCCATGTGTCCCGAAAATCTTGACCAAAATCACTGAGACCACTGGGATGAAATAAAATCAGGGCCTGGAGTTTTTCAGGGATGGCAATAGCGGCTCGAATCACCAGGCCTGCTGTGAGGGATGAGGCAATCACCACAATTGGCCCAGTCTCGGCAAAGTGGCTGATCAGGGTTTCCAGCAGTTGTAAGTAATCTAAATCTGTATAGTCGCGACGGGGATGCTCTGAATCTCCCCAACCAATCAAATCAGGGGCAATGATCCGATAGTGGGCGGCAAAGGCGGGATAAACCAGTGACCATTCATAGCTAGAGGAACCACCCCCAAACCCATGCAAGAACAAAAGCGTTGTCAGAGGTGTATTAGCGACCGTAATCTCTGGGCCTCCGCGGGCATAGGCGACGCGACCTAAATCTGTTAGCAATGATTGGCGAGAGAATCCGGGTGCAAGTTCCATAGATCAAGCCATGAACTTACTTAAACCTAACAGATTTCATCCGTGTTTTTATCACAATCCTGCGGGGATTTAGTAGAGCTACTTGTAAGAAATACTCTCCTACTTGCTTAAGCTCAATTCAGTGGTTTGCAAAATTGTCATAATTCTAATGACTTGATACCATGTTAATGTCTTCAAAACTTATTTAAAAGTATGATCACAAAAGTTAGTTTTTTAATGGTACATACCAAATTGCTAGATAAGTGCTTCAGTAAAAAAACAGAATCAATGAAATTGAATTGACGGATAAATTGAAAAAATAAATAAAAATTTGACAAATATTAAATATATAAACTAATGCTAGATGATCATTGATAGACTCTTGTTAACTCATCACTCAGCTATTCATCGGAATTGATCACGTTATAATTATCTTCAATTCCATCTTTGATTCTGCTTTGATTACTCAAATTGGATTAGCGATAGTTCTGGGCCTGGGTTGTTCGGTCTTGGGGGGCCTGCCAATTATTAACGGGTTGGGTTTGCTGTGGCTGAAACGCCCCCTATCCCAATTAGGCACAGGTAATGCGGGGGTATCGGCAGCCTTCTATCATGGCGGGACTGTTTTGGGGATTTTGGCCGTTTGCTCGGAAGCTGCGAAGGGGATTTTAGCGGTTCTTTGGATGCAAAACTGGTTTCCAGATTTAGCCGTTGGCCCTTGGTTAGCCTTACTCTGCTTGGTGGCGGGACGATATTGTTGGGGGAATGGGGCCGGGACAACCAACGTCGTTTGGGGAGTCTTATGGTTTGCTCCTGGGGTAGCCTGGTTAACGGTTCTAGTTAGTGGGGTCAGTTTTACGATTTTTCGTCAACGGCAACAGGGGCGGCTTGTCGCGTTAATTATTTTTCCAGTGATGGTGGCCTTGATTCGCCGTTCCATTCCCGAAACCTTGGCCGCTGGGGTTTTAGCCTTAACCTTGGGCTGGATTTATGAAGAGTTGCCCGATGATTTAGCCTTAAACAGGCACCAGGCCCGACCAGAGAGTCAAGTCATGTTTCAGTTTTTCCAAGGGGAGCGCGCCCTATTGAGTTTGGATCACCCCCTGTCTCCCGAAAAAGTTGGTCATAAAGCGGCAACCCTCAGTCAGCTGAAACGCTGGGGCTATGCTGTGCCGATGGGTTGGGTATTACCGGCTGGCGATGATCCGGAACCCCTGATTACCAGCCTGAACTTTGATGTTGCCCATCCTCTGGTAGCCCGTTCTTCAGCACCGGGGGAAGACTCTTTGGCCAGTGCCATGGCGGGACAATATGCCAGTTTTTTGGATATTACCAACCCGGAGCAACTCACCCAGGCCCTGATTGGGGTGCAACAGTCCTACAACCGGGCCAATAATCCTTCAGAGTCAGACCATTCAAATCATGCTGGGATGGCCGTTCTTGTCCAAATCCAAATTCAGGGGGTCTTTTCTGGGGTGGCCTTTAGCCGAGATCCCCTCTGGGGCGGTTTGGATTGCGTGGCGGTAGAAACGTTACCCGGCCCTGCCAGTCGCGTTGTTTCGGGACAATTTACGCCGGAGTCCTATCGAGTCTTGTTTGATGCACAGGGGCCAATCCCAGACTCATTAAAGATCACGGGAGATGTACCTGCAGCCGTAATACTGGAAGTGGCTCGCCTGTGTCGAGAATTAGAAACTCGCTATCATGGCATTCCTCAGGATCTGGAGTGGACCTATGACGGGCAAACCATTTGGGTGCTCCAGGCCCGGCCGATTACCACCCTATTACCGATTTGGACACGTAAAATTGCCGCCGAAGTCATTCCCGGTGTGATTCATCCCCTCACTTGGTCAATTAATCGGCCGCTCACCTGTGGGGTCTGGGGAGAAATTTTTTCCCTTGTTTTGGGTCAAGCGGCTCAGGGATTAGATTTCCAGGCCACAGCAGATCTCCATTTTGGCCGGGCTTATTTTAATGCCACCCTTTTAGGGACTATTTTCCGCCGGATGGGACTGCCCCCAGAGAGTTTAGAGTTTCTGACTCGGGGAGCTAAAATGAGTCGGCCGCCCTTGAGCACCACCTTGAAAGCCTTACCCGGTTTGGGAAAATTGGCACAACGGGAATGGCAACTGCCCAGGGATTGGCAACGGGATGACCAGAAACACCTCCACCCCCTCCTCCAGGAACTCCAAGAGCATCCCATCACTGCCGCTGCCGATCCCCTCTGGTTACTCAATCGGATTGAAAAAATCTTGACAGGCCTGGAAATTGCCACCTACTACAACATCATGGCCCCCTTGAGTGCTGCCCTCAGACAAGCCCTTGGTCGCGTCCACCCTGAAACTCTCGATACCAGTACTAGCCCAGAAACTGCATCCTTAAAAGCCTTAACGACAATTGCTCAAAAGGTTCAAGAGATTCTGAAGACAGATGTAGCTACGGCCCCAGAACCCCTCAAACAGGCCTTAGAAAAAATGCCTGAAGGAAAAACCGTTTTAGGGGATTTAGAGAAATTCTTGCAGACCTTTGGCTATATCAGCCCCACAGCTACGGATATTTCTGTCCCGACTTGGCAAGAGACCCCAGACCTAGTGTGGCAGTTGTTAGGCAGTTTAGTGGGCCAGTCAACATCCGCTCATCGGCCTAAATTCAATCCAAAAGCCCAGGCCTGGGTGCAGGCGCGGATCAATCTTAAGGGGGATGTGGCTACAGTCTATGGTCAACTCCTGGCAAATTTACGTTGGACGGTTCTTGGCCTGGAAAACCAATGGCTTAAAAACGGGCAACTCTTGACCAAGGGGGATATTTTCTTCCTCCAGTTCAATGAGCTGACTACGGCAATTCAAGCTCCCCAAACAATGGATTGGCCAAACTATCAAGAACTCATTGAGAACCGCCGTCGAGAATTTAATGCACTGCAAAATTTAGAACCCATTCCCTATGTTGTTTACGGTCAAAATCCCCAACTACCCATCTCCGTCACCCAGCAGCAGACCTCAACTTGGCAAGGGATTGGAGCCAGTCCGGGTATCGCTCAAGGCAGAGTCCAAATCATTCACAACCCAAGCCAGGCCCTGCGGGTTCCGCCCAATACGATTGTGGTTGTCCCCTACACAGATGCGGGCTGGTTGCCAGTGCTGACGGGAGCCGTGGGCATTATTACTGAAGTGGGTGGCCGTTTATCCCATGGGGCAATTGTAGCCAGAGAGTTAGGCATTCCCGCCATTATGGGTCTGGAGCAAGCCACTCAACATCTAAAAACGGGACAGCAGATTCAGATGAACGGGCAAACAGGCAAGATTACCCTACTAGAAACCTAACTTTGTCTTAGCTATCTAAGCCCAAGGCTCAGTCATGGTGCAAACTCATCAGCTCTAGATGCTCAACTCCAGCATGACTCCAATAACCATAAATGTTCTTTAGCAGTGGGGTCACAGGCTTACTCCATGATTGCCGCTGCAAAATCTTTAGTTCTCTGCACTGTCACCAAATTGGCCTGGATGTTGAGAGATTGCCTTAGGTGAGCCAACACCCGTTGATAGCAACTCCGCCAATGGCATCACCTCTAACGCCTAAGGAGAAAGTGTGACACTTGCCAGAATTCTGCCACCCTAAACATAACAAGCCTCGGTGATGCTCAATCGTAACTTTACTCATGGGGCAACCTGCGGGGATAAAAATTAGGGGTAAACTCAAGCCCCAAATAACCCTTAGGTGACAAAAATATTAAGAAGGTGACATTATTGGTTCTACTGGGCGTTAACAGTCGGTAGGTCAGACCTGTCAGTGGTGTAGTTTCCAGATCGTTCCAGTCAAGACGGTTATAGCGTCCCTTTAAGCTAAATTCAATCCCCTCAAATCGGAGTGTGCCTTGAATCTTCTCTTCGACTGCGACCGGTTTACGGAGCATCTCTGACTGGAGATACTGGGTGTAGTAACGCTGAAGAATGCTTTCCCCATCTTGGTATTTCGAGAGAGTTAACCTAGTTTTGTGTGGCTCCCATTGCTCGATTACCCAGTCCCAAGGCATCGGCTGACTATAGGACCAGTCACGGTAGAGAGTCGCAAGGGTCTGATGGAGGGCCCCGTCCCAAGCCCGCAGCTCTATGGCCGATTGGGTTACTCATGTGCCGCTCGTATCGAAAGTAGTCGGCCTGGGGACATCGTTGATAGGTTTGGAATCGAGATACAGGGAGGGTGTAAACCATAACTATCTACCCTCTTAATTTCCGTCCCGACCAGACGACTCGACCCAGGATCGCAAAATCATCAGGGTCAATTTGCTCAGAAATTGGAAATGGTGGATAGGCACTGTTATCACTAGCAATCAAGAGAGTTTTACCTGGCTGTGGGAGTAACCGCTTCACCATCAGTAGGGCATTACAGCGAATCAGATAAATCCCCTCTTGTAAGGGGTCAGGGAGTTTATGAGTGAAAAGTACGGTATCGCCATTATTGAGGGTAGGCTCCATTGAGTCACCTCGCACTGTGAGTAATCCGGCATCCTGTGGATTTACGTTCAATTCTTGTTCAATCCAATCCAAGTCGAGGTTAAGCGCATCAATCGCTGCTTCTGCCTCTAAAAATGTGCCAGGCCCCGCTGCTGCTTCTAAGTCATACCGAGGAATCGCCACCGTTGGGCGTTGTGGGTAACGTCCCATCAGGAGCCAGGTTGGGTCAGCCTCAAAGGTTTGGCACACACGGGCCAACAGTTCGGCATCGGGAAGACGTTCTTCTTTTTCATACCGAACTAGAGTACGCGCCCCAATGCCTAATAACTCCGCAAAGGTTTGACGGCTCCGTTTTCCCCGTAACTGTACTAAACGTTCCCCAATCCCACTCGAAAGACGCTGATTGTGATTATTCATTTTCAATGCAATGCCCGAATGGGCGTAATCTAACACAAAACCTATGAGAGTTTGAAGGGATGGAATGGAGTCGCCCCATGAACAACAATCAATTTCAAACCCTGAGCACCCAACGGACTACCCTAGAACAGCAGTATGGCCGCTTCCTGATTTCTTCCCAGTTTGGCCAGAGTTGGCAGCAGATGAGTCTGTCACGGCAGACAGATGTGTTGGCGTATTGTGAACAGATTATTGGGAAGCCTGAACCCTTGAAACTATCCCCCCTAACCCCTGAAGTTGTTTTAGAGGTGAGTTTAGGCCGGGTTTGGGCCGTGCGTGTCGGTTGTGAATCGGAATTTGCTGCCTATCAATTTGCGAAATGGGCAACAACGGTATCGGCCTTAGTTGCTGTTCAGCAGACTAGATTGGGTTGGTTTGTGCGGTGTTGGGGACTAAACCCATTGGTATGGCGGCAAATCCTGGATGCCCAGGCCGGATAAAAGACCGTCATTAACCGCAGTTGGATTTTGCTAGTTCTGTTGAAAACGTATGGAGTTGGTTCGAGATAAGTGACCTGACCAGTATCCAAATGCAACCCTCACTCGACTGTCACCAATGTCAGTGACAAAATCATGCGTTGTAATCTAGATTTAATGAGATTATTTTTTATTTTCAATGTCCAATATAATTTAGAGAATATGTTCAGTACACTAATTTTAATCCTTGACTGGCGATATTACCTAATAAAAGTTCAGCATGTCCCCCCAGGTTGTGATCGACCAAAAAGTTCATGCGTCTAGTTCATGTCTCGCTTTCTGTGCTTGAAGTTTTGCCCAAAGAGCGTCTTGGCCTGGGTGGTCTCTTGACAACATGTGCAAGGTGTTGACGACTAAGCTCTTCCCAATACTGCCGATTTTCCTCAGCCTGTTTGAGAACCAGTTGATACTCTGCTTCAACCTCAGGGCGATTGGTTTCAATGTAAGTCAACGCAGTGTTAATTTCTGCTTCTGTTAGGTCAAATAAGGAGCGAATAAATTTTGGGGGATACTGCGCCGTTACATAGTCCATGACATCATAGAGGGTGATACGAGTGCCAGAAATGGTTAGTCCTCGTTCTGTGCGAATAATTTTGGGTTGATGGTTGGATACTGTAGTCGATCGAGTCTGTACTTCGTCATTATTCATAGATGCTACCCCGATTAAAAGCTGTCTCATTTAAGCTTGGATTACCTTTCGGAAGTTGTGATACCCATTCCCGAAATTCCTTAGCCCTGTCTGATGATGTTGCTCTTTGCCACAATTGCTGCGGCAGGATCATTTGTTTGGCATGTAGTTCAACTAAAGCAATAAAATCAGCAATTTGTTTAAGTTGCCCATCATTGAGGTTATCTAATTCTTTCTTAATATCTTCTTGTAACATTGGTTAACTCCAAGACAATATTGATTAATTAATTATATAAAGATTAATTTTATACGGACAAAGTAGGAATTTTCATGAGGACAAGAACTCTATGGAGAACACTAGGTTTTTTACTTAAGTAAACCTCAGAACGATTGCTTTCGTTATACCCAACTATAAATGCACCAAATGTTGTACAGATTTCAGGATATAAGGCTGAGTAATTAGAATTACTTTTAAGAAACACTCAAACGCACTTCCTGTTGTACTTGTAGAGGCTGCTGAACTTGCACAAACGCGTCGTAAATAGTAATTTCAGAATTAATAATTTCAAAACTAACAGCTAGAGCATAAGGTATCTGAGCCGTTAAATCATTATTCCAGCCTTTATGGGCTACAACTGCTATACAGAAGGTGTCGCGCAAGTCGAAAGATTTCACTATTGCCCAGTCTTTTTGAATTGTTCCAACTCCTCTAGATGTATCTTTGACACGCTTACTATGATTTTTTTGTTGTCCAATAGTCCATGAAAAAATACCCTCTCCGTCGCTATCTATTTCCTGACGGGATTCCTCAATATTTTCATCAGATACTTCAGATTTTTTCAAAACTCTAGCTAAAAAAGAGTCTGGCGATTCGCCTTTTTCGCTACATTCCCAATGTAGCCAGGTAGATAAGTACTTGCGTTTATCGCGTCGTGTTCGACGTGGTTCTGCTTTGTAGGAAAGAGTAATCTCAACCAAAATGTCAAATGACTCTGCTGGAGATTGTAACTCTTCAGGAATTACTACCTGATAGATATGTGCCTGCTGTGCCTGAATAAAAGTGTCCCCTCTAGTAATTAGAGTCACGCGATGAGGCGCATTTCCGAGAGCACGTTCAAGATTAGGCAAACCATAGCCCATCATACGAATAGCTGGAGAAAGATCAAGTTCATCCTTTGTCCATTCAGGTAGTCTTGCTGATTGCACAATCAACGCTTTATAAAGCAAACAGCTCTCTTCAGGAAAATTAGCTGCTAAAGCTGCCGCAATATGAGTGACTTTAGGTGTTGCAAAGGAGGTACCAATACTATCTGCAGCGATCGCAGGCGCTCCTCCCATTGTTGTCTGTATCAACTCAGGACAAACATCTTTGGGGGTAGAAAAGCTAGGTGGGTTTCCTTGATCCTGAACCCAATCACCACCATACTCAACAACCTCAGGCTTAATTGAATCCCAAATGCCGTAGCCTGCGCAGGAAAAAGCTGAAGGATAATCTTGGGATGCAACAGAAGTGAGAGGTGGCTTGTTGTATGTGCAATGAGCAATGGATCCCACTGTCAGAGCTTGAAAGCTTTGAGCAGGATTAGCAATACGAGATGAATCCTTCAAAAGGAAGTCTGGATATACACAGCCTTCTAGAAAGTGCTCTGTAAGTGTCTTTCGAGTGATGCTAAGTCCTCGAAGTCGAACAGTAGGCAGATTCCCTGCTGAAACAATAAAAAGGATATCATTTTGCCAAGAAAGATAGTCTATCTCAGCCGCCCACGCACTCATGTAAAGTGTTCGACAAGGAGCCGAACTGTTAATTGAGTGATTAAAGATGCGAGTACGTACCTGTCGATCCTGTCGATGATAAAAATCCACAATATCTTGTAAGACTTCTGGCATGTATACCTTGCCCGAGAGAAGGCAATTCTGCCCTAAAACCCTAGCGTTCTGAAGCCAGCAAATTGCTGCTTGCCGACCAGTACGTGGAACCCCTTGAGGATATAAAATTGCTCCAGCGACGCGTGTACCATGCCCCCCAGGTAATACGCGGTCTACTGTATCAGTGTCATGAGGAACCCAAGATCGGGAGTTCGTACTGTCTATAGCAACATGCAGTAAACGATGACTTTCTTGAATGCCACTATCAATAACGCACACTTTCGGAGCCAATGGCGATGGTGGTTCAAGCGTAAAAGAAGGTTGGTCAGTTGTTTCTAGATTACGTTCAGTCAATGGTTCAGCAATTTGTTCTAGCTCATTGACCTCAAAAATATAAGGATAGTTAGCAACTAAATCTTTCAAGCCTCTGCCTGAAATTTCAATTCGACTAGAAAAACTATCGGGCAGAAGTGCAAGATGTGAACGGTCATCGTGGTCGCCAAGTAAAAGAAATGTACCACCTAGGTCTCTCACAAAATTCTCAAAATCACACTCTCGTTCATATTGGAGTTGATCCCACTCCTGTATAGTTTGATCGCGCTTCTCAGTCCACCGAGCGATCTTACGAGCGTATTTTTCAGGGTTTTCTTCTTCCTTTTGAAGTGGATAATTAGAAAATTTGGGATTTAGACCAACACAAGCAATACTGACATCAACTGTATAAGTTTGACCATCTAGAATCTGATCCCACTTTGCAAGTAGATCTGGCGAGAGTATATATTTTAAACGTTTAAATTTACCTTCCAGAATTTCCCAAATCTCAGCAACCTTACCGCCACCGTGCTCCTCAGCAATAAACTTCTCGATTTTTTCTTGAAGTTTGGTTAATTCAGCATCAGCCGAAGCCCCTAAAATATAACCATCTTCAAGTTCAAGAATGACTTCAATATCAAAGCTTTTGAGTGAGTCTGCATCGAATGATTTTGGATCAACCTTGAGTAAAAAAGATGGCAACGTAGGTATGTCTGGCAATCCTTCTTGGCGACGCTTCTCAAGAGTGGTTTGCCAATCAGAAGTGATTGAGGATACAGAGGATTTGAGCCGCCGACCGTGCCCATCACGATTTCCTTTATTAGCAAAGGATTGTGCAGAAGGTCTCGGTCGCTTTCGAGGATATGAAAACGCGGTTCCTGTTCTTGTTAACCTTAATGGAATATGTTTGAACTGTTCCGATCTCTCAGACATGAGAAGCTAAAACGTCTTGAATTGATTCTTCTAGATGCTCTTGAATGACTAGTTCTTCTCGATCCAGAATGGCTCGTTTTGCAGCATCTTGAGCAGCTCTGACAACTTGAGCAGCCGAGAAATTAATCATCTTCTGGACAATCAAGTTCCAATCGATTGAACCAACCTCGACTGAAGAGAGAGTTTGTTTAAGAATAGCCTTAATTTCTGGTTCTGTTGGCTTCGGTACTTCAATAACATCGTCAAATCTTCGCCATACAGCTTCATCGAGAAATTTAGTTAAGTTGGTTGCAGCAACAAGCAAGCCATTGGAGACTTCATACTCGTCAAGTAGCTGAAGGAATGTATTAACTACACGTTTGATTTCACCAACTTCTTGACTATCTTCACGGGACTTTGCTATCGCATCACATTCATCAATAAAAAGCAAACAAGGCGATGCAGCAGCAGTTTCAAATACTTCACGTAGGTTGGTAGCAGTTTCTCCTAAGTAAGAAGATACCATTGCATCAAAGCGAACCTTGACCAAAGTTAAACCTGTATTCCAAGCGATCCGTTCGGCTCCCATCGTTTTGCCGCATCCTGGAGAACCATACAGTAGAATCTTTTGACGATACCGTAGACCATGATGAGCAAGTCGATCACGAGCGGCATATTCCCGTTCAATACGGCGGAACCGTACCTCTACAGCATCAGAAAGGATCATATGATGCCGCAAATTATCACGAGGAATCGTAACAATAAACGGATGATTAAACCTATGCTTACTCGATAAGAGTGTAAGCGATTTTGCATCAGGTACTTTTGATGCAGTGTCTTCTAAGGTCTTTACAGAACTACTTCTATGAGGAGCTATTGATGAGTTTTCATAGGTAGCATGATGGCTGCTTTTTCGGAGAATGCTTTCTAATTGATCCGCAAGATTAATGTGGCCCAACTTGCGCTCTTCTTCTACAACAACGGACAGCATACTCTGTATTGCCTGTGAATCATCACTGGCAACAGCCCGAAATAAACGCTTTAGCACCTCTCCCTTCATGTCTTGCCCCGTTACTTCTCTCGTAATACATAGATCCCAAAAAAATTATGAAAAATTTATAAAACTAAAATATGCTTTGTGGGGATTATGGATAGAAATGATATCTAACATAATTCTCTCTTGTTAGATGTCATATAGAACACCGCCACCCTTTTTATTAAGCTCTATTACCTTACAGAGCTAGATTCTTTAAAGGCGCTTAAGGGGCCAAATGCCCCCCAAACAACATAAATTTATTATTCTACCCCTTCAATTTTATCCTCCACCTCTTGATACAACTGTCGTAACAAGTCTAGGTTTTCCTCGCTGGTTTCCCAATAACCCCGGCCATTGACTTCCAACAACGTGCTGACAATTTTGCGGAACGAATGAGGATTCAGATTCAGCATCCGTTGCCGCATTTCCTCATCGTGAATAAAGGTCGTGTTGACATCTTCATAGACCCAGTTATCCACCGCGCCCGCCGTGGCCGACCAGCCCATCGTATTCACCAAGCGTTTCGAGATTTCCCGCACCCCTTCATAACCGTGGGAGAGCATTCCTTCATACCACTTGGGATTGAGGAGTTTCGTCCGGCTATCTAAACGCACCGTTTCCGAAAGTGACCGAACCTGAGCATTGGCCGTGGTCGTATCAGCAATATAAGAAAGGGGTTGCTTGCCATCCTTACGGAGACTGCTCACAACTTTCGTCGGATCCGAATCAAAATAGTGGCTCACATCCGTCAAGCTAATTTCCGCTGAATCCAGGTTTTGGAACGTGGCATCTACGGTTTTTAGCGCCGACTCAAAAATTTGCCGAGATTGCTCCATCGTGCCAGGGGAATCTGCCGAGAACGCAAAGGACTTCCGGGATAAATACATATCCTGCAATTCCGACTCTTGCTCCCAACTGCTGTTTTCCACGGCCAAGTTAACGTTAGCGGCATAGGAACCGGAAGCATTAGTAAACACCCGTGTCGCGGCCTGGCGAATATTCACCCCCAATTCCTCGGCCTGTTTCAGGGCGTGTTTACGGATAAAGTTCATCTCAGCCGGTTCATCGGCTTCAGCGGCCATTTTTACCGCCCGGTCGATCAAGTCCATCTGATTGATAAACAAATCCCGGAAGACACCGGAACAGTTGACCACCACATCAATCCGGGGGCGGCCCAGTTCCTCGAGGGAGATCAACTCCAATTTATTCATCCGTCCCAAGGAATCCGGCAACGGCCGCACCCCCACCATCCAGAGGACTTGAGCCAAAGACTCCCCATAGGTTTTGATGTTGTCCGTTCCCCAGAGCACCAGGGCAATGGTTTCCGGCCATTGATTATTGTTTTCTGCTTTTTGCCGGGCCAGTAACCGATCCACGACAACTTTGGCTGATTGGACGGCGGCGGCTGTTGGGATGGATTGGGGATCCAAGGCATGGATATTTTTCCCCGTGGGCAAGACATCGGGATTGCGAATCGGATCGCCCCCAGGCCCCGGCAAGATATATTCCCCTTCCAAAGCTTGAAGCAAGGCCCCCAACTCGTTATCGGCAACCACCTGCTGCAAACAGAACTCGAGATATTCCATCAAGGGCTTGAGATCGGCCGCACTGACTTGGGTGTAACCCGCATTATGGAGGGCTTCAATCCAAGGTTCTTTCCGGCCCATATTAAAGAAATTGAGCTTAGACACCTTGGAAATCCGACCATCGGCATCGGCCTGGGCCTGGACGAGAGCATCAACAGCAGCACGGGTGGCCTGGGTAATCGCTTGCAAGAGCTCCACATCGGCCAAAACTCCGGCATCACTGTTTTTGTAAATTTCCTCCATGTCCCGGCCCAGACTTTGGGCAATAATCCGGGGCAAGCTGAGAATCTCATCTTCCGGGCGATCCAAGCTGGCAATATTCACCAAGGTGGCGGCGGCTTCTTCGGTGCTGGGGGGCTTACCAATCACATGCAGGCCACAGGGCAATAAGCGAGCCTCAATTTCCATCAATTTGATGTAGATTTTGCCGACAATCCCATCCCGGTCTTCCGCCGAGAGATCCGCCGCATCCTGATCCGGTAAGGCCACATCCTGATCCAAATTGACCAGGCGGCATTTGTCCATAATCGTGTTAACAATCTGGATGCCCCGCCCGCTTTCTTTTAGGGTTTGGTAGGAGGCAATCAACTCACTCAGTTCCCGCAGGCCCTTATAGAGTCCAGCATTTTCCGCCGGTGGGGTGAGGTAACTGATGGTGTTGGCGTAACTGCGGCGTTTGGCAATGGTCGCTTCCGAGGGGTTATTGGCGGCGTAGTAGTAAAGGTTGGGAATGTTGCCAATCAGGTTGTCGGGATAGCAATCGCCGGACATCCCCATTTGTTTACCGGGCATAAATTCCAAGGAGCCGTGGGTGCCAAAGTGTAAGACTGCATCGGCTTTCCAGATTTTATTCAGGTAAGTGTAATAGGCGGCAAACCCGTGGTGGGGACTGGCCGAGCGGGAAAAGAGCAACCGCATTGGATCGCCTTCATAGCCAAACGTGGGCTGCACCCCAATAAAGACGTTGCCGTATTCTTTACCAAAGACGAGGAGATTTTGCCCATCACTGTTAAGTTCTCCCGGTGCTTTACCCCAGTTTTCTTCCAGACGTTTGGCAAAGGGGGTGAGTTTTTCGTACTCGTTCACCGGCATCCGATAGGCGATGTTGAGTTCGGGGCTACTGTACCGGGCCTGGGCATCGTGGAGAATTTCCTGCATCAGGGTTTCGGCATTGGCCGGCATATTTTCGACATCGTAGCCGTTGTTTTTCAGACCCTCCATGACTTTATAGATGGAGCCAAAGACATCCAAATAGGCGGCGGTACCAATGTTGCCTTTATCCGGTGGGAAACTGAAAATCGTGATCGCAACTTTTTTATTAACTTTCGGTTTGCGGCGGAGGTTGGCCCAATTCATCGCTCGTTGGGCAATGGTTTCGACCCGATCTTGGAGAGCAATCGCTTTTCCGGTGGCTCCATCCCGCCCTGAGAGAATAATTGGTTCAATCGCTCCGTCTAACTCTGGCAAGGCAATCTGGAGCGCAACTTGGATCGGATGCAGGCCCAAATCACTGTCTTCCCATTCTTCGGTGGTTTGAAAGACGAGGGGCAAGGAAACCATATAGGGACGGTTGAGCTTTTTCAGCGCGGCAATGGCTTTGGGATGATCCTGTTTAGCCGGGCCACCGACTAGGGCAAATCCAGTTAGATTCACAACGCAATCCACAATCGCTTTTTCTGGCTGCAAGGGATCATAGAAAAACAGATCCATCGGTTTCGAGAAATCCAGACCCCCCGAAAACACTGGAATTACTCGTGCTCCAGAGGATTCTAATTCCTGGACAACCGCCACATAATGGGCATCATCCCCCGTGACCAAATGGGTACGCTGGAGAATCAAACCAACAGTCGGGACTAAGGGATCCTTGAGATCAGCAGAAATGTCGCGACGGCTGTTGAACCAGTTGCAATATTCTTTTAAGTCCCCGAACATTTGCGGGGCGAGAGGGTGCCAAATGCCCGTATCGGGATAGGTGACAGGATCCTGGTAGGTTTGCTCGGCAATGTTGAGTTCGCCTTTGAAGACATACCGATCCCCTAGCATTAACAAAAAGTTTTCCAGGTTTTCCGGGGAGCCACCCAGCCAATATTGGAAACTGAGCATAAAGTTGCGGGCATCTTGGGCTTTGTCAATGGGGAGATATTTGAGGACTTTCGGCAGGGTTTGCAGGAGCTTGAGCATCCCATCTTGGAAACTAGAGCCAGCCTTCTCTTTCCGTTTTTTCATGAATTGGCCAATCATGCTCTTGGACTGACCGAGTTGGGCCATGGAAAAACTGCCCATTTTATTGAGGCGCATCACCTGGGGCATGGAGGGAAAGACCACGGCCACATCTAACCGATCCCGATAGGGTTCCACCGCTGCGACAACTTTATCGGCCAGATCTTCAATAAAAATCAACGAGGCAATAAAAACATTGGCCCGGGCCACATCTTCACAAAAGGCAGCGTAGTTTTCTGGGTTGCGCAGTTCTTCCAGGAGATAACCACTGATTTCAATGGCCAGGCCGGGGTTTTTTGCATTAATCGTCTTTACCGCTCCAGACAAAGCACTTTGGTACTGGGCTTCTAACACCACATAGACCACTCGCATCAAAGACCGCCCGTTTAGTGCTTCTGGGGCCAAATGGCGAATTGTGGACTTGACGTGGGTGAACATGCGTTCTGACTCCTTGAGTAACTAAAAATTCACAAATGTGAAGAATCGTTAAGGCCCTGGGCAAGCAAGCCTTCTATCACCTTGTAGCAAAGAATTGCCGCAAAATCAGCGATAGAGCCGGATTCCGTCACAATTTGAAAAGAAGTAGTCAGATAATATTAATGAATATTTACTATTCTCTAGGCAAAACAGACAAAAGTCATGAAGTTTTATGAATCTTTATCTTGCCCTTGCTTTTATTGAGTATCCGCAGGTTGGCGCGACCCTATGGCGAGAGCGTTAATTCCGCTGTCTAATGTTGTCCAGGTTACATTCAAATAGCTGAAGGAAATTTTTAATGAGTTAAGCTTAGGTGCTAGTTGAAAGTCTCCTTCAGGGTGACAGGATGAAATTCAACAACCTTCTTCAGCCCTTTTCACTCAACAATAGATTACGTGAAGTGCCTATCTCGATGCAGGGGACTTTATTGAACCACTCATCTGTCTACTTGTCATCAAAATTATTGACCTAACCCTGGCCTGGGAGATGTACTTAAGATGTTGAATCTAGATCAAGCCATCATCCCAAGGGCAACCAGGAACCTCTTAGAAGGACTCAGCGGAAACATCCACGGTTTGCTCTGCGGCTGGGGTTGCGACCTGTTGCTTCCGCGAGCGAATTCGCTCCACCATCATTTGTGTCACTTCACTGGCCAAGAGCATGATTACTGCCACATCATCCACCTGCCCAATGATGGGGATTAAATCGGGGGAAATATCGAGGGGACTAAACAGGTACAGTAAACTAGCACCAATCACTAACCAGCGATACTTGGGATGGCGTAAGGTGTTGCGATACCAGTTGTAAAAGGCGGCCATGAATCAACCCTCATCATTACCTAAGATTGTGCCATGAAAAAATCTATGCTACAGGTGTGGAAATCCACCCGCGAGATTTTTGCTAATCTAACCTGGGAATGGGAACGTCTGCATTTAGGGAACAAACTGTGAATATTGCTGAGGCATTTAACCGCGGTGGCCTGGCCATGTGGCCCCTGTTAGTCCTATCGATTTTGGCCTTGGGAACAATTTTTGAACGCCTTTGGTTTTGGAGCCTTGTTTTTCGGGGGGAGCGTAAACTAGCGGAACAAATTCTGATCGCCGCCCAACAAAACTGGCAAGCGGCTCTAACTATTGCGATCCAGGCCAGTGAGCAACCCATGGGACGTTTTTTAGCGACACCGTTACAACTGGTCAATACGGAACCGGAAATTTTTCGTTTAGCCCTAGAGGCGGCGGCGGATGAAGAACTCTCGGCCATGCGGCGGGGAGAAAAAGTTTTAGAGGCCACAATTACGATGGCTCCCCTCCTGGGCTTGTTGGGGACAGTCTTGGGTTTAATTAATGCTCTGGGGCAAGTTCGTTTGGGGGATTTGGGTACACCGGCAACCACTGGGGTGAGCATTGGGATTAGTGAGGCGTTGATCAGTACGGCAACCGGCTTAGTGGTCGCAATTGTCACCTTGGCCTTTCAGCGATTTTTCCAGGCCCTGCTGTTTCAACAAGCCCAAATTTTTCGCCGCACGGGTAATGAGTTGGAACTGACCTACCGCCAGGCCTGGTTACAACAACAAGCTGGTATCAGCCCAGCCGAGTCCGCTTATCTTTAGGAAACTGCACCGATGAAAGTCCATTTGCCCAATGAAGGGGACAATGCTCGGATTGAAATGCTGCCCTTGATCGACGTGGTGTTTTGCATTTTGACCTTTTTTATCCTGGCCGCAGTCGCCCTCACCCGCCAACAGGCCATCAGCTTAGACCTCCCCAAAGCCAGTACCAGCCAGGCCCAATCCCAGAAATTACTCGTGGTCAGCATTGATCCAACTGGGCAAACCTATGTGGAGCAGGATCCGGTCAATCGGGATCAGTTATATGAGCGGTTGTTAACCTATTTGCGAACAAATCCCCAAGGCCTGGTTGTTTTACGGGCCTCCCAGTTGGTCAGCTATAACGAAGTCATTCAAGTCCTAGATTTGCTCAGATCTGTAGGGGGTAATCGGGTCGCCTTAGCCACTCAACCAGCCGAACAACCCACCCTCGGTAATTCTAGTTCTGAATTATTTAACATTCCTCCCTTGAATACGGCCCCAGCTAACCCGCTGCCCCCCAAGCCAATTCCGACCCCCCTACCTAGCCCAAACTTGCCCCTAGAACCCAATCAATAAAATGGGTCAGGCTAATCATGGCAGGGGAACTAGGGAAGAGTTACTCCTCCTGAATCAAGGCGTTGGCTGATCACGGCATAAAAGGGATCTCCCAAAGAAAACCAAGGCAAAAATTTCTCCAACAGGCCCCCATTGGCGATGACCTCTGGTGACGTGAACCCCGGTACAGATTGAATGTAGGATTTGACTAACTCTAGATGAGCTTGGTCATCCCCATCCCGCCAGGCCTGGATTGCTTTTTGGTAAAACATTCGGTTGGAAAAGCTGACAATAAGGATCCCACCTGGCCGCAAAACTCGATAAATTTCTGCAAAAATGGCTTCCGGGTATTGGAGATATTGAACGGAAACCGTATTCAACACCGCATCAAAGCTGGCATCGGGAAACGGTAACGCTAATTCTTGATTGAGATTCTGGACGAAATACTGATCCAAGCGGGGATTTTTAGCCAGTTCCTCTGCATTCAACCCATGGCCGACCACTTCCGTAAAGCGCATTTCTGGCGGTAAATGGGAGACCCAACTGCTCATTAAATCCAAAATCCGCAGATCTGGGCGGAGTCGTTGCCGATAGAGGTTAGTCAGTTGGGCAATAAATCCAGCATCCACATGGGTGACAAAGCGGGGGACATCATAAAACTGACTGTCATCACTGGGATCGAGTTTTTGCCGTTGAAGGGCCTGGAGCACAGAAGCCATTGGAAATCTGCAAAAAAGATTAACTTCACCCTTCACCGTAACGCAATTAGCTCGACAAGCTGAACGCTCTCAGGCCTGGGCTGGTACACCTAAGGGGAACCGTTGGGGCTTACGAAATTCCCAGGGGATAAACATCTCACCGTCTAGCTGGGGCCTGGGCAGCGGCTCTTTTAATGGCAATAGCTGGACGACAAAATCAATAAACCCCGGACTCTTTTCACCGGCCTGGTGATGCTGCTCTCGTTCTGCTTCTGTGGCCCCATACTCTGACCCTAACCAATCTGGCATAGCTTCACCGGGGCGCGTGCGTAAAAAATAGTCAAGGGGGTTTTCTGGCTCAATACCTACAGTGGGTTCAAATAGGTCTGGATCAACAATCTGCCCCCAACCTGTGGATAGGTCTCCGGGGGGATAGGCATAGACTGTTACAGCATATTCTCCGGGCGGTACATCCACATACAACTGCAGCATATCCTCAGGGGCAACCTCGCTAAAAGCCGGAACCTCTTGATTGCAATCTACAATTCCCGACATCACCATCTGCCCCGTGGGTAAATTGAGTTGCCAAGCCGCCCGCGCCGTCCAATCTGCCTGTTCCCGCTCATCTAGTTCCCGGAGAATCACCCGAGTCCGAAAGCCATCATCTTGGTATAACTCCATGGGCATAATCGCGCGTTGATTCAGAATCAGGTCTTGAATCGCCACCCCATCCGTTTTGATCACATTATCTTCGAGGCTAAACCAGGCCTGGCAAAAAGACTCATAAATATCTAAGGAGCCAAGCCAAATCATGCAGCCCGCTTCCCAGAAACTAAATTCAACGCTATCCCCAGGTTGCAACATCTATGCCTCCACTTCATTCAGAATCAGCCAAAACAAAGGCCCTCAAAATTCCACTCAACCCAATCAGAATATCTTTCATGGTTGCTAGGCTCGCCTGGATGCTTAAGATTGTATCTGTGTCAATTACCTCTCATAACAGGGCTGGGGCATCGCGGAGATTACAGTAGGGACGGGCATAACTCAGAGGCGATTCGAGGGCATGGGCTTGGAGAAAATGAACATCACTCAGGGCCTGGGCCGTGCCGCCATCAAAGACAATTTTTCCCTGGCTTAAAACAATCGTGCGGGGACAAAGTTCTAGGGCTAAATCTAAATCATGGGTAACAATCACTTGGGTCAAGGGCAGGCCATGTAAGAGTTCAATCAGTTGGCGGCGGGAGCGGGGATCCAGTTGGGCAGTGGGTTCATCCAGGCCAAGGACTTGAGGCTGCATGGCTAACACTCCGGCAATGGCAATTCGTTTTTTCTCACCACCCGATAAGTTTTGCGGATTCCGTTGCCCGTAGGTGTCTGGATCAATACCCACTGCGTACAAAGACTGATGCACCCGTTGCCCTAAGGCTGCTCCTGTTAAGCCCAGATTTTTCGGGCCAAAGGCGACATCATCCCCCACCGTGGGCATAAATAGCTGATCATCGGGATTTTGAAACACCAGGCCAACAAAGTTGCGAATGGCCCGTAAGTTTTGGTTAGTGACTAGCATCTCGCCCACCCGAACTTCACCGGCCTGGGGCAAAAGAATCCCATTCAGATGCAGCAGGAGGGTGGATTTTCCCGAACCATTGGCCCCGACAATCGCCACCCGTTCTGTTGCGGCAATAGAGATCGAAACATGGTGCAGGGCCTGGGTGCCATCGGGATAGATGTAGCTGAGATTTTTTATCCAGATGGGGTTATGGTGCATGGTCAGTCAGCCAAATATTTCCGTGTAGAATACAGCTTCTATTCTGGAACAAGCTAAGGAAAAATACTAACCCGCAACCTTGATTAGACTAAGCATGGATGCAGCAACTCACCAACATTAAGGAAAACAAAACGCGGATGGAGTGGCAAGAACATAAAGGGGCCTGGATTTTAATTCCCAGTCGGGCCTTAGGGGTGATTCACTTTGTCGGTGGGGCTTTTGTGGCGGCGGCTCCCCAGGTGACCTATCGGCGATTATTGGAATTTTTAGCCAAACATAACTATGTTGTCATTGCCACCCCGTTTCTGAATACCCTCGATCACACCACGTTGGCCGCCCAGGCCCTGCGACAATTTAATACAGGCCTGGAGTATATCGAGCAACGCAACCGTCTGAAGCGATTTTTGCCCGTCTATGGCCTGGGTCACAGTATGGGCTGTAAACTCCATCTGCTCATGACCAGTCTCTATGGTGCCGAGCGGGCCGGAAATATCTTTTTGGCGTTTAATAACTACAGTGCCAGTCAGTCCATCCCGTTTATGGAGTCAGTCTTGAAATCAGAGAATCTGCGGGGGTTGCGGGAGAGCCTTAGCACCACAGAATTTAGCCCCAGTCCGCGGGAAACCGAACGGATGATCCATGAAGGCTATCGCGTCCGCCGCAACCTGTTAATTCGCTTCCAAAACGATGACATTGACCAAACCCCCCGTCTAATTCGCATCTTGGAGCAACGGCCTGAGTTTCTGATCACCTCCAAACGATTAGCTGGAAATCATCTTACCCCCCTCGGTCAAGATTGGAGTTGGCAACCCGGCCAGGACTTTTCTCCTCTCGATGCAGTTGGGCAATGGTTACGGCAAACCCTCTTTACGGAATTACAACAGCTAGAACAGGAAATTCTCCACTGGCTAGAACCCGTCCAACAGTATCGTTAAAGATCATTAAAGCGAACTCCATCCGGTAGAGTAGAAATCAATTACCTCAACCACTCCCGCCCGTCCCGAAGCTAAATCCCATCTCAGTTATAGACTTTGCTCTAGGTCAACTATGGATACCAAAGCCTTTAAGCGTTCACTGCATCAATCTACTCAATATCATCGCAAAGGGTTTGGCCATGAAGCCGATGTTAACGAGCGTCTCCAGGGAGAATATCAAAGCAATCTGATTCAAAGCATTCGCAATAATGGCTATGTCTGGCAAGAAGGGGAGGTGACGATTCGATTAGCGGAGGCCTTTGGCTTCTGTTGGGGCGTAGAGCGGGCGGTGGCCTTGGCCTATGAAACCCGTCAGCATTTTCCGACTCAGCGGATTTGGATTACCAATGAGATTATCCATAACCCTTCTGTCAATCAACGATTGCGAGATATGGCCGTGGAGTTTATCCCCGTTGTCCCAGATGGGAAAGATTTTTCCGAGGTCGGGCCTGGGGATGTGGTGATTTTGCCCGCCTTTGGGGCCAGTGTCCAAGAAATGCAACTCTTGAATGAACGGGGCTGCACGATTGTGGATACCACTTGTCCTTGGGTCTCTAAGGTCTGGAACAGTGTCGAAAAACATAAAAAAGGCAGCTATACCTCGATCATTCATGGCAAATATAATCATGAAGAAACCGTTGCCACCAGTTCTTTTGCCGGAACTTATCTGATTTTGCTGAATATGGACGAGGCAGAATATGTCTGTGATTACATCCTCAATGGCGGAGATCGGGTTGAGTTTTTAGCCAAATTCCAAAATGCTTATTCCCTGGGCTTTGATCCGGATCGGGATTTAGTCCGGCTGGGCATTGCTAACCAAACCACGATGCTCAAGGGGGAAACGGAACAAATGGGGAAATTATTTGAGCATACCCTGATCCGCAAATATGGCCCTGACCAAATCAATCATCATTTCCTCAGTTTTAATACCATCTGTGATGCCACCCAAGAACGCCAAGATGCCATGTTTAAGCTGGTGGAGGAGCCTTTAGATTTAATTGTTGTCATTGGTGGCTATAACTCGTCTAATACAACCCACCTCCAAGAAATTGCCGTGGAATGGAATATTCCCTCTTATCACATTGATGCGGCTGAACGGATCGGGCCGGGTAATCGGGTTGAGCATAAGCCCCTGAAACAGGATTTAGAAGTGACCGAAAACTGGCTTCCCCCAGGCCCCTTAACGATTGGGATCACTTCTGGGGCTTCTACTCCTGATAAAGTTGTCGCTGATGTCCTAGAGCGTATTTTTTCCTTCAAAGCGAACTCTCTAAGCTCGGCTGCCCCATTGCGGGATACTGTGAACTGAGATTGATCCCCGTATCAGAGTTAACCAACTACACCCCCAGGCCAGTGCTACCCTAAACCCAGTCCCAGGAAAAATCCGGGAATATTGCGAGTTGCGAGTCGGGAACGATCATGGGTTGGGGAATTAAGCCGTTAGTGGCTGTGGGGCTGTTTGGGTTGGGCCTGGGCTTAAACTTAAATCCCGTCAATGGCTTAGGGATCATGACCCAACTTTTGGCGAAAACCCGTGGCGCGGCAACCGGAGAATTTGGCCAACCGTTGCAGATCAAACAAGGTGAAACCATCAGCCTCAACTCTGGACAGTTAAAGATTACGTTCGTGGGCGTGGTTCAGGATAGTCGCTGTCCAAGGGGGGCGCAATGTGTTTGGGCCGGGCAAGCCGTGATCAATCTCAAGCTCCAAGACGCAACCCAGCCGATGACTCCCGTAAACCTGACCCTAGATAACGAGCCGCAAGCCATGCCTGAATTTCCAGGATACAAGATTAATTTCAGTAACTTAACTCCCTATCCGACTCATCCGCCTATCACCCAGCCTAAAATCCCAGAGGTAACTTTGTCCGTATTTCCTAACTGACTTGGATGGTTCAAAGGGGAAAAAGATTATCTTCTGATTGCCTGGATAGTATCGGTCAGAATTTCCAAGGTTTGTTCAATCTCGGCTGAGGTTGTGGATCGGCCCAGGCCAAAGCGAAGCGTAGCTCGACATTCCGCCACAGTCCGGCCCAAGGCGATTAACACATGGGAAGGTTCGGGTTTGGCAGAACTACAGGCGGATCCAGCGGAGAGGGCAAGTTTTCCTTGAAGGTTGGATTGTAATTTGGCCCCATCCAGGCCCTGAAAACTGACACTTAAACACCCCGGTAAGCTCTGAGTGGGATGGCCATTGGGAATTACCTCACCCAATTGTTCTAAGCCTTGCCAGAGTTTTTCCCGTAATGCGGTTAATCGCAGGGATTCAGTTTCTAAGGATTGATGGGCTAAAGTCACGGCCTGGGCAAATCCGACAATTTGGGGTGTGGGTAAGGTTCCAGAGCGTAAATTCTCTTCTTGGCCACCGCCGTGGAGTTGGGGAGTAAGGTTGAGCGGTGGGTGTTGGGGTTTAATGTAAAGTCCGCCAATCCCTTTGGGGCCATAGAGTTTGTGCGCTGTTAAGGACATGAAATCTACTCCCCAGGCCTGGACATCTAAAGGAATTTTTCCAAGAGCTTGGGCTGCATCAGTATGGCAAAGAATCCCCCGTGACCGACACAGTGCGCTAATTTTTTCAATGGGCTGAAGTACACCGATTTCATTATTTGCGGCCATTACTGAAACTAACAGAGTGTCTTCTCGCAATACTTCGGTCAGTTGGTTCAGATCCACAAAGCCATCGGCCTGGACGGGTAAATAGGTAACTGAAAATCCATGCTGTTCTAAATAACGACAGGGGGCTAAAACGGCGGCGTGTTCGGTTTGGACAGTGACAATATGGCGGCCCTGGGCAAAATAGGCTTCAGCAATCCCCTTGATGACTAAGTTATTAGCTTCGGTGGCTCCACTGGTGAAAATGAGAGACTCTAGCGGGGCATTGATGGCCTTGGCAATGGTAGCTCTGGCTTTTTTGACGGCGGCGGCGGCTTCCCACCCATATAAATGTCCGTTACTGGAGGGGTTTCCGGGCTTTTCGATAAAGTAGGGCAACATGGCCGCTAAAACCTCTGGGTGCAAAGGGGTCGTGGCCTGGTGATCTAAATAAATGGGCTTGGCGACTGGCATGACCGGGTAACTTGAGAGAATTTAGGCGGCTTAACCCTGGAACTTGAGCAGGCCAATGGTAGTGTCTGGATGGAGAAATAAGCAATGAATGTCCTTAAAGCCGTGGGACTGACCTAAGCCAATGATCGCCGCGACGGAATCGGGTAAATCACTGGTCGTAATATGCTCTGACATGGCAACAAATTCTTCGGGGTTGAGTTTCCATTGATTGCGCTCGGCCTGGCCGATATATCGCTGGTAATAGTCCGAGAGGCTTTCCCCCTCCTCCCGAAACACATCAATCATTAAGAAAATGCCCCCAGGCCGCAAGACACGGCTTAATTGCCCTAAGAACTTGTCTTTATCCCCATAGGTAAGGTGATGCAGTGAAAAGGACATCAAAATACAATCAAATTGGCCCGAGCAGGCCTGAGCATAATCGACAAAATTGGCGGTAACAAACTCTGACTGCCCTGGTAAGTGACTAAAGTTCTCTGCGGCTAGAGCGAGGGCCACGGTTGAGAGATCCACCCCAATATATCGACTAAAGGGAATCCCTGCCAAGGACTGGGCCGTATAGGACGCATCGCCACAGCCTAAGTCGAGAATCTCCAGGCCTGGGGGTATATTCTGCAGTTCTTGATGGACAAGGGCATAGAGTTCTCGATGGTGCATATGGTTATGCTGGAGAATTTTTTGATAGGTGCGCCAAGTATCGCTAAAGAACGCCCCAACTTCCACAGGTGTTTTGCCCAGGCCCGTTACTTTCATCATTCTTCCGTGCGCCAAACTCGACCCATCACCCCCCTACTTTAGCTTGTGATTTGGGCAGGGTCAGCCGATGTAAGAAAAAGCTAATCTGGACTGATGTTTAATGAGTGGGCTTGGCTCTGTAACGCTATACTCTCTAAAGATTAACTCCAAAAAACCTGAAAACCTATTTCGGTTGGGAAGAAATGGCACAAGGCAACTTCAAGTTAAGGCGGTTTTGGGGCTTTGACTGGTCATCGCCAAAATTTCTCCGCTATTGTTCCGCCTTTTTATTAGCTGGGCGAGTTGCCTACCACATCCTGCAAGGTAAAATTCATCGCCGCAATACCCTCGATCAACTAGCAGCCGTGGGGCCTGAGTCTTTGGGGGTGGCCCTGATTACTTCGATGTTTGTTGGGATGGTGTTCACGATTCAGGTGGCGCGGGAATTTATCAATTTTGGGGCGGCATCGGCGGTGGGGGGTGTTCTGGCCATTGCCTTAACCCGCGAGTTGGGGCCAGTTTTAACGGCGGTGGTTTTGGCGGGTCGGGTCGGGTCTGCCTTTGCGGCGGAAATTGGCACCATGCGCGTCACCGAACAAATTGATGCCTTGCGGATGTTGGGGGCAAATCCAATTAACTATTTGGTCATTCCGCGGGTGTTGGCCTGTTGTCTGATGATGCCGATCTTGACTGTCCTTGGCCTGGTGACAGGGTTAGCTGGAGGAATGATCATCTCCGCTAATTTGTATGATATTCCCCGACCTATCTACTTGGATTCTATTCGTAACTTCCTCGGTACCTGGGATATTTGGGCGGCGATGATTAAGGCGGTCATTTTTGGCGGGTTAGTTTCAATTATTGGCTGTCACTGGGGCTTAACGACTACGGGTGGGGCCAAGGGGGTCGGACAATCCACAACGGCCGCAGTCGTGATCTCACTTTTAGCGATCTTCATCATCAATTTCTTCCTCTCTTGGGTCTTGTTCGGGGGCACGGGGACGATCAGCGTCAATCAGCTATAGCCTACAATGGGCAAGTGAACCTTTGCTGGTTAATTTTGGGCTACATGACTTCTCAAGCTCCTCCTTCTCTAGGGACAATTACTCTGCTCCCCAGCTACCGTCTCCCCTTTGCTTTGGCTACGTTGGCATTGCCTCTGTTTACAGTCAATCCCTGGCTGCCCCTGCCCTTTGAAGCCTTTGCCCTGTTTTTAGCCGTTCAAGCCGCAACTTTAAGGCTTCAGTTTACGGATCAGGGCCTGGATGTTTATCGCGGTGAAAAACAAATTCGAGCCTTCCCCTATCAAGACTGGTTGCATTGGGAAGTTTACTGGTCTGACTTACAAATTTTGTTCTATTTTCGAGAAGTTAAAAGTATCCATTTCCTGCCCATCCTTTTTGATCCCAAACAACTCCAGGCCTGCCTAGAAGCGCGCTGCCCTCGGATAACCTCTGCAACTGCGGTGAGTGGTCATGATGAATGAAAACTGGCCAGATGATGCCCAACCAGCATCGGAAAATAATTCCCAGGCCTCAGAGGAGATTGCCTTACCGGAACCCCTCGATCTGCGGCCGGAATACCAAGAAATGCCAGAGATGCCTTCTTTAGATGAGCCAACGGAATTCCTGATCAAAGGTGAAAATACGAGTTCTCGCCCCTTGCCCCTCCTAGCACCAGTGGACATAGCCGCCACCCAGACCCAGCTTCAGCAACTCGTGGCCACATCTTTGGCGGATTTAGAAGCTCAACGGGCCGGTCTGATCAGAGAAATTGAAAAACTCGAACGCCGCCGCGAACGGATTCAAAAAGAACTGAAGCAAAACTTTGTCGGGGCCTCCCAAGACCTGGCGATCCGGATTCAGGGGTTTAAGGATTATTTGGTCAATAGTTTGCAGGATTTGGCCACCACTGCTGAGCAATTAGAATTGGTACCGGCGGCTCCTCCGACTCCGGCCACCCCAACTGCGGCTCCAGAAACAAAGGGAACGGCTAAACTCCATTTGGCTGAGGAAAGTTTTCAAGAAGAAGCCAAGCGGATCCAGAAGTTAATTGAGCAATATCGGCAAAACCCCAATTACTATGGCCCGGCCTGGCAATTGCGTCGTACCTTTGAACCCATCCATGCTGAGCGAGTGGAGACTTGGTTTTTTGACCTTGGCGGGCGTGGGGCTTTGCGTTCCATGAACAGTCGGCTGCAAAACATCCTCGTGGCCTCGGCAATTATTTCGATCCTGAGAGATTTTTATGACGATACGCTGCGGGTGCTGATTTTGGCCGATTCACCGGAACGATTGGGGGATTGGCGGCGCGGCTTACAGGATTGCTTGGGCATTACCCGGACTGACTTTGGCCCCGATCGGGGGGTGGCCTTATTTGAATCCGCCGATGCCTTGGCATTTCGCGCCGATCGCTTAGAACAGGATGACTATTTACCCCTAATTTTGATTGATGATTCCCAGGAATCGGTGAACTTATCCATGTTGCAGTTTCCCCTCCTATTGGGTTTTGCCCCGGAACCGCAACTGCGCCAACCTAAATCTGGGGGCCTGGATTTTTTTGAGTAAGTCCTGAACCGATATTTCCGAGGTCTAGGGAGTCTGGGTCGGAGAACGGGGTTGTAGGAGTTGCCAGCGGTCTTGGGCCTGGTTGAGGGCAACATTGGGGCGATCTTGACCGAGTAAGACCGATTCCAACGCCCGGCCTAAGCTTTCGGAAAAGCGGGCATAACCAGGAAATAAGGGGCGGGCCTGGGCCTGGGGCATTTGCTCAAGAAAGACGTTCAACGCGGGTTGCTCGGCCAGGAAGGACTGATATTGGGGGCGATTTTGGACAAAGCGATTCACAGGTAAATAACCCGTTCCCAAAGCAAACTCAGTTTGAAAATCCTGACTCATGACATATTCCGCAAAAACCCAGGCGGCTTTTTCTCGCGCTGGTCTGGTTTTGAGGATAAAGAGGTTTTCGCCTCCCAAGGCAGTGGCGGCTTGGACATCTCTGGGAATGGGCATCACGGCAAAGTCAGTTTTGGCCTGTTGGAGTTGTCCGAGCGTCCAGGGGCCGGTAATTTGCATGGCCACTTTGCCGGCCAAAAAGTTATCTAATTCATAGCCCCGTTCCGGTAAGGATAAAATTGCCGAGCCATCTTGGATTAAATCAGCCCAAAACTGCAATGCGGCCACCGCCCCCGGACTATTCAAGGTTGCATTATCCACCGTTGTCCCCAGGCCCCCACCGGCACTCCATAAAAAGGGTAGCCAGGTAAAAACAGCAAAATCCCCCTGTCCCAAAGCCAGCATGATCCCGTGTTGATCAATTCGGCCATCCCCATTGGTGTCTTGGGTGAGTTGACGGGCAATTTGGCGAAATTCTGACCAAGTTTGGGGTAGGGTTGTGATGCCGGCGGCCTTAAATAAGTTGGGACGGTAAAAGACACCCAAATTATTTGTCGCAAAGGGGACTGACCAAATGTGGTTTTCAAAGGTCATTGTGGCCTGGAGGGTCGGTTCAAGTTCTGGGCGCAGGGGAGAGGTTTGCCACCAATCATCCAAATTCCGAATTGCCCCTAGCTCCACCAGTTGCCCAGTAATGGTTGGATTGTACCAAAGCAGATCCGGGGGCGCATTGCCAACGACAGCCGCCAAGATTTTCGGTAATTGTTGATCGGGTTGGCCAACATAAATGCTTTCAACCTGAATCTGAGGGTGGGCCTGGTTAAACCGATCCACCAGCTTTTGGAGGACTTCTCGATTGGGGGGAGGATTAACGCCTTGCCAAAATGTGAGATGAATGACATCCGATGTCGGTGTCGCCCCACAGCCCCAGAGCGTCAGGCACAACAGTCCCAGGCCAAGCCAGCACAACCAACTCCAACCTTGAGTGATCCCATGTTTAAGCGTGAACAAACTTAGCCCTTGCCGATTGCAAACATTCTTAGTTCACTTCTATTCTTGATGAAAACGGTGAACCTAACCCAATTCCAGACTAGTAATCCCGTAAAGACCCTTGAGATTGAGCGGCGGGGCCTGGGGAGTGTACATCCGCCCAGTTTCAAACATCGGGGTCATTTGGTAAACCTCAACTAATTTCACGGCATCAGGATTAACCAGGGGAATATCGAGAAAACAAGCTGCACCTTGAGTGTGGGCAACCAGGCTCCGAAAAATCCTTTCTGCGACTGGATAATTCACGGCAAACAACGGCCCAATCCGCCAACCCGTCTCAGCCGGTCGAATTGCTCCATAGCCTTTGAGTGCAGAATCTACATAGGCATAGCTGAGGGTTTGGGGTTGCTGGAACCAGGCCTGGAGAAACTTGCCGCGCTCTGCTGGAAAAAATTGCCGATCAAATGCTAATAACTCCTCCCAGGCCACGTCTTGAATCGCAACTAAATGTGGATCAACGGCAAAATTCTCGAAAAACTGCCCCTGAAATCGACTATTGCGATGGGCCAGCCGAAACCCGGAACGTTCATAGTTATGTTGCTGCTCAACCACCCCATCCAGGCCAAAAATCCGCCCCGATTGTGATTTCAAGTAGGTAATCGCGCCATTCCAGGTTTGCAGGCCATAGCCTTGTCCGCGAAATTCCGGTTTGACGATATAGAATCCGACAAAGCCATAGCTCTGCCCATAGGTCACTCCAGAAATACAGGCAATGGGTTCACCATCTAACTCGCCAATAAAAAAGCCAGCCGGATCGGTGTTGTAAAACGTAGTGGCATCAAACTGGCCGGGGTTCCAACCTTCCGCCGCCGCCCAACCTACCGCAAGCTGAATTTCTTCTGGCTGCATTTGCCGAACCACAAATCCCATAAAATCTATGCCTCACTAATGCTGGCGATATTATTTTCAGTAGCCACTAGGTTGATTTTACGCTGAAGCCAGGCCTGGCCCTATGACTCTTTCTCCGCCTGACCTTACTGATGATCTGTATGATCAGGATTTAGTGCTTTGGTATCAGGAAACCATCACTAGGCTCAAGGTCAGAATCTGCTTAAGTTGAGTTTGGATTTTAAGGACATCTTCAGAGTTAGCTCTCTCCAGTAATTTGATTGATTATTTGCGGAACTTGATAGCTATTTTTAACCCATTCAGTCATGTCAATTAGCTCTTGATTCTCATAATCAGTGGGGACACCCAGTTCACTAATAATCTCCCCTTGTGCTTCATCAGTAATGCTGGGCATAAGTGATTGACATTGAAAAAGCCTCCCTTCTCGCAGACTTTCTTTAATCAATGCTTTTAGTTCTTGAGTTTCCACAGACCCTCAATAATTATCTGGAATGACTCACCGATCAGGTCATCACTCATCTTAATTAACTTTCAATGAGATCAAGGATTTGCCGGACAATCAAAAAACTCTCTTCATAGAGCAGATCTTGTCCCCAGCGTTGCAGTTGTTGACTCAGTAGCACTTCCGCCGTTTGTTCACTCAAGGGATTGACCTGATAGGTTTTGGCCACCTGGGCCCCACCGCCCGATTCCATCCGCATACAGCCGCGGGTTTCAGAACAAATAATTGTGGAGCAATCAGCCTTCAAATTGGTGGAAGCGAGCTTCAGATCAATTAAATCCCCAATGATCTCACCCCGATCCCCAGTCGGAATCCCCGCCAATTCCGCTTCAATCACCCGTTGATCTGCTCCAAGGAGTTGAATCTGGTAAATCTCATAATCTCCTGACTCCACCTTAAATTCAGTAGGCTGCCACTTTAGTCGGCTCGCTAACCAGCCTAAAAACAGCAGGGCCTGGGCCGGATTCCCTTTTTCATAATCTACGGTAACTCGATCTACTTCATGAATCGCCGCCCGCCGTTCTGGGGGATCAAAGGCCTCAGCACTGAGTTCTTGCCAGGCCCCGAGTCGGCGCCAGTTCAAATCTGCAATCGGTAGGTCCTTAGCGATTAACTCGGCAACTTGCCGTAAATCCGTAATGGGTTGGGTAAATTCACTGGAGTCAACAATAATGCTGTCAAACAGGGGTGCAATCGTCGTTAAAAGCTCCGGGTTACTGTCCAGTCCCCCCTTCCACCACAAGAACTTCGGTAAATCGCCAATGGCTAAGGAGGGAATTAACTCAGCCACCCGGCCCAAAGCTTCCGTGGTTCCCTGGAGCGTGATGTATTCACAGCAGATGAGTGAACTGCGGCTTTGTTTTTTGATTGGGCAATAGGCAGCCACTTGGGCCGTGACACCAGTATCGGGGCCGAGAGTTGGACAAAGGGCAATCACCCGACAGGGGTTTTGACTGGCAATGACATCGGCCACACCACCACTGCGAATATCCGCCGCATAGCGTTCCCCAATGCCTTCAAAATCCCCGGCCTGTTTGCGGGCATATTCTTGACGCAGATGGTCTAAGGTCGCAGCATCGCGTTCTCCCGTTACTGGTAAGCCATAGTGGGCCTGGGCTGCTTTCAAGGCTGCGGTCATCCGGGGGCCAGCAATGCCATCAATCGGGCCACTGTAAAACCCTAAACGAGAGAGGAGTTGTTGGGTGTCATCGGAATCGTAAACGACCAAGGAAAACGTCGCGGCGCGGGTGGCTACAGGTACGGCCTGGCTATCCCCATTGGGGCTTTGGGCCAACCAAATTTTCTGTAACTCCGATTCAATATCACTGAGGGAAACATCAATCGGGTCTTGGAGGGACACGAGGGAAGTAGATTGAGTCGCCATAGGTCTAAGTACCAAATTGCATCATCGAGACGAAAATATTACAGCCCTTAAAGTCGTCGCCAACGCCGGCCATCGTTATTAATCATCAGTTCCGCTGCTTCCGGTTGCCAGGTGCCGGCTTCATAGGTGGGAATTTTACTGGGGTCACTGGGGGACTCCCAGGCCGCAAGGGCCGGCATGACAACGCGCCAGGCCGCTTCCACTTCATCGGCGCGGGTAAAGAGGGTTTGATCCCCCAACATACAATCGAGCAACAACCGGGTGTAGGCATCGGCCGTGGCCATCCCAAAGGAGGAACCATAGCTAAAGTCCATATCCACGGAACGGGAACGCAAATCCGGGCCAGGCATTTTGGCTTCAAACCGGAGCGAAATTCCCTCATTGGGTTGAATCCGCATGGTTAAGACATTAGCGTTGGCCTGTTGGGCGGCGGATTGGAAAATGAGCAGGGGCACATCCCGGAATTGGATCGAGATTTCGGTGACCTTTTTCGGGAGTCGTTTGCCTGTCCGTAAATAGAAGGGAACCCCTTGCCAGCGCCAGTTATCAATCAGCAGCTTCATCCCAACAAACGTTGGCGTTAAGGTGGTTGGACTCACCCCCGGTTCATCCCGATAGCCAGGGACTTGTTGCCCTTTCATCCAGCCGGCCGCATATTGGCCCCGAATTGCACAGTTGTCTAGATTATTCAGATCCGCTAAGCGACAGGCCTGGAGGGCTTTGACTTTTTCGTTGCGTAAACTATCGGCATCGAGGGAGTTGGGCGGTTCCATTGCCGTGAGGGCCAGGAGTTGGAGAATGTGGTTCTGCACCATATCCCGCAAGGCCCCGGAGCTTTCGTAATAGCCGGCCCGGTCTTCCACACCAACCGTTTCTGCCACCGTAATTTGAATGTGATCCACAAATTGGCGGTTCCAGAGGGGTTCAAAAATGGCATTAGCAAAGCGAAAGACCATTAAATTCTGAACGGTTTCTTTGCCCAAGTAGTGATCAATCCGATAAACCTGTTCTTCTTTGCAAACTTTTTGGACGACTTGGTTTAAGGCCTGGGCTGAGGTGAGGTCGCGGCCAAAGGGTTTTTCAATCACCAATCGGGATTTATGGGGATCCGTTAACAGGCCAGCCGCCCCGAGTTGTTCAATCGCTTCGACGAAAAAGTTCGGGGAAACTGCGAGATAAAAGACCCGATTGCCCCTGGTTCGCCGGGTTTGATCCAATTCATCCAGTAAATTTTTCAGCTTTAAGTAGGCCGCGGGATCGTCCATATTGCCGGAGCAGTAATATAAACCCTGGGCAAATTCATTCCACACCGGCTCGGCCTGGATACCACCGCCAAATTCCTCCACCCCTTGCTTGAGGTGCTCCCGGAAAAACTCATGACTCCAATCCCGCCGGGCCACTCCCACGACCGTAATTTCTGGGGGCAAGCGCCGCTCGAGTTTGAGTTGATAGATGGACGGGATCAATTTGCGTTGGGTTAGATCTCCCGAGGCCCCAAAAATAACCAAAATCAGGGGTTCGGGGGTGCGTTCTTGCCGGAGACCAACTCGCAGCGGATTTTCCATTACGGCGACCATGGTTTGCGTTCCTTCTTGATTTCAAACTTGGGCGAGGGGGGGCGTGGGCTGGGGGCGGTTCACAAAGGATTCGACGAGGGCGACATCTTCCGGGCTACCAATGACCAGGGGGCTGCGGGCATGGAGTTTGTCGGGAATCACATCAAGTAAGGGTTCGGTGCCCGTGCTGGCTTTGCCCCCGGCCTGTTCAACCAGAAATGCTAAGGGCGCGGTTTCATAGAGCAGTCGCAGTTTTCCCTCGGGTTTATTCACGGTTCCGGGATAGAGAAAGACCCCGCCTTGCATTAAAATCCGGTGCATATCTCCGACCAAGGCCCCACTGTAGCGCGCCGTATAACCAGGATGCCGATGGACATAGCGAGTAAATTCCCGAAAGGGTTCTGACCATTCCCAGAAATTCCCTTCATTAACGCTATACACCGGCCCGTGGGCGGGAATTTGCAGATTTTCAGTGGAGAGAATAAACTCACCTAGGCTGGGGTCGAGGGTAAACACATGCACGCCCTGGCCAATGGAGTAAACCAGCATTGTACTTGGGCCATAGAGGATATAGCCTGCCGCCACTTGTTTCCGCCCGGCCTGGAGGAGATCTTGCGCCGTGTCATCAAGATCATCGCCTTCCTGCTGCCGAATCGAAAAAATGGAACCCACACTCAGGTTAATGTCCACATTGGAGGAGCCGTCAATCGGGTCATAGAGGAGGGTATAACGGCCAATGGGGCAGTTTTCCGGGATGTAGTAGGGCTTTTCCATTTCCTCGGACGCCAGCCGACAGACCAGGCCACTTTGCTTAAAGACGGCAATAAACACCTCATTGGCAAAGACATCCATTTTTTTGACATCTTCACCCTGGACATTGGTTTCGCCGGTAAAGCCCAACACTCCCGCCATCAACCCGGCCCGACTTAACCGCCGCGCAATTAGTTTCCCCGCCAAGGCAATCCGATTCATGATCGCGCTCAGGTCTTGGGCGGCGGCATCATAGCTTTTGAGTTGTTGGAGTACATGGCGTGAAAGAGTCGTGCAGTCACGATCTAGGGCGGGGTCAGTTTCAAGCGGGGCCTGGGCCGTGAGTCGTTCGCTGGACATGATGCCATCCGAAAATGGGGCGTTTCACCACCATCCTAGATATTATTTATTAGAAATTTCTCAGTCTTTACAACAACTAAAGATTTTGAGGGCCTGGCCTGAAGCAACATTGGGTATATTTAAGGAAAAATTCTGAGGTTTTTCGCAATGGATCCTTTTGATGCTGTTGCAAAACTTGCTGGCATGGCCTCCAATATTTACCCCAAAATTCATGACTCTGTGGAAGATTGGAATAATCCTGCCTCTGTATCAAATGAAATTTCAAAAGTTTCGGAGCAGGTCGTGGATTATCTAAATCGTCTCCCAGGAATGACTCAAGCACACAGCCGAGATTTTAAAAGAGCTATGCCTATTTTTACTCTGCGAGATGGTTCTGTGGTCAAGGCCTGGAAGAATCCTATAGGAGTGGAACACATCTTCATTGCCAATAAAAATGGCGAAATGGTATTTGGTGGTTTTGTGGGCTGGGTTCACTCAGAAGGGCTACGCCAAGCCATAGCTGAGATCCGGTCTAACTTCACTTAATTATTAAGTTGCTAGTTTTACAATCTGATCCACTCTTCGCAATCCTTCCTGGGTTTAGGCAACATCAACAGAAAGGATTGTAGTTCCGGTAGCTTGAATGAACTGAGTAATTTCTTGATTTTGTTGATTAACCCAATCATTCGATGTTTGATGAATAATCGCTGCTCCCATAGGAATTTTATGGATTTCCTCTGGATTGCTCATCAAAGATTCAATATGGGCTATGGCTGAGTCGAAGTTAGTATGAACGAGTTTGCGGTACTCATCTGCTGTTAAGTTCAGCTTCATAACGCGCCCTTTGTGCCTCTGAGTTCTCTTTCACCCATTTTAAGGATTTGAGACAGTGAAGCAGCCAATTTACCCCGATGAAACAGTTGTAACCGTTGACTACCCCGAGGATGACGGTAAACCCATGGCTGAAGGTGATTCTCAATGTGACTATCTAACCTATGCTCGCCAGGTTCTGCGTGCTTTTTTTGCTAAAAGAGATGATGTTTATGTCGCTGGAAATCTCTTTATTTACTACGAGCAGGGCAACCCAGAAGCGGTAGTGGCTCCCGATACGTTTGTCATTTTTGGGGTCTCTCCAGAAAATCGGCGTTCTTACAAGGTGTGGGAAGAAGGTGGCCATTGCCCCAGTTTTGTCCTAGAAATTACGTCCAAATCCACCGTTAGCCAAGACATGGGGGCGAAAAAGGGAATCTACGCTTATTTGGGAGTGCAGGAGTATTTCTTATTTGATCCCACATCCGATTATTTGTCGCCGCCGTTGCAAGGTTGGGTGTTAGACCAGGCCAATTATTTTCCGATTGTGGCCGATCCCCTTGCCAAGGGTTATAGCTTAAGGAGTCAAGTCCTTGGCCTGGAGTTGCATTGGGATGAGACAGAGTTTCGTTTTTTATGATCCGGTGACCAGCCAATCGTTAGGGAATTATAGTCAAGAACGGGAACGTCGCCAGGCCTTAGAAGCTGAATTACAGGCCCTTAAGGAGCAGCTAGCTAATCTCCAGGCCGGATCAGATGGAAAATCCTCTTCCTAGCCTCCTGCAAGCATCTGTCGCCCCAGTCCAAGTTTTTTTACCCAATATCCCAACCACGATTCACCTGAGATAGGGTGTACTTATTCAGGCAGTTTCCCCGATTTCCTGAAATTATTTGTATTAAAGGACTAGATTTTGTATGGCGATTGTGGCTCGGTTCGTGCTGATGATTGGAACTGTAACGACTCCTGTCTTGATGATGGCAAGCGCAGAAGCTCTGATCCCGAGTCCGACAGAATCTTTAGGCGTCAACCGGCCGTGGTTAGCTTATTCGGTGGTGGATGATGCTTACCAGACTTGCTCAAAAGAACTAGCCCGCTATGGAGTCCGAGTTACTGGTTTGGTTGATTCCTATTCTGGCAAGGGCGGGGCAACGGTAGTTTTACGGGGGGTGAATGCGGGGGGATATCCAGTCAGAGCAGAGTGTAACTTAACCATTCCCTCGCGAACCTTAGATATTCGCTATTTGTAATGAAGTTGAACAGGGGGGTGGAATGTTATGGCTGGGGCCTGGCCTGGGAGAACTTAGCCGTTGTTAAGATGGCCCGGTTGAAATTAGCACCGCGGAGTTTGGCCGAGGCCAGGTTTGTATTCATTAAATTAGCTTCCGAGAAATTAGCCTTACCCCAATAGCCCCAAGATAAATTTGCTGCTGTTAAATTAGCCTTGACGAAAATTGTTTCTGCGCCGTAGGCACTGGTCAATGAAGCTGCGGTTAAATCAGCACAGTAAAAATTACAGCGAAAAAGTTGGGCCTGGCTCAATTCGGTTTGGTGCAAGATGGCCTGGTTAAAGTTCCCATAATTCAGGTGGACATGGAGTAACCGAGCGTGACTAAAGTTGGCCTGGGGAGCCTGGGCCTGGCTAAAATCCGCGTGATCAAAATTGCCATTGCGGCCATCACATTGGGTTAAGGTGGCCCAACTAAAATCTGCTCCTACAGCGATCACCTCCCGTAAATCCCCCAGGCATATATCGGCTTTGGTGAGGTTGGTTTCGGTTAAATTAGCTCCGAGGAAATAGGCCCCTGTCAGTCTGGCTTCACTCAGGTTGGCCTGTTGGAGGTTGGCCCGATAGAGACTGGCCTGGTTGAGGTTGGCTGCCTGAAAATTACAGTCGGTTAACTTGGCCTGGTTAAATTTTGTTCGCTGTAGCTGGGCCTGGGAAAAGTCAAACCCTCGCAAATCCAGCCCTTGGAGGTTGGCCTGGGATAAATTGGGAATCACTTGAGGACAACGGGCCCGCCAGGCCTGCCAAGCCTTAACCCCATATTGGAGTAGGGCCAGGTGTTCTGGATCGGCCATAGTTACTCCTGTCGGCCGGGTAATCGTAAATCTCGCCCCGGTAATGACTCCATCACGGCCTGGACGGCCCGCTGTGCCGCTAAAATATCCCGTTCTGCCCCACCTAAAAATAATCGCCCAAAACTTCCGACCGCCGAGACTTGCAAAATATTAATCAGGGCTGCTTTTTCAGCTTCATTGGCCGCCAGAGCCGCATAGGCCGCTGGTTCAACTTCAAAAACATAGAGAGTTTGTCCAGAGAGAATCATATTACCCCGCCGGGAACGGTTAATCAGTTGGGTGTGGTGGGCATCAAGATTCCGAATCACTTGACTAGAGATGATCCTAGGGCGGAAGGAGTCCCTCGGCCTAGCACCAATGGCATCTAAAATGGCTTGACCGGCAGCCTTCACCTCCCCCTGACTGCTGGCATGAACTTCCAACAGGCCATATAACCGTTCGATGAATAGCACCCCTGGACGGACAACTGCAGCTTTTAAGGCAATGTCCAATAACCGATTAATATCAATGCCTGGGGAAATTTCTACCCATAATGAGGCTTCTCCTGGCAACGGCAAATACCCCTGAGCAACGGTTCCTAAATAGGCAGCGTGTTGAGCTTGGAGGGAATCAAGATAGACATAACTCCGCAGATCAACGCCCAAAATCGCCACCCCAAATCACCACTTGGAGATTTCCTCCACCTCGGATAACCCTGAAAAACGGAGAGAGAGGGATTCGAACCCTCGGTACGGCCTTTCGATCCGTACAACAGATTAGCAATCTGCCGCTTTCGACCACTCAGCCATCTCTCCAACTGAGCAAAGCTTATTCTAGCAGATTGAGAGCCGCATAGTCATGTTCATTTTTGCTGGAGTCTGTAAATTTACAGTTGACGTGGTTCCTGTTTCTGGGAGAAGATGGTAATCCCGCTCATGAAACGGGGCCTGGTGTCTGACTGGGCAAAACAATGAACTTATGCGGAACTGGCGGAATTGGTAGACGCGCTAGATTCAGGTTCTAGTGTCCGAAAGGACTTCGGGGTTCAAGTCCCCGGTTCCGCATCCCCCATCTCAACAACAATATTTAGGTGGCATCTATCCCTGTGTTGCTTTGCTTTTGGCCTGCTCTAAGTCGGCCTGGGTCAGATGTAAACAAACATGGGGTAACTGGGCCGCCTGCATTCCCCGCCTCATCCGGCCACTGCTGTAATCTAACAAGACAAACAGGGGTAATCGCCGCTCGGCTCCTTCACTAAAAATATCCTGATGATGTTGGGGCATTTCCCAGTGATACCCCCGCTGTAAAAGAACTTGGGTTTGTCGCCAGCGATTAAGCAGGTCGGGAAAATGTTCACCAGGCCGATGGATGAAAATTAAAATCTCAACATCGGTCTTCACTCGCCACTCTGGGTCACACATGAGAAAGACCAGCTCACAGGGGAGTTGGACGGCGGTGACACTTTGCTGGCGTTGGCCATTTTGATTGGGGTTCTGGCGTTGGATTTGGGCGATGGGTAAGGGAATTGTAATCAGGCTTTCTGTTGGCCGGCGCATACTGGGGATGGTTTCTAAGTAGGGGCGATATTGCCGCAAAAGATGGGTTGCTTGGTTAGGGTCGGTATAGCGGACTAAGACCTCTTCATAGACAATATGCTGTAACGCCATAGAATTAGGGGGTGGTCAAAGGGTAGATTCACTAACAAGATACCAATCTCAAAGAGAGTCTGGCCCTGATCAATCACGATTTGCTAAATTGCTGCTACTGTAGCTCTTAACCCTGGACAAAATTTCTTATCCTTGACCTGGCAACTGCTTTCTATGACTTCTTCGAGTAGCGAATCTCCCCTGTTTAATCGCCCAACCGAGGCTCAACAGGCCCTAGAAAAAGAACGACATTTACCCCTGACCGGTTGGCAGCAGGAAGTATCCCAGGGGTTAGCGTTTGGCCTGGAAGCCGCAGACAGTATTAAAGACCGCACCATTTCCACGTTTTCTCGGGGGGAATTACCCCATTTCGCTGGCATCAATACCTTTCTCAAAGCCCCCTACCTAGAAGATGTCCGGCAAGTGGGGAATTACGATGTGGCGATTGTCGGTGTCCCGCACGATTCTGGCACCACCTATCGGCCAGGAACACGGTTTGGCCCCCAAGGGATTCGCCGGATTTCGGCCCTTTATACGCCCTACAACTTTGAATTTGGGGTTGACCTGCGGGAGCAAATTACCCTCTGTGATGTCGGCGATATTTTTACAATTCCGGCCAATAATGAAAAATCCTTTGACCAAATTTCTAAAGGCATTGCCCATATTTTTGCCTCTGGGGCGTTTCCGATCATTTTGGGCGGCGATCACTCGATTGGCTTTCCCACGGTGCGCGGAGTCTGTCGGCATTTAGGTGATAAAAAGCTTGGCATCATTCACTTTGACCGCCATGTGGACACCCAAGAAACCGACTTAGATGAACGGATGCACACCTGTCCTTGGTTCCATGCCACCAATATGGCCAATGCTCCGGCCAAAAATCTGGTGCAGTTGGGAATTGGGGGGTGGCAAGTGCCGCGGCAAGGCGTAAAAGTCTGTCGAGAGCGAGCAACGAATATCCTGACGGTGACTGATATTACCGAAATGGGCCTGGATGCCGCCGCCGATTTTGCCTTGGAACGGGCTTTAGATGGCACGGATTGCGTCTGGATTAGCTTTGATATTGATTGCATTGATGCGGGTTTTGTCCCTGGGACGGGCTGGCCGGAGCCAGGTGGGTTGTTGCCCAGAGAAGCCCTGTATTTGCTGGGTAAAATTATTCGCAATGCGCCAGTTTGTGGAATGGAAGTGGTGGAAGTTTCCCCCCCCTATGACATTAGTGATATGACCTCCTTGATAGCGACGCGGGTGATTTGTGATGCCATGGCCCATTTGGTGATTTCTGGTCAGTTACCCCGGACTACCAAACCCGACTACATTCATCCAGAAGCTAATATGGGCGTGGATCAGCCTTGGGTTTAGAAATATGAGGTAAGTCATTCATCCTATGGCAAAAGGCTTTGGCATTCCAACGAACAAAATTGTTGGCTACACCTTAAAACTCTTCCCAGATGTTGAGCTTTATGCGGCTGATAAACCTACGCTTAAAAAGAGTGCCACCGATGAATCCACTGAGCAATCCAATCACGATAAACCATCTATTGATGTTACCGATGATTTAAGTCAAGTCCGAATTTGGCAGAATCGCCAGGACGCGGTCAAAGGCATTCAGGCCTACGCTACTTTTATTTTTGAATGGATGAAACACGAGAATTCAAGATACCTAGACGTTGAAATTTGTGCTTTGAGAATCAACAGTGATGGCGAGCTAGTATCTGAGGTGGTTAAATCTTTGGTATTGGAGTCAGTGAGACATCAGCCATTGTGATTCTATGCACGAAACCGACATGACTAAAGCTTTAATTCTCACCGTTAAAGATTGGTGGGAGGCGCAACCAGAAAAGCCCCAAATTACCAAAGTGCATTTAACCGTGGGCAAGTTTACCTGCGTGGAGCCTATGAGTTTACAATTTGCGTTTAAGGTACAAACGGAAAATACGTTTTTGGCCGGCGCTGAGCTGGTGATTACGGAAATCCCCTTAATTGCTTTTTGTCATCGCTGCCAGGAGGAATATTTTCCCGAAATGGGTCAACGCTATACCTGTCCAAATTGCGGGCAACCAATGGAGGACATTCGCTCAGGCCGAGAGTTGAAAATTGAACGGGTGGAGTTCTCTGATTCCTCCCCGACCAAGCAATCACTGCCATAGTCTCTCAACCAAGAAAGAGCTATCTCGACAACTATATTATTACTTGATAAGTATTGAACTACCGGGAAGAGCATTGTCGACACATTTTTGAATGGAGTTAAGTTGGTTTAATGACTGCTTGAGAACATTCTGATTCCCATGACCTTCGGGTTATAGAGATAGAGCAACACTTTTCCATACTTCACAATTCAAGTTGAATTACAATCAGCACAGTTAATCATGGTGCATCCCAAAATTACTTTGATGTTATGTGCATTGGGAACAGGTGCAAGGTTGTTTTTTTCCATGGTTAAAATGCCGCACGATAAGTACATCTTTATAAAGTAAGATGCTATCTTGATACTCATCAACTTGTTTGCTCGTGTTATTTCTGAGGCTAACTACGTTAAATTCTTCAGAAAAATCGAGATTTTTGACTAATTTATAACCTGAAATCCCGAACCATGTTGGACTAGCCTCAGAGATTAGTTTATGACCGACTGATCTTGCTGGAGAAAACGCAACATTTCCCAAGATAATATGGCTGATTTCGTATCTGTAACGTATCTTGCCATTTCCGCCTTGAGTTTTGGAATCATGATGGAAGAACTTCAAAGTATTAATTGTTTCTAATCTTTGATAAATCTCATAGTTCTTTTGGCTTCTTTGGCTCCATTTTTCCTGGGCAACTAGATAATTAAGTAATCTACGAATGTTAATCTGTCTTGATCCCCAGGGGAGCCAGTAAATTGCGTTTGGGGTTTGATTAAGATATTTTTGGATCAGCCGATGCCAGGTAATGTCTGAGAATACCCCCATCAAGGCGAAATCATTAGTCATAGCCCTCTATTCACTAGTTCTGGTATGACAACATCATTATGATGAATGGCTATCGTCAGTCAAAATAGCAGTACCTTTTTAAGAAGAGATTAAGGAATAGTGCTCAAGACTAAGTAACTGGGTTGAGAATCTTCTCCTCGCTAGCAACAACTTCCGGGCTATTGGCTTCCGAGGGTGGAACTACTTGCCAGAATTGTGGTAAATAAGTTGGCCAATTTTCCAGAACGTCCTTGGCTTTTTTACTACCCGTCCGTTCCGCATGGGTCTGGATTAATTCGAGGAGTTGTTTTTCCCCGACTGTGGAGCTAACCCGTTGCAGCTTGACAATTTCTGGGTTGATTTTGGCCGCCAGGCCCCCATCCTCATCCAGAATATAAGCCAGGCCCCCGGTCATCCCAGCACCCACATTCCGCCCTGTTTTACCGAGCACCACAACCACGCCGCCGGTCATGTATTCACAACAGTGGTCGCCAACCCCTTCCACAACTGCATAGGCTTTTGAATTGCGCACAGCAAACCGTTCCCCGGCCTGGCCATTGGCAAAGAGATAACCGCCCGTGGCCCCATAGAGACAGGTATTGCCAACAATCACGTTATCCGCCGCGGCATAGGGAGCATTGGCTAAGGGTTTGATAATCAGTTCGCCGCCATGCATGCCTTTTCCGACATAATCGTTGGCTTCTCCGGTGAGATTGAGGATCATTCCGGGTAGGTTAAAGGCCCCAAAGCTTTGGCCGGCACTACCGACAAAGTTAAGCTTCAGTTGCCCCGTAAAGCCTGTGTTTCCATGTTGTTTGGCAATTTCACCCGCAACCCGCGCCCCCACAGTTCGATCTGTATTGACAATATCCAAATCCAGGCCAGCTTCCTGATGATTGGCAATGGCCGCTTGAATCGTGGGATTGGCGAGAATTTTGTCATCGAGAACCGGCCCGTTGCTGTGGACTTCCTCATGGATCAACCAGGCCCGGTCAGTGCGGCTATCCGGTAGTTGGGTGAGGCAATCGAGATTAACGGCTTTAGTTTTGCTCAAACTGACATCGCTGCGGGGAACGAGTAAATCAGAGCGACCGACAACTTCGATCAGAGATTTATAACCTAAGCGAGCCAAAATTGAGCGCACTTCTTCGGCAATAAACAGGAAGAAATTAACCACGTGCTCCGGCAGGCCAGTAAAGCGTTTCCGCAGTTCTTCTCTTTGGGTTGCGACTCCCACGGGGCAATTATTGGTATGGCAAATCCGGGCCATAATGCAGCCTTCCGCAATCATGGCAATGGAACCAAAACCAAATTCTTCCGCCCCCATGAGTGCGCCCATGATCACATCCCAACCGGACTTGAGGCCACCATCCACCCGCAGAATCACTCGATCCCGGAGTTGGTTTTCCATCAGCACCCGATGCACTTCCGACAAGCCCAATTCCCAGGGACTCCCGGCGTGTTTAATCGAACTCAGGGGAGATGCTCCCGTGCCGCCATCGTGACCGGAAATTTGGATAATATCGGCATTGGCTTTGGCCACCCCGGCAGCAATCGTGCCAATCCCAACTTCGGCCACTAATTTTACGGAAACTTGAGCCTTGGGATTAATTTGGTGCAGGTCAAAAATTAACTGGGACAGATCTTCAATGGAGTAAATATCGTGGTGCGGCGGGGGTGAAATTAGGGAAACACCGGGTTTGGATTTCCGCAACATGGCGATATAGGGACTCACCTTGGGGCCTGGGAGTTGCCCCCCTTCACCGGGTTTTGCGCCTTGGGCAATCTTGATTTCGATTTGCTTGGCGTTCATTAAATACTCAGGCGTGACCCCGAACCGGCCGGAAGCCACCTGTTTGATCGCCGAGCTGGCAGTGTCCCCATTCCGTAAGCCGGCCAAGTGGGGCAGTAAATCCGAGTGACCTTCTCCGTCCACATCCACCAGGACTTTGAACCGAATCGGATCTTCGCCCCCTTCCCCAGAGTTGGACTTACCGCCGAGACGATTCATGGCAATGGCCAGGACTTCATGGGCTTCCCGAGATAAGGCTCCTAAGGACATCCCGCCGGTGCAGAAGCGTTTGACAATTTCGGTGGCGGATTCGACTTCTTCAATTGGAATCGGTTGCCGGTCGCTCTTGAACTCGAGTAAATCCCGTAAGGCTGTCGGAATCCGGCCGGTGAGTTGTTGGCGATAAACTTCGTAGTGATCGTAGTTTTGGCTAGATACCGCTTTATGCAGGGCCTTGGCCATTTCTGGGTTGTTCATGTGGTATTCACCACCAGGCCGGTATTGGACAAAGCCAAAGTTTTGCAGTTTTTTCGCCGTCAGTTCGGGGAAAGCCTGTTGGTGGAACGCCATGACTTCTTGGGCCAGATCACTGACCGTTAAGCCGCCCACCCGTGAGGTTGTCCCGACAAAGCCCAAATTCAAGAGTTCTGGGCCAATGCCGATGGCTTCAAAAATCTGTGCCCCTTGGTAACTAGTAATTAGGGAAATTCCCATTTTCGAGAGGATCTTGAGTAACCCGTCTTCAATGGCTTTGCGGTACTTGGCCTGGGCCGTAGTCAGATCAATTTTGGTAACTTTGCCTTTCTCCATAAGGTTTTGGGTGCGGTCACTGTGCCACCACTGCCGAATCGTTTCCCAGGCCATGTAAGGACAGACAGCAGCCACACCATAGCCAATCAAACAAGCAAAATGATGGGTACTCCAGGCCTGGGCGGTTTCAACCACGATGGAGGTTTGACGGCGCAATCCTTGGGCAATCAGGTGGTGATGGACAGCCCCAGCAGCTAACAGAGGCGGGATATAGGTGGTTTCAGCGGTGAGGAGTTGCATTTCCCCGGCGAGATTCACCCGATCCGAAAGTACGAGAATTTCTGCGCCAGATTTGACCAGTTCATCGGCCCGCAGACAGAGCGCGTCAATCGCAGTTTTTAAACCATCGGGGCCGGCGGCAACTTCAAACAGGGTACTCAAACGCTCTGCATGGAACTCAGAATTCACAATTTGCTCAAGTTCAGCTTCATTCAGGAGGGGGGAATTGAGCTTATAGAGCTTGGCAAACTCCGGTTTTTCATCCAGCAAGTTACCCCGGCCACCCAACTGAGTCGTTAAAGACATGACCAATTTTTCCCGCAATGGGTCGATCGGCGGGTTGGTGACTTGGGCAAACCGTTGCTTGAAATAGTCGTAGAGCAGGTGAGGTTTATGGGACAGAATGGCCAAAGGAATATCATCGCCCATGCAAAATGTCGGTTCTTTTCCCTCCTGGGCCATGGACTCAATCACCATTTCCACATCTTCTGCGCCGTAACCAAACGCGGTTTGCTGTTGCAGGGATTGGGCCTTAGTCAGGGTTGGGGTTTCAACGTAGGATTGCGCCGTTAATTCTTGCCGATGGGCCTGGAGCCATTGGCCATAGGGCTGATGTTGGGCCACCCGTTGCTTGATCGTCCAGTTAGTTAACAGTTCGTTGGTGGTTAAATCTACGGCAATCATCTGGCCTGGCCCCAAGCGACCTTTTTCTAAGACTTGGGTTTCGTCCACGGGAATTACTCCTGCTTCTGAGGCCACAATCACCAGGCCATCCTTGAGCAGCGTGTACCGGGCCGGGCGGAGGCCATTGCGATCCAAGTTGGCTCCGACGACATTGCCATCACTAAAGACGACCAACGCCGGGCCATCCCAGCCTTCTTGCAGGCCACTGTAGTATTCGTAAAAGTCGGTAATTTCCGGGTGATCCGCCAAGTCTGGTTGATTTTTATAGGCCTCAGGAATCAACATCATCATGGCCTGGAAGGGAGCCCGACCCGATTGCACCAACAATTCAAAGGCATTATCCAGGTTGGCTGAATCGCTGTTTTCTGGGTTGACAATGGGTTTGAGTTCTTTGAGGGATTCCCCCCAGGCCGGGCTGGCTAATTGCGCTTCTCGGGCCCGCATCCAGTTGACATTGCCTAAAAGCGTGTTGATTTCGCCGTTGTGACCTAAAAACCGCATTGGCTGGGCCAAGGGCCATTTCGGCATTGTGTTCGTGCTAAAGCGGCGGTGATAGATGGCAAAGGTAGTTTCGTAGGCCGGATTTTTCAGGTCTTGATAGAACTCACCCAGGATGACCGAGCGCACCATGCCTTTATAGACAATGGTTTTGTGGGAAAAAGAGCAAACATAAAAATCCCGCCCCCAATCGGCATGGAGTTCCGAGACGGCCCGTTCCATCCGTTTCCGAGTTAGATATAAAAGCCGCTCAAGTTCTGTGCCTGTGGATTCTGCGGCGACAAAGAGTTGTTCAATCATCGGTTGATTTTGCCGCGCCAACACCCCCAATACATCGGGATTCACGGGAACAGGTCGCCACCCCAAGAGTTTCAACCCAGAATTGGCTAATACTTGGGCAATCGCGGTCTTGGCCTGGGCTACGGCATTGGAATCCGCAGGAAAAAAAACCATCCCCACCCCAACATTGGCCGAATCATAGCTTTCAGCCCAATCCGCAAACAGGCCCCAGGGAATCGCCGTCATCACGCCCGCGCCATCGCCGGAATCTTGATCCGCACTACAGGCCCCGCGGTGTTCTAAACAGGTCAATCCCGTCAAGGCCTGTTCAAGAATGCTATGACTAGCCAATCCCTTTTGATGGGCGACAAACCCCACACCGCAAGCGTCTCGTTCTTCGACTAACCAAGGTTGACCAGCGTATCCAGCGGCAGAAGATTGAGTTAAGGCAGAAGTGGAGAAGGGGCTATGCATGGCAGTCAACGGGTAGGAATTAAGCATATTAGGGGGAGTGAATTTAGATAATGCCACACTCAGGCAATCACGGGCTAGACAAAGACAGAAAAAGACTCTGAATGACCACATCTGGGGTTTCAACAGAGTAGAGAGTTGTCTGGGATTGTGCGGACTAAAATCGAGTCAGTAGGTCAGACGTAAACTCTATCAGCCAAACGTTCTGGGGGCAAAGAGTTTCCGGGGCAGCTAAATGAACAAACCAGGAACTAAACCAGCAGAACTCATTGGCAAAAAGAGTTTTTGTTAATCTATGACGTAATTAGGTCTGTCTCGCATTGCTATTATAGGGGTTTTACCTTCGGAAGTGGGCTGATGTTATCCCGATAACCAATCTACAAGAGTAAACATTGCTAGGATTTGTTAGGGATTTCAGACATTAGTTACTTATTGTTATTACCCCCTGCGGAAAATCATCTGGAACGCTTTATGACCCTATCTCGCCGTAACCTCTTAACCCTAGGGGTTTTGTCAACTGGAGCCGCCCTATTTCCCCAGGGGTTAAGAAAACTTTATGCCAGGGCTGAGGCCGGACAAACGGTGCAAGGAGCTGGTTTTGGCCCCCTCGTTCGAGATCCCCAAGGAATTCTTGATTTGCCAGCGGGATTTCAATATCGGATTTTCTCTAAATTAGGGCAGAGGATGAGTGATGGTAACCCAGTTCCGTCTTTGCATGATGGGATGGCTGCCTTTCCCGGCCCCAACGGCACAACTATTTTGATTCGTAATCATGAAGTCTATCCAGGCCTGCCCTCTGGCTATCAGTCTGTACTCGCTCCCAACAACTTGAAGTACGACAGCCTTTGTCCGGGCGGAACTACCACCGTCATCATTAGTCCTGAGCGTACCTTAGTTAAGGATTTTGTCTCGTTGGCGGGAACCTATCGCAATTGTGCTGGGGGAACGACACCTTGGGGGTCTTGGATTAGTTGTGAAGAAAATACAGCTACACCTGCCACACCCGGTCAACATGGCCCCGTCAACAAACCCCACGGCTATAACTTTGAAATTCCCGTCACTGCCACGGGGCCTGTTCAACCGATTCCCCTGAAAGCAATGGGCCGATTCCAACACGAAGCAATTGTGGTTGATCCGAAAACGAATATTATTTACCAGACCGAAGATCGGGGGGATAGTCTCTTTTATCGGTTTCTTCCCAAGCAAGTGGGTAAGCTCCAGGCCGGGGGGGAATTGCAAGCTCTGCGGATTACAGGCTATCCCAAAAGTAATACCCGTGATGGTTTTCCCCAGCGGCGATTTTTTGATGTGGAATGGGTAACAATTAAAGACCCCGATCCAGCAGTGGATACAGTCCGGCATCAGGGGTTTGATTTAGGTGCGGCTCAATTTACACGCGGGGAAGGCATTTGTTACAGCAATGGGGAAATCTTCTTTACAGCAACCAGTGGCGGGGATAAACGCTTAGGGCAAATTTGGCGATACCGGCCGGGGGCAACCCGAGATCAAGGCGGCAGTTTAGAGTTATTTGTTGAGTCACCGGGGAAAGATGTGCTGGACTATCCCGATAACCTGATTATGGCTCCCTTTGGGGATTTGATTGTCTGTGAAGATGGTGAGGATAATTTGAATCGGTTAATGGGAGTGACCCCGGAAGGAAAAATTTATACTTTTGCTCGAAATGCCCTCAATGATCAGGAGTTAGCAGGAGTGTGTTTTTCTCCGGATGGTCAAACCATGTTTGTCAATATTTACCATCCAGGGATGACATTGGCAATTTGGGGGCCGTGGTCAAAGCGGGGATAGAAGCAGGGGTAGATCAGGCCTGGGCAAGCCATAATTAACACATCATCGTCTCCAGTTTTTGGCCCGCCCCTATGGCCAGTCTGAAACCTTCTCCTTTTCAAGCATCTGCACCTGAAGAGTCCCCTTCCCTAGCGGCGCGTTTAGAAGCCATTTTGTATCTGAAGGGACAACCCCTGAGCTTGGCTGACTTAGCGACCCATGCCCAATCTGATCGGGATACGGTGGAAGTCGCCTTGATGGATTTAATTGCAGACTACAGTCATCGGGATACGGCCTTAGAAATTGTCGAAAGTGATGCCGGATATGGCCTCCAATTACGGCCAGCGTTTCGGGAGTTAGTGCAAACCTTAGTGCCGGTGGATTTGGGGTTAGCGGCCCAGCGGACGTTGGCCTTAGTTGCCTTGAAGGGGCCAATTTTGCAATCGGAGTTGGTTGAAATTCGCGGCTCAAGTGCCTATCAACACATTCAAGACCTCCTGGAATTGGGGTTTATTAGTCGGCGGCGACCATCCCAAGGGCGTTCCTATCAAGTCCAAGTGACGGAGAAGTTTTATCAGTATTTTCAAGTGGATAAACTGCCTGATTTAGACTCTTAGTTCTTCATGCCATTCCTAATTGCCAAAATCAATCTTCCTTCGTTTCTCTGGTTGTGGCGAATTGCAGCCTGGTCAATGGGCGGTGTTTTGTGCTGTTATTTTCTCTTGACCTTTTCCGGCCTTGGGTTGAGCTATACACGTTTAAAAAAAATAAAGCGGCCGAATGGTTTGAGATTCACCCATTTAATCTTTGGCACAGGCCTGGTCGGGTTAATTTTCCTGTTACTGATCATCGGCTTGATGGGCACTTACGGGTACTACGGTTCTCTGGGACATTCTTGGCATTTAGTCGCAGGTTTAATCGTGGTTGCTCTGGGTGTGGGTTCGGCCATCAGCGCGCTACAAATTCATCCCCAACGGGCCTGGGCCAGACCTTTGCATTTAACCTTGAATGGCTTACTTTTGATTGCTTTGGGAGTCGTGGCCTGGACGGGGTGGGCGGTTGTGCAAAAATATCTACCAGAACGTTGGTGGCTATAGCATCTCGCCGCTTCAGAAAAATTAGGGATAGTAGCTGACCAAATCCTTGCGCAAGTGTACCAATCTGAATCAACCCAGAACTTGAGTATGGATTGCCCGTCCTTGCTCTCCCCACGCAAAAAGTTGTCGCTGCCGATTAAACAGGACACAACCCACTTGAACTTGGACGCTGGTGTGATTGTAAATGTAGGCCTGGGCGCGGGCTTCAATGGCATTAGTAATTTGGGTAAATACTTGCGTTGTCCAAGGAACTTGAGTACTCAGGGTCAGTTCTTCGAGAATTTGATAAGCTGCTTCAATGGTGGGGGCCTGGAAAATGGCCTGTAGAGGTGCGCCAGTCAGGCCAAGTTGGGCACAGTGGGCGGTGAGGATTTCTTGGCGGGCATCAGCCAGGTGGTGATGGGTATGGAAAATGCCGCCAGCGAGTTTAATCAGTTTGCCATGATAGCCCCAAAGTACCAGTGAGTTGACCCCCTGTAATCCAGCTTCCACCAATAAAGGCCCGAGCCAATTGGCGGTTTTGACCTGTAGTTCTGGGGGAATCCCGGCTTTCGTGGCTAAGTCCAGGCCATTTTCACCAATACAAAAGACTAACTGTTTGGATGTTTGGGCTTTTTGGAGCAGCTCTTGGCGAAAGATATCCAGTTGTTCAGGAGCGCTGAGGGCCTGGGAAATCCCAGAGGTGCCAAGCAGAGATAAACCAGAGACGATACCAAAGGCTGGATTGGAAGTCCGCTCTGCTAAGGCTCTGCCCTCGGGGAGAATGATGGTGACAAAGATTTTCTGATCCTGACCCAGAACTTTTTGCAAGTTGTGGAGAAGGAGTTGCTGGGCATAGCTGTAAATGGCAGATTCCCCCGTGGCCTGGTTGATGCCAATCCCTTCACCCCCCTGAATTTTGATGGTTTCTTTTTGCTTTGCCCCAGCCCACTGCACCAGGCCCCAGATGGGAGTGTCTCTAGTTAAGTCTAGATTTGCGCCCGGATTACTGTGGGTAATAGCTAAACTCATCTCCGACCCCAGGCCAGCCACCTGTTGAATGGGAATCTCCACACATTGATCAGGATTGATTAACTCCAAGGTTACGGAAGCATCGGGCTGCTGAGTTTGTAACCATCGCAATGCCGCTACAGCCGCAGCACAGGCAAATACAGGCAATGTATAACCCGATTGGGATGAGAGAGAAGACATAGGTAAAAAAATTCCGGGGCTGCTCCAACCATCATGGCACTGTCAGGGGTGGGCCTGTGAGATATTTTTCTGCAACCATTGCCGCCGGAAGGGGCCGATCAAAGAAATATCCTTGTCCAAACTGACAGCCCAAAGCGAGTAAATAGGCTTGTTCAGATTCGGTTTCAATCCCTTCTGCTACCACATCCAGGCCCAGTTGTTGACTTAGGAGCATGATTGTCTTTACGACCTGATAGTTGGTGGTACTTGGGGTAATCCCAGCAACAAAACAGCGGTCAATTTTTAGGGTGTTAACAGGTAAACAGTGGAGATAACTAAGTGAAGAATAGCCAGTGCCAAAGTCATCAATACTAATTTGAATCTGACGGGCGCGCAGTTGTTGAGTTAAGGCAATTGTAGTTTCGGCATTTTCCATAATGCAAGTTTCCGTAATTTCTAATTTGATATAGGCTGGATTGACTTGAGTTTCCGAGATAATTTGATCAATATCGTCCAGGAGTGTGGGACAGGCAAACTGACGAATTGAAATATTAATACCCATGGTTAGATCTGGATAACCTGACCGATGCCATTGCTGTAATTGTGCACAGGCCTGGCGGAGAATCAATAAACCAACGGGGACAATAAATCCTGTCGTTTCTAAGCAAGAAATAAACTCTCCTGGAGAGACCGTCCCGCGGCTGGGATGTTGCCAGCGAATCAGTGCTTCAAAACCAGAAATTTCTTGAGTTTTTAAACTAAAAATCGGTTGATAATAAATGATGAATTCCTGTCGATCTAAGGCCCGTTGCAGATCACTTTCTAAGGTCAGGCGATGAACAATAGCCAAGTGCATCTGATGATCATATAGTTGATAACTACCGCGTCCTTTTTGCTTGGCCTGGTACATAGCAATATCAGCATTTTTCAAAAGTTCCTCAGGCCCAAGAGTTGAACGATCAGAAAAGGTAATTCCCAGGGATGCCGTCATAAAGATCTCTGCATTCGGCAAGGAAAAGGGGGCCTGGAAGCGATGTTGAATTTCAGCTAAAAATGGTTTTAATTGACTGAGTGAAGCCACATTTAACTTCAAATAGCAAAACTCATCTTCTCCCATACGGGCTAGCAGATCTCCAGGCCCCAATAACTGTCTTAACCGAGTGGCGATAGCGGTTAATAACTGATCTCCCACTAAATACCCCAAGGAACCATTGACTAACTTAAATTCATCGCAATCTAAAATAATGAGGGCAAATTCTGCTGAGTTAGAGATTTGAATATTGTGGATGCTGCGGACTAGGGCGGTGCGACTGGGTAATTGAGTCAGGGGATCTTGATTGATCATCTGTTGCAGATCTGCTGTCCGAGCCTGAACCGTCGCTTCAAGGGTGGCATTAAAGCTTGCTAAATCCTGATATTGCTGACGAATCCGTAACATAGATTGCACCCGCGCCCGTAACTCCATCCGGTTTACAGGTTTAGTCACAAAATCATCAGCACCAGCATCTAGGCAACGAAATAGATCCTGTTTACTACTGAGGGCTGTCACCATAATGATTGGTACGCCTTCCCATTGACTGGCTGCTTTAATCCGTTGACAGACTTCCAGGCCCTTTAAGCCCGGCATCATTAAATCCAACAGAATGAGATCAGGATTGTAGCGTTCCAGGCCAGAGAGAGCGGTTTGCCCATCAGCCGCATAATGGAGACAATGATCTTGATCGGCTAAATACATTTCAATCACGTCATAGTTATGCGGATCATCATCCACAATTAAGATGGTAGCCATAGTTGTCCCTGGAGGCGGCAGGTGAATATCGGCCTAGTTAAGGTTAGTATTACTCATCTGGTTTATAGTAGTCGATGTTTTCTGATGAATTTTCATAGTTTTAAGATTAACTAAAGAAATCCAATTCAGCAAATTAATAATCGGTTGTCAGATGGGACAAAATCTGTAAGGCTGGAGTTGCGGGGCGTGATAAATGTACTCTTGGATACTTTTTCTTTATATCGTTCTATAGCATTACAGTCATCACTCCAGAACCATTGAAGTCTTACCTGTAATTTTAGTCTGTTAATTTTGATTAATGGTTGTTTAGAAGTTCGGCAAAGTACCAATGCCAGGCTCCTAATTTGACGTTTAGCCATAATCCTCAGGCCTTCAACGGTCTCTAATGTTTTTGAATGGTAGTTTCAATATGTTTTTGATGCGATTGACTTAACGCTGTCGGATTACGATCAATTTTGCGACTACACCGCCTTTTCCAAATGTTGCTAGGCTTGATCCTCGTCAGGGGTTAACTAATCTTCGGCTGGGTCAACTTTGCTTAAATGTGTTATCTCTAAACCTTCGCCCTACTAGTGGGGTGATGGAAGGGATTAATAATAAAATTAAGGTAATTAAGCGTCAGGCGTATGGCTCTACAAATTTTGGACATCTACCAATGGGCCTGATGGCTTGTTTTTCTCATTGGTCTTACCTATCACCCTCTTCTCAAGAGAGCCGATTTAATCTCTAATTTTGCCACTAAATGACCGTTGGGGAAAAGCAAAACAAAGCCCCCAAAAGGAGTCTGAGGGCTGAACATATTCATAGATAAGGGACGGGACTGGTGGGAGTCGAACCCACGGCCTAGCACTTAGGAGGCGTTAATGACAGTTATAAATATCCTTTAATAATAAGGCTTTAGAATCACCAGATAAATTATGGCCCGTTTTTTGGCCCGATTATAATTTCTGGCTTAAAATATAGCCAGTTTTGAAGCGCTATTTATGTTCACAAAACTCAATCAAAAGAAACTCAGTCAAGGGCGGCAGACGCGAGAGCGAATCCTGAGCGTTCTTGAAAATCAGGAGGTCTGTGATCGCAATACCCTTTGCAAAATGACAGACCTTTCTTATAGCCAGGTGAGAGTCCAAACCGCTAACCTCGTCCAGTCTGGAATTATTAAATCTTTCATCATCAACAAATCCCGCTTTTACAAACTCGTCGGGATCATCCTCCTACTCGCAAGCACTATCGAAATCGGTATCCATATCTTTGAGGCGAACAAGCATGAACAACACGCCCTGGCAGCAGATTACATTGGGTCAGATTTACCGATCTACCCTTAATACTCTCGAACGGTGGGGAACTGCAATCCGACATAAGGCAGAAACCCTCATCCAAACCACTATCGAACCCGCTTGGGAAGCCGTTAAGGCCTTTGGTGATGACCCCATCCCCCTTCTCCCACCCGCTAAACTCCAACTCATGCCTGCAAGGGATGATAAAGAACCACAACCTCAAGCTCGATTCCTACCACAAGCCACATTAGAACAACACCGGCCCCATAACCCCCATTGGTGGCTTCCCTTCCTCCAACACTCTTTTATCCCAACCGAACTCGAAAAGCCTGACAAAAAATCTAAACCTAAACCCAGACCCAAGCCCAAGTCTAAACACGAGGCCTATCAAGAACGGCAACGCATCATCGAGGAGACTCCCATACCCTTTGAGTTCCACTGTAACCACAGAAAGCTCTGCGACCTCCGCCGTAGGCGCACCGTCTTTGGCCTCCTCTACATCGCTTGGCAGCACAACAAGCTTCGCAAGTATGACGAACTCATAACCTTCGTTAAAAATCAAACCGGGAAAAGTTGCTCCAGTTCTATGGTCGCTGAATTTAAGAGGTTTGTTAGCAGTGGCAAAATCTATCAGACGACACATTAAAAACCTCAAAGACGGTACCAGGCGACTCTATACCTACGCCGTTGACCAAGTAACGGGCGAGTCCGAGTCACTTGGAGCCGTAAATATCACATCAGAAGAATCCCTTCCTAGCCGTCTGTATAGACGATCAATTTTCGATCACATCGTTGCGTCACTAAAAGCAGACAGCAGCCTCCTGGTCGTCAGCGAAGTTGGAGTCGGAAAGAGCTACCTAGCCGAAAGTGTCCACAAGCAATTAACCGATGAAGGCTTCCGTTGTTGCCTCATTACCCCCAATACCGTCAGGGTCAACATGATGGAAATCGCTGAAACGCTCGGGATAGATACCTACAACTTGGAAGGGAAACGGATGAACATCCAAGAACTACAGGATGCCGTTCTTCAGTGGTTGCAAGATAACCTGGCCTTCCTCATCTTTGATGACGCTCATAAAATAGCCGCCACATTCCGGTACTGGCTTGAACGGTTACACAAGAAGAATCAGCATATCCTCCTGTTCGCCACCCACCCGCCGCCCAAAGACATTTTCATTCGGCTACCCCGAATCGAACTGCCACCGCTCGAAAATAAGTGGATTCGGCAAATCATGTATGAAACCGCCCAAGACCTTGGCATTGACTTAGACCCTGCCAAGGTCGCTGAACTTCAAGAACGATGTGGCGGTAATCCGATGTTGGCCAAGCGAGTCGTCAAGGAAGAATATCTCGGTCTGGATGACCTATCGCCCGACCATACGCAATGGATAGACGGGACTCCATTCCTGATAGCTGTCATGCTGTGCTTTGTCATTGTCCGCTTCATCGGCCTTGGCTTTAATAGCACCAGCCTTTACCTCATGGGCGGCATCCTCACCGTTACAGTCGGTGTCGTGAGACTGCTTGTGACCGCTATGCCAAGAAAATCAAGACACTTGGGGCGATGAATCATGGAAACAGTGCTGTTCTGCCAAGGAAGCAACCTACCAGAGTCTTACAAACAACTACTGACCAAAACACTGCTTGAAAAATATTATCGAATACGCGGTAATGCGCCCCTGCTGTCGCGCCCCTACCTCAAAGTTTGGGAGATAGAACTAGAAGCCAAGACCAAAAACTGGAACGCCAAGATTGTCGATAAGTCCTACCGGGACATGAATCTAGGAGAAGTGCTATGACCCTCATGCTCAAATACAAACCCGGAACGACCATCGAAACGGTAGAAACGGTCAAACTCACTGTCACCGTTGGCTCGTCTGATCCCCTCAAAAACCGAATGGCAGTGGCCGAAGGCGTGATGAATGCCCTCATAGAGCAAATGTCTGGCCAAGGCATTGTGTCGTTTGATGGAAAAAACGAAGGCTACACCACCTTAATCTGCGTGGAGATGGAACCAGAGTCATGAAGTCCATCACTCACGCCGTACTCGCTGCCACATCAGTCGCAGGGATATTGGGAAGTAGTAACCCAATCATCCTGTTAACGGCAGCAGTCGCTTCACAACTCCCTGATGTGGATACCAGTAAATCATTGACAGGTCGCATCTTGTTCCCAATCAGCATGACCTTAGAACGTCAGTTCCCGCATCGCTCTGTCACTCATAGCTTTATCGCAACCGCAATCGTGGCCGTCATCCTTAGCCCCGTCCTTCTGATCAACGGCACAGTCTATGCAGCCTTAATGATTGGATACTTCATGGGCTGGTTTGGTGATGTCTTCACTAAGACTGGAGTGGCCGCCTTCTATCCCAGTCAAGCCAGACTGGTGATCCCAGGCAACCCGCACTTACGCCTGGGAACAAACTCAGTTGCCGAAGCATTTGTCTTTGCCTTTATCTTGTCCATCGGGATACTGATCCTCAACATCAACTCCCAAGGCGGTATCGTCATGGCCTTTAACCAGTTCCTCGGACTACCGGAAGGCGTGATCGAAGAAGTCAACTCCAAAGGACAGAACAATATCCTCTATGTCGAAATTTCTGGGAAGGATGAAGCTACTCAGCAAAATATCAGAGACAAGTTTGAAGTTGTCCAAGCTCTAACGGGTAGCGACCTACTGGTACAAAGTGAGGGCGGTATCCTTTACCGAGCCGGACGGTCTCAAAACGCCCAAATCAAAATCGGCAGTATCCGGCTCCAACGTGGCCCAGCCGTGACCAGTGAAAGCAAACAAGTTCAACTGGAAGAACAACCTATCTCAGACCTCAACTTAGACCAGTATCCAAAACGGACTTACCTGACCGGGACGGTTGCAGTCGCCGATAGCGAGAGCCTAAACTTAATCCCGTTGATCGACCGATATAATCCGGTCACGTTTCAACCCACCAGGGATAACACAGGCATCCTCAGATTGAAATCTGCTAGACCGCAAGATGTGGCCAACATCAGTGCAGATGTAACTGGCAATATTCTCATCCGTACTGTTGTTCCCAAGGAGTAACCATGCCCCCCCGTACTTTGCCAAGCCCACGCTTAGTCCCCTTTCAAAAAACGTCAACATCATCAGTGACAACCCTCAATAGCAATGGCATCCATTTGGGTACAAACACCCACTGGAACTACAACGACTTACCCAATGGCCATGTTGCAATTATTGGAGCCAGTGGCAGTGGCAAAACGCAGACGCTCAAAGCAATCGCTTGGGAGCTTTTCAAAAAGCAAGAATGCCAAATCATCATTGTTGATTTTCATGGCGACCAGTACCTACCCCATGAGAAACATATCCCGCTCCATGCCAACAGTGAGTACGGCATTAACCCACTGATGCTCAACCTTGACCCGGAAGGCGGCGGCCCTAAAATCCAAGCTATTACGGTCGGTCAAATCCTGAAACGTAACCTACAGATTGGCCCAAACCAGGAAGGTCTAATCCTTGATGTTCTAGGGGAACTCTATGCCCGATTCGGAATCAAAAGTGTCGAAACCTGGCGGAATGAACCACCCAACTTCAGCCATGTCCAAAACGAACTGGAGCAACGCTGCAGGGATGGTTGCAAAGAGTCGCAGAAGCTGAAGCTAAAGTTAGCGGCTACCTTCACTTATGGCATTTTCAATCGGACTAATATGCCATTTAACCATCCACTCATTCGGGTAGATATGCAGAAACTACCCCCAGAAATCGGGGCGATTGCCGCCGAAAGTCTGGCCAAGCAACTGATGGATAACCATCGCCTCTATGGTGAAGCTGCTACCCCTAGAACATTCATCTTCATTGATGAAGCCAAGGAACTCAGTAAGTCTCCTGCCCTGGATCGGATTGTCTGTGACGGGCGTAAGTACGGCCTGAATCTTGTCGTAGCTAGTCAGTCGGAGCGTCACCTTAGCCCAGACGTTCTCAGTAATACAGCCACCAAGATTGTCTTGCCTGTGGATCAGGTCGAGGTTGAGAAGGTAGCCAAAAAGTTTCGCTTTGCCGCTACGAGAGTCTCAGCCCTCAAGCCCCTGCAAGCCCTTGTCCGCTTTGGGAATGATGCGAAACAGACCGACATTATTCCTTACTACCAACGGGCAGAGCAACATTCCCATGACGTTATCCCAATCGAACCCACTCTCTTACCATTGGCAGAGTAAACCATGCTAAAGTTCATTGCCAAAATTACCCTCGGTCAAATTGTGAATGGCTTAGTTGCCATCGGTGCAATCTCGGCCACCCTATTCGTGATGAGCCATACGATCATCATCCCTAATATCTCCATCGCTCAATCAGCAGATGAAGATATGGACGAACCCCCGACAGACACAACGGAACCAATAGACCCAGGAACGGAACCACAGGGAACACGAACCGAGAACCCAAAGCGGTTCAAAATCCAACTCTCCATCACTGACCCAAGCGACCTCAAGGTGCGGCAGGGCGACACGATCCAACGAAATCAAATCCTCGCTGATCGGGCCAAGGCCAAGGAGGTACTCACCTACCGGAAGCAGCAACTGGCCGTCCAAATTAACCGGATGCAAGCCCGACAGGTAAACCGACCCCAACCCATGACAATCCGGCAACTACCATCCCCCGACTACCTATCAGAGCAAGCAGATGTTCAAAGAGCGCAACTCGAACTAAACCAAGCCCAGGAAGCTCTTAACCAGCAACAACGGAAAATGGGCGTTCTACAAACAATGGGAGGCGAAGTTCCACCACCAGTCTTAGAGCATGAGCAGCGACAGGTCGAAATTGCCAAGGAAATGGTCAACAACAAAGTCGCTGCGGTCAGTATGGCCAACGCTAAGTTAGTCAGAGCGCAACAGCAACGCCAATACACCGAGTACCAGCACCAGTTAGAACTGGCCAAGCTCCAAGCCCAATCCCAACAATCCCAAATAGATGCAGACCGTGCGGTTCAGGAACAGACGTTCCAACTTGCCCAACTGCAAACCCAGAAAGACCAGATCGAAAGTCAATTACAATCCCTATCCACTGTCAGGAGTCCCTATGCAGGTAAAGTCACTCGTATCCGTTGGCTTGAGCAGTCTGATACTAACATTCGTGTTGAGCTTACCCTTGACATCCAAGGCACAGCCCAATAGCCAACCCGCTGAAGCTGAAGAACCAGCAGTCATCACAACCGATGATGATGGCGGTGGTGGCGAAGTCGCACCACCCACCCTTGATGAGCCAGAATCCCCACCCCCCACCCCAACCAGTCCAGGGTCAACAACCAGACCAGCCCAACCAAGCACACGGCCGGTTAACATTCCCGTCCCAAGTGGTGTGAGGCCAAGTACAACAACCATGCCAAGTGGCGGAACCATACCAGCCAGAACGCCAGTCGCTGCGCCACGACTGCCTGAAAATCCATTTCAGGGCGGACAAACCGCTGCCAGCATGGAGGAAGTGCTTCGGTTTCAGTTCAATAACGACCTATGGCAGGGCATACTCGGCGGCCTTCCTTGCCTGGACAGTACCCAGGAATGTGTAAAGCGGCTGCAAGAGTTAGCGATTGCTCGCTCTCCAATCCTGAAGGAAGTAGATGCCCGGATTGAAGAAGCCAATACTCGCATCCAAGAAGCACAGAGCAATAACCAGAAGCTCGTTAACTTAGAGGTCTTTACCCCTGCACTTCAGAGTTATCTCAGCTTTGATGCTGGGCCAAGTGCCAGACTCGGTACCACCCAGGTCGTCACCGACCCATTCACCGGACGACAAACAACCGTCACCACATCAGGGCCAACCGCTGAATCGCCCTTCGATAAGATTGGCCGTCTGTTTACCGGCACAGGGATTGCGGAAGCTCTCAGCCTCATCGGTATCCCACTCATCACTAACTTATTTGGTGGCTCACAAGCCGCTGCTACCCGCAGCCTCGCCATTGGCGACCTCCAAATCAAAGTCGCTGAACTGCAACGCAACCGAGCAGAACTGGCCGGTCGTATCCGAGATAAGGTGACGCTCGATGTTCTTGCTTTCGACCAGTTCAAACGAGAGTTTCAAGCAACCCAGGAACTCGCTCGCCGTGAGCAAACACGGCTCAAGCTCTACGAAGTTACCTATCGCTACGGCGCAGGGTCAACTGATCAATACCTCAGCCGTGTCAACCAAGCCGACCAATACACCAGCAATGCCTTCAAAGCCTGGGCCGCTATGCGTAAAAACTTAGAGCAAATCAAAATCCTTACCACTGGTGAAAATCAACTGAACCCAGATGCTCAACTGCGACCGGCTGAAGAAGCACTATAAACAACAGATCAAACAAAAGTCCTACGGGATAACAACCCCAAAAAGTAGGATAAAAATCCATGATTCAACCAACCCGTGAAAACTTTGAGAAAGCAAGGAAAGGTCTGATTGCTGAGGGATACAAGCATATTTGCACCGTCATGAGTGGAGATAAAAACAAAGGACTCAACTACGGGACGCGGTTCTTAAATCCAACCAGCCATGAAGTCCTCTGGCTAAATAAGGATACCCTTAGTTCCATCCTGTTCCAGTTAGCCAAAAGCAAGCTGGCCAAACACGGCTATAAACTATGTTTGAATTACTCAGGCGAAAAGGGTGAGTACAACTCCATCTACACCCACGCATCAAAGCAACCCGTCACACTCAGCACCGAGTCGGTTGCATCTATCGTTTCCGAAGACCTTGAGCAAGGTAGGTAAAAAAACATGGCAACCTGTATTGATCCAAAGCTCAAGCATTACTCACTTTGCCAGAGAAAGAAGCCGAAGCAATCTTAACCGATACGTCACTGGTAAAAACCTACTTATCAACAACAGCAGCAGAAAACGCTTTGCAGAAACTTAGAAATAAATAAAGGAGCCGCCCCTTTTTAAGCCCCGGCACCCCACCCAATAGAACAGTCCAATCAATCGAAAAAGGAATACTATATAATCAGTCACTTCGAGATTTATTGATGGACAGACTTATTCATCAAGTGCAACTCAGCACCAAAGAAATGAACCTGATCATCAATGTCCTGAATGGATACCCAAACCACAGAATCATTCAAGAAAAACTCGAAAAAGCATTGGAAAGGGCAAAAGAAGCCGAAGTGAAAAATAAAGAAGAAACAGAAGAATTTGCTGCCCTTCTAAAACGATACTTTCCACAAGAAAACGTTAGGTAAAAGCAGTCCTTTGGCGGCAGCGTAAATAACGTGGAAGCCAAATGAAAGCAAGACCAGGAAACAAGATCAAGCTAAAAAAACCACCTCAAGAAAGGTATGAGTTTGGTGTTGTCGTCACTGTCTGGAGTGGCGGAGTAACCGCCCATATTTACGATCAAGACGGTCAACTCTACCTAGCCCCTACAGGTATCCCCGTCTATAAAACCTTCATGGAGGATGAGTTTCATCTTCTCCACGATGACGGAACATTAGTGCAAATCACAAAGGAACTTACCAGTGGCCGCACCAACTAAAGAAAATCCTTGACGATGAATAAAAACATAATCTACTATCACGGCGTTGCATGGATGAACCCTTATACCCAACCGCCGAATAACTTACCAAGGCGACTGCTTAATGTCAGAAGCACTCAGCACAGAGCAACATTAAAGCTTAAGAGTAAAATTGACAGAATCCTTGACAGACTACGAGACAATGGCATCACAGGCTATTGCCAAACATGGTCATACGAAACAATCAAAACCCGCCAGTGGTCAGAAGAAGCAAAACAACGAAATCGGCTGAAACGACTTAGAACTCGCTTACAGAAGCAATTCTCGATCCCACAGATGCTTGAAGAAGAAGTAAATAAGGCTATCAACCGAAAACCTGAATACTATGGTTTGTAATCCTTCTGAACCTTGAAAAATATATCTGGGTCTGGAATATGTGACCCCGTTAACAATCCCAACGGCAATGCCCCTAGAACAAATCCAATCGCCATGTGCAAGATAAAGTAACGCATAGAAAAAGGGAGGGTTTAATCCTCCCCAATAACAGTAGGAATCAGTTAGCAGGAACAAACAGGGTGTAAGAAGTCTCGCCCGTCTTATAGCACTTGGGCGGGTAAGCAGTGGATAAGTTGGAAACCTGATACACCGTAGAAGCAAGCTTGAATGTCTCAGGCAAAGGTGATGTAGCTGTTTCAGCAAATCGGACAATGCCACAGTTATTCGCCTTGTACTTCCGCTCCAGAAAACCACCAACAATTTGAATCGGAGTTAGCTCCCAATTCGGTACACGAACCCAAAGCTGCCGCTTACTACCAGGAACCGGATTATCATTCTGGTCAACAGGTGTAAACATCAGTAGATCAACACCATTGATCTGTGACTGAGGAATAACAGTCATCCGCTCAGTTCCATAAACACCCATCAAAACCCTGGCCCCATTCACAAAGGAACACCGACCGTTATAAATAGGTTCAACATCAAGCAGATTGCCAAGGTTCACACCACCACGACGAATCTCCGGTTGATTGCCAGTAGCCGCAAGATAGGCATTAAAAGGCTCCTGAAACTCACCAATCCCATCGCTAGAAAGTAAAGCGTAAATGTCACTGCCAACCGAACAAGAACCACGAACCGTCTTGGTTACGCCCTGAAGCTCAACAGTCACTTCCTGCCCTGGACTGAATCCAGTAATATTCACCTCAGACCGATTAGTCGTGGGATTCATAAACTTAGTCGGTTGGGCTAATGCCACCAATGGAAGAAAAACCCAGAAAAGTGAAAGGGATAGAGTCTTAAGCATAGGTTCACCTACACAAAAAAGCGGCCTATAGCTAGGCCGCAGTGAGATCACAACTATTACTGAGCCGGAACAAACAAAGTGTAAGAAGTCTCGCCAGTCTTATAGCACTTGGGCGGGTAAGCAGTGCTTAAGTTAGCAACGGTGTAAATGGTAGAACCAACTTTGAAGGTAGGAGCTAAAGGAGCAGTCTCAGTTTCTGCAAACCGGACGATGCCACAGCTATTCGCCTTGTATTTCTTCTGTGTATTCCCACCAACGATTTGGACTGGTACTGCATCCCAGGTAGGAACGCGTACCCAAAGGGAACTCTTACCCGTTACATTACCTTCAGCATTCACCGTTGAGGTAACAAATAAAGGGCCGTAGTTTCCAGTCACAGGTACAGCCTGTCCCTGTGCGTTGGGGGCAACGAACACGCGAGTACCGTTAACAAAGGCACAACGGCCATTGGTCATACCTTCCTCAGAACCCCAAATATTCTCACCACCATTCACTTTGATGGCAGGGGTACCACCCGCAGTAGCAAAGGCTTCAAAGGGCTGGTTAATCTCGGCCGCAACATCGCTGGAAACCAAGGCATACCGATCCGACCCAATCAGGCAACTCGCTTTTACCGATTTAGTCACACTCTGAAATTCGATAGGTACTTCCTGACCAGCCGTAAAACCAGTGATATTTACCTCGGCACGGTTGGTTGTAGGATTCGTAAACTTAGTCGGAGCCGCAAAAACCGCAGTCGGTAAAAGACTGAGCAATGCAGTAAGGACAAAAATACGATTAAACATCATCAACTCCTAAGAAAAACTATTGAGAACATTCAGGCAATCTGCTGGCAGTCGGAACGCTGTCAAGCCTGTAAAAGGTTTGGCCAACCGTGACCGATGAGATGGCCCGTGAACCCGATACCGGATAGAGCAGCGAAATTCGCCCACACGCATCCGCCTTTGCTAATCGGTAAGCCTGGACATTGAACTCAAACATGATTGAGTCTCCATTGCCCCGATAAAAGAAAGACCGACCCACCTTCATATACCCGTTGAAAGAAGGAACAAAGGTTGACCAAAAATCCTTCGGATTCTTCGCCAGAAACTGACGCTGTTCACCAGTACCAGTGACCCGCAAGTTTGCGGTCTGATCTGAAATAAGGCTCAGGGCCGTCCAGTTCTCTTGGCCAACCACACGAACCGCTGTCGCTCCTTCAGGTGACGTGAACCGGAAAAAAGACATCCCACCCTGTTTAATAGACAGCGATGCTCGGTATCGCCGTAGGCCAACGCCGACCTGTACCTCACTGTTTGGATTGAAGCCTTCAAAACTGACGCGCATCGAGTTACCACTGGCACTCGGCACTCGTACCGGATTCGCTACCACAGGCAACGCACCCAACAACCAAAACAAAGCCAATAGGACAGGTCTTAACATCAGTACCTCTACTGCGGAACGTACCGGACGTAAGTGGACTCGCCGTACTTGACGCAACGAGATAAGTTAGCCGGATTTCCGACCGGAAGGCTTGCAATCGTATAACTTGTTCCGTTTACCGTCACAGCAGGAACGTAATTGACACTGCCGTTCACCGAACTAACCGAGATTGAAAGCTGGCCACACGCATTAACTTTCGCAACACGCTGTACCGGAACATCAAACTCAATGAAGATTCCATCAGTTGGAAGCGTAGTGCCAGGATTCCAGTAAAACGCCGTACCAAGTTTGATAAAGGAAGGGATAGTCGGTAAGTTTTGACCCGCCACTTTAGGCGCAAACTGACGCTGACCTTGAACGGTTGCAACCTTGACCGAATCAGTCAGATCGGTCGCACTGGATAGGTTGATCCAAGTTGTATCGCCCCATTTCCGTACCTTGGTCGCACCAGCCGGGGGACTAATCCGCCCGTAGTTGTTGATCGTATAAGCGGTAAGTTTCGCTTTCGTATCCCCGGCACCGACCTGAATCTCAGAACCAGGCGTTAAACCATCCATCCGAAACGTTACCCGATCACCCGTAGAATTGGGAATCTTGAACGGATTTGCAAATACTTCGCCAGCGGTCATGGCCATGGCCATGACCGCTAACAGAGCTACCATCAGTCGCTGCATAAATAAATCTCAAAACTCTGCGGCAACCCTATACAGCAATTTTTCAGAAAGTCAAGACCATGCTAAAGTTCATTTATAATTAGCTCATCAATTATAAAATGCGTTATTGGCCACTCCTAGCAATTTTCCTAACCGGATGCGTATCGCAAGCTGTCCCAATGTCCGAGATTGAAGCCCTCAATCCAAGAACAACTAGTGGACGTATGATTAGTCCATCCGAACGTGAAGCCGTTGTCAACGAAATCGGAACACCCACCCAAACCAGAACTGGACTAACCGAATGGCAAGTTGTTCAACGCTCTATCCATGATGGCGATACCATCCGAGCCACCAATGGCAACGAAGAAATCCGAGTCCGCTTCGCCTGTATTGACGCACCAGAACTTAAACAACCCTTGGGCGAAGCATCCCGTAATACACTCCGCAATATCTTAAAAAAAGCTGACTACCGTGTTGACCTTCGCATTACCAACACTGACCGCTATGGCCGTAAGGTCGCTGAAGTCTGGACGGGCAATACCCTTGTCCAAGAAACCATGACCCGCAAAGGCATGGCCTACGCTTACCGCAAGTTCGCTAATAACTGCCCTAGTTTTGCCAAAGTTGATCAAGCCGAACAAGAAGCCCGAAAAGAAGGCGTTGGTGTCTGGAAGTCAGACCAGATAAAACCTTGGGACTTCCGTAGAATGAACCGCTGACCCATAAAAAAGTTGTTCTAGGGGTAATGGCCCACCCCTAGAACAAACAACTAAAAGTCCTTCGGATTGGCAGTCGTAAGGAACAAAAAATGGACAAAAACTATACCGGAATCTGCCAAGCCTCCCCCAGAAGCACCCATCCTGAAATCCAGGGGCAATGGCTAACACTGATCGAGGGAGTGATAACCAACATCTTCGACAACCCAGATGAAGCCGAAAAACACTTCCTGTCACAAATCTGGGAAAAATCAGACAACTACTACTGGATTGGCCAGATCACCCACAATGTCATCGAAGTGCTGAAACTGCCCCAAGACTCTCTCGGAATGTACGTCCTGATCACAAACAAAAAAGTCCAGATCATTGAATCTCAGCTAGAAGCTGAAGATATTGCTGAAGAATTTGAACGTTACACCAGTTAACCAAACTGTTCTAGGGGTAGCACTCTCACCCCTAGAACAAAACCCAAAAAGTCCTTCGGAAAAATGCTCTAAAACCCAAAAATAAAATGATATTCCAACTGACCCAAGCCGATGTAGAACGCTTTGCCAGCCTAACCCATAAAGACATTGGGAAATGGTGCTTCCTGGTATGCAGTTGCTTTTACGGTTTCTACAAAACCAAAAAAGAAGCAGAACAAGCCTGGAAAGAAATCAATCGCTAAGGAGTAACCCAAATGAAACAGTCAGAAATATTAAAAATCATTGAAGAAAATGGCTACTACTTTACCTGGGAAAAGGCGTAGAGCTACGGTCTTTCAGTCTGAGTCAGCACCCCGCACTGAAGTAATGGGGCTTCATGCCTCTAGCTTCAGTTAGTTGACCAGCCTAAGTCTTGACTGACTACGTTTTTAAGGTCATGACACCTACAAATGCTTTCCAGTTTGTAGCTCTGTCGTTAGCGATTAAACAGCCTTACGAGGGGTAAAGCAGTGTCGTTAGCCAAACAAGCCTTAAAAACATTGGCGAGGAACACATTACCCGTTTTACGGAGACTTTCAATGTCCAATTTTATCTTTGTTCTCGATACCCAAAAACGACCGCTTGATCCCGTTCATCCTGGGAAGGCTCGTCATCTACTCAACCAAGGAAAAGCGGCAGTATATCGTCGTTTTCCATTTACCCTCATCTTGAAAGAAGCTCATCCTGATGTCCCCGTGCAAGACTTAGAACTCAAATTAGACCCCGGTTCTAAAGTTACTGGAATTGCAATTAAACAAGGCAACAAAATCATCTTTGGAGCCGAATTGCAGCACCGGGGGCAACAGATTAAAGATGCCTTGCTGTCTCGTCGTCAATTACGGCGTGGGAGGCGAAATCGGAAAACCCGTTATCGTCAGCCCCGTTTTCTAAATCGTAATCGCCCTGATGGTTGGCTTGCTCCTAGCCTGAAACATCGAGTTGATACGGTGCTGACCTGGGTAAATCGGCTCAGAAATCTAGCTCCCCTTGGCAGTATCGCTCAAGAGTTGGTACGGTTTGACCTACAGAAGTTACAAAATCCTGAAATCTCAGGCATTGAGTACCAACAAGGGGAATTACAAGGCTACGAAGTCAGAGAGTATCTACTAGAAAAGTGGGGCAGAAAATGTACTTACTGTGGAACTAAAGATGTCCCTTTAGAAGTAGAGCATATTCACCCCAGGTCGAGAGGCGGAACTGACCGAGTTTCTAACCTCACAATGGCTTGTCATGCCTGTAACCAAAGCAAGGGAAATCAGGACATTCGAGACTTCCTATTCGGTAAGCCTGAGTTACTACAACGGATTCTGAGAAAGGCTAAAGCCCCTCTCAAGGATGCAGCAGCAGTCAACTCTACCCGATGGGCGTTATTCAATGCACTGAAAGCGACGGGGTTGCCACTCACGACAGGGACGGGTGGACAAACTAAATTCAACCGCACCCGCTTAGACCTGCCCAAAGCTCATTGGTTGGATGCCGCTTGTGTGGGTCAGGTTGATGCGCTCAAAGTCCTGACTTCAAAGCCGTTGCTCATTACCGCCAAAGGTCACGGCACACGGCAGATGTGTGGGACTGACAAGTTTGGTTTTTCGACTCGCCATAAGTCCAGAGTACAGATTCATAAAGGCTTTCAAACTGGCGATATTGTCAGAGCGACCGTTACGGCAGGCAAGAAAATCGGCTTCTATGTGGGTCGGGTTCTTTGTCGAGCCTCTGGCAGTTTTGACATAGCCACGGCAACTGGAAGAGTGGCAGGTATCAGCCACAAATACTGCAAAGCCATGCACAAAAAAGACGGTTATGCCTATGTCTTCTAAATGTAGGCGACTAAAGTCGCTGTTCGTTTTTCCTCCCTGTTCTGAAGAGACAGGGCTTCCAAACGGATCAGGAGTCTCAGGTGAAATGTATAAAAAAGGGTAAAAAATAATCATGTCCTGCGGTAACGGGTGAAGAAAACCAGAACTCTACACAAAATCCTCCATCAAACGATGGGGGTTTTTTATTGTCCTTCGGTGGGGGTGTATCAAAAATAATTCAGTGCGATTGGTGCAAATGCTGTATCGAAGGGAGAAAAAAACTGTGTTGTAACAAAATGTCGTGCAACAACTGAATACATTTGGTGGCCAGCCTCGCCAGAAATGGTGAGGTTTTTTTATTGTCCTTCGGCTAGGATGTCATAAAACCAAACTCTACACACGGAAGATTCCCTCATTGAATAATGAGGGTTTTTTCTTTTCCTTCGGATGAGGTGCTTACAGGCAAGGTTATGGACAATCAAAAGCCCTCATCAGAAATGGTGGGGGTTTTTGGTTAACCTTCGGATAGGCTGCGATGAGGTTCCTAACCAAAACCAAGCTCTGGCTAACACCCAGAGTTTTTTATTGTCCTTCGGCTAGGATGTCTATTCCATAAAAATCTATGAACCAACATCAACAACTGACTCAGCTACTCCTATCAAAAAAGCCCTCGCTCGGTAAGTTGGCCAGCGAATTGGCAACCATCTACATCCGCATTAGCCGTGTTCCGGTTGCTCAACGAACTGCAAACGACCGACAACTGTGCATTTGGCTTAAGTCTGCCCTAGCTTAAAAATCTCACCACACAGAGCCTCTATCAGAGGCTTTTTTATTAAAGGAGCCAAAAATGCTAATATTTGTTGGAATTGACCAGAAAACTAAGGTAAGAATCCGGACAATTCACCAAGGCATCATGGAAAAACTGAAGCGTCAATTCTCAGCCAAAATAATCGCCATGATCACCGAAAAACCCATTACCGTTAAATACAATACTCGCCTTAAAACAACAGCCGGGAGAGCCAGTAAAGACAAAATTGAATTAAATCTACCCCTACTCTCCGAAAACCCGTCAGAACTGCCCCAAGTCTATGCCCATGAATTAGCCCATACCATTTGCTGTCGCCTATGGCCAAAAAAAAGAATTGGACATGACAGAAACTGGAAACTGATCATGACAAAAATGGGCTTCCAACCTCGGAGTCATGGTCACAAGGCACATTCACAAAAGAATCCTGAACGGAGATACCAGATACCGCTGTAAAAAATGTAAAGTTCTCTTATGCCCGGAAAACTTTGCATTTACAAACCTCCCCTAGAAAACGTTACAGAAACACCAAGGAAAACCATGCAAGCAAAACTAGAATGGCTACTCAGAAGCGGAATCATTGAGAGCTACCAAATCAATGAAAAAGAGGTCGAAATTATCCTCTTTGACCAAGACTCAAGAAAGGCTCTATATTTGACCTACCAAGACTTCTATAGATGGGCCTCCCAATTCAAAGAAGAACGGAATTATCAAGCAAGCTAAAAATTAAAAAAAGTGTAAAAAGGGTGCTAAACCTTCTGGCTAAATCGAATCTAAAAAAAGCAATAAAAAGCTCAAAAAGGTTCACTGTCAATCAATGTGTTCCCATCATGCTACGTCTGCTCAAAGCTATTATCCATGCCTATACAAGACCACTCGATCACCACGAAAGAGTTATCTTAAACCAGATTGGAAAACGCTTCTAACCCAACCCAGAAAAGCCGAGAGTGCAAACTTTCGGCTTTTCTATTGTCTTTCAGTGAAGGCAAATTCAGAGGGTTCATCCATGCGGCAATTCGCATTTACCTACAAAACACTAACCGGGCTTAAATCAGTCATCATCAAAACCAATGGCTACTTTAATCCAGTCAAAATCTGGAATGAGTTAAAGAAGGAGGAAGACTTTGTTCGTCCTGCCGGATTTGATGAGTTAAGTCCACAATCAGCAAATTAAGTCCTATTCCGCCCTGTAGCAATGCAGGGCTTTTTTATGCTAGGGCCAATCAAAAACGAATAGTCATTCTTTCATGACCAGTCAAGTACACTATTTTCAGAGTGTCCAGTCAGAGAAATGCTAATCAAGTCTAATCGCCATAAGTCTGCTCCAAAGCGAAAGCATCCTTCAAGTACCGTCAGATTGATGATCAAAAACATGATGATCCACCCAAGCCAGTCGCACCTGGATTTTGGCTGCGGGTATGGAAAAGACACCGAATGGCTGAATGAACTTGGCTTTAAGTCAAAATGCTATGACCCCTACTACTTCCCCACCCCACTCGAACCCGCCGATATTGTAACCATGACCTATGTTCTGAACGTGATCGAAACCTGGGAGGAACGAGTCGAAACCCTAAAAAAAGCATGGGAGTTGGCCCAGAAAACACTAATCGTTGCTGACCATGTAAAAAGCAGCAATAAAAGCCAGAAAGAAAACTGGAGTGGGCGTGAAGTCTATACTTACAAGTTCTCTCACAACGAACTCAAGTCCTTCGTAGAAATCGTCACCCAAACCGAGTCGGAATGGCTAACAGGCGATAAGCTCGTTATCCATAAGTCGGCAAAGCCGATCAAAGTCTGGAGCCAACCCGAAATTAAGACCCTCATTCAGTCCTTCAAAAAGGAATGGATCGCTCCTAAGTATGCCAATATCCGCAAGTACAATACCCAAAAATGGACATACTACCGCATTGAATCCAAACTTCGTAACCTCCCTGGCAAGTCCGGTCCAGTCAGTCAACTGCACCTCAAAGATGACCTCAAGATTAAGTGGGCCATTAAGGCCATGATCCGTAGAAATATGATCATGATGGCCAAACTTCATTGCAACACCATGATCTACTGCGATGAACTTAATGGATGGAAGCCAAACCTCTATAGCGGTATCTGCGGAAGCCTCCGTGAGTCTGAACTTATGAAAGAAGTCCTACACGAAGTTATGCCATATATCCAAGAATCTGATATGCCGAAATCAGCCTGAAACAAGCAACCAGTAAGACTTACAGAATTCGTGGATTTTAATAAGGCACGACTGGCTCTCTCGCTATTTTCCTATGCCGAAGTTTCAGACCTAATCTGGTAGCGTCACTTTGTTCTGCATACCAGATTAGGGGGGCGTTCCCCCCCCAACCCCCCCCAATGAACCGTCCTAATCGGACGGGCTTTTTCCCCCCCTCGCTATTCGCCCCCCAAGGGGCTGCTCCAGTTGTGCTAAGGGGGTGACTTCCCCCTGCCCCCCCGACACGGGCTTTTGCAAGGTAGCACAGCCTTCAAGGTCGGGTTCGAGGCTCACCCTCCCTCACTGCTAGGGCAGTGCCGACCAACATTTTCTAACCGTCTGGCAAGCCAGCCGCTAAGAAAATCTAGGACGGTTCCGTGCTGTGCTATCCAAGCGCCGTAGTGTTTTGGTTGTTTGTATGTTTTATTATGAAGTGAAGTTTAAGTTGTTTGAGAAAGAGTGTGGATATTTGTTTAGTTTGAAAGAGGTAAATAAGTTTGTAAAGAAAGTAATGAAGAATAAAGAGTTTGTTGATTATATGAAAGTTGAAGAGGAGGATGATGATTTTAGTATTAAATATAAATGCTAAAAAATATGGGGCGGCTCTGCCGCCCGTTTTTTTATCCTCTTCCGACTTCGGCATATCAAATAGGGAAGATATGTAAGGGTGAACGTCTGTTTCGTTCTCCCAGGCCCGCCCAAAGAAATTACCTTTCTAAACATTTTTCGCTAAGTACAGTAAAGGGTCGCCGGATGGGTGGTTGTTCGCGTTGGGTGGCAACTCTGCCTTTCTATTATACAGGGAATATAAATATCCTTCGTTGTGATGGAGGGTGGTCAAGGTACGTTCCAGGCTTTACGGCATAAAACTTGATTAACTGCGACTAAGCCGCCTGAGAACAAAGAGTGATCTGCAATAAGCGGAGACAGGGGCGGCAAGTCTTAGTAACATCAAATTTATTCCGCAGCCCTCCACTTTACCCCTTGACCAGTCGGCTCCCCTGTAGGACCCCGGCGTAGAGTTTGGTAATACCAGATGGCATATACAGAATGGTTTCAGATAGATGAATATTTCGGAATCTATCTAACCAAAGACGAGGCGGCGGCTTTAGAAGAAGGTGGAGTCTGGGTCGAAGTAGAAGGAGACTTCGGAATCTATCTAACTAAAGAAGAGGCTAAGTCTATAAGTCAAGACTAAAGAAAAGGGACTGGCCGAAAGGCCGGTCTTTTTTTTGTGAGTTGCAAAACCTCACAACGTCCCATTCCCGTGCCAGACTACGCCAAGATTAACGGGCGGCCGGAAACGGAATAAACATTACCCGCTAAATCAAAATCTGTCGCCGTTTCCGGCCGCCTTTCCCAGGCCAGTGCAACCTATCCCAAACCCTCTCAAATGCCGCCCCTGCGGAATAAACATCTCTCGCAAACCACAAGCCTTATCGCCGCAGCCCCGGCACCCCACCCGCTGCCACTGCCCACAGTGTCAGAACTGAATCGTCCTAATTGCCTTACGGCACGCTAACGCTAACGGACGGGCTTTTCTCCCCCCTCGCTATTCGCCCCCCAAGGGGCTGCTCCAGTTGTGCTAAGGGGGTGACTTCCCCCTGCCCCCCCGACACAGGCTTTTGCAAGGTAGCACAGCCTTCAAGGTCGGGTTCGAGGCTCACCCTCCCTCACTGCTAGGGCAGTGCCGACCAACATTTTCTAATCGCTTTCCTTCCGTTGCAAGCAACGTCAGCCCCTCCCAAGGGTCGGGGAGCGATAAGAAAATCTAGGACGGTTCCGTGCTGTGCTATCCAAGCGCCGTTGTGTTGGTAAATTACAATGCGTAAAGCAATGATTCGTGACGATAAAAACGGCAAACGTACCGTTAAAGTATTTGATTTCAGTTGGAACGGTCTAGTTAAAGAATGGAATGAATTAGATCGTAAATTTAGAAAAGTTAGATTAAAAGTAGAAATGGGCAAAAATTTTAAGGCTAGGCGATACAGCTACGCCAAAACAGTAGAAAAAATGGTTTGGCCAGTTCTAGTTCTAACAATTAGCTGCGGTTTTGTGGCAATTACAGAAAATATTCAAGAAAATCAAAAAGTAGAACAGCAGCAACAACGGTAACGAATAGGCCAGCTTCGGCTGGCTTTTTTTTGTGAATTACAAAACCTCACCGTACCGTTCCCCTATCAGACTACGCCAAGATTAACGGGCGGCCGGAAACGGAATAAACATTACCCACCAAATCAAAATCTGTCGCCGTTTCCGGCCGCCTTTCCCAGGCCAGTGCAACCTATCCCAAACCCTCTCAAATGCCGCCCCTGCGGAATAAACCTCTCTCACAAACCAAAAGCCTTATCGCCGCAGCCCCGGCACCCCACCCATTGGGGGCCCGTTCCGTTCCCCCAAACCCCCTTTCCTATAGCGGGGAGGCCCCCCCGCACCCCCGTGAAGTGGTGTTCACCTCCGTTCACGCTCCCACCCCTAACCCCTCCCAGGAGGGGAACCTCAGCAGCCTCCAGGATACGACCCCACTTCAAGGCGTAAAGCCTCAGTGCATGGCACTGCCCCGTAACCAAAACTAGCCGCTTTCCTTACGGTGCAAGCACCTTCAGCCCCTCCCTCCAGGGTCGGTCGGGGAGCGGTAAGTTTTGGTAACGGCGTTCCGGGGGTCGTCAAAGAGACGCTGTTCTTTTTTTCTTTGGAGGTCGCATGGCTCCCTTTCGTGTCGTTATCGCTGGCTCTCGGCAGTTCAGTGATTTTGGTTTGCTCTGTGAGCGGCTCGATGCCTTGCTTGCCAACAAGTTGGCTCAGGGCTTTGAGGTGGTTGTGCTTTCCGGTGCCTGTCGTGGCGCAGATGCACTTGGCGAGCGTTACGCTCAAGAGCGTGGTTTTGCGGTTGAGCGGTTCCCGGCTGAGTGGGCTGCTTTCGGTCGCTCGGCTGGGCCGGTTCGGAACCGGAGCATGGCTCAGGCGTGTGACGCAGCCGTTGTGTTCTGGGACGGCGTGAGCCGTGGCACAGCCAATATGGTCAGCGAGGCTCAGGCGGCTGGCAAGCCAGTTCGGGTTGTGCGGGTCTAAGTCCCCTTCCCAGGTCAAGGAAATCAAAATGTCCTGCGGAATAGTGTCGCTAAAGGATAAAAATAATGGACGAACAGCCCAATCAACCCGCTTGGGATGAAGGCGACTATTACGCTGATAACTATCACAACTACGAAGACAACCAATCCATTAGAGGAAAAACATCATGACAGTTTACACAAAAAATACCTTCAAGAAACTCTGGGAATCAGAAGGAGGTGGAGGAATAACATTTGATGACATTGCTGATTGTGCTAAGGCATGGGGGATAACAAATAGCCCTAGAAGCAAGTCAATGTCCAGGGTAGGTAATCAAGTCTTAATTGCTGCCGGATGTGAACCCTATTTCGATGTTGAATCTGAATAAACAAAAAGAAATTATTGGTACCACAGGCCAAGATATTCGACTTCGCCAACACAAGTGCGTTCAATTCTCTCTCTCCCGAATGCCGCCCTTGCTGCACTCCTTCTCTCGTTTGCAACCCCGGCACCCCACCCACCAATGAGGGCCTGTTCCCTTCCCTCAAACTCCCTTTCCTACCCAAAATAAAAAAGTCCTTCAGAAAAAGTGTTGTTATAGCAAAACAAGAAGAATGAAAAAAAAGAAGTTAGAAAACCTGGACAAATTCAAGAACTGCCCACTCTGCGGCTGTGCCGTGATGCCAATCGGGACAGAACAAAAATGGATATGCAGTTCCTTCCGATGCAACTACTCAGACCATGACCCACACTCTCTTACTCAGGACATAAATGCCGCCCACACCCCGGCACCCCACCCGCTGCCACCGTCCACGATGTCAGAACTGAACCGTCCTAATCGGACGGGCTTTTGTCCCCCCTCGCTATTCGCCCCCCAAGGGGCTGCTCCAGTTGTGCTAAGGGGATTCGCCACCCCCTGCCCCCCGCACACATGATTCGCCAAGGTAGCATCTCACTTCAAGGGACAAGCCCTCAGCTTCCGCTGTCCACTAAGTTCGACTAAGCCGCCAGAACACCCCTTCACTAATCCCTGAATCTCTCGGCGGCAAGTCTCCCTAAGTGCATTCCGTGGCTGCTCTCCAAAAAAGAGTAATGTGTATGAGGTTTCTTTTATGGACACGACTGAAGCTCTCCGTTCTGAAAGCAAAAATCCGATCTTTAAGCCTTTCTACTCGGAGAAATACGGTTGCGAAGCCTATTACTGCGACCCTGAGGAAACAGAAGCATTCGCTAAGTTTCTTCGGCGGCGAGGGTATCTGGCAGAACAAATCACAGAATCAATCGTTTTAATCCATGACGCATAAATTCAAACAGCCCTGGAGAAATCTGGGGCTTTTTTTATTGTCTCCAGGCCATGAAAACGCCGCCCTGGCCCCGGCACCCCACCCGTCCCAATAACGACCGCACCGAAACACTCCGTAGGATGATACACCCCACTTCAAGGGGCAAGCCCTCAGCTATGGCTGCACCGTAAGTCCATCTAATCGCTTCCCTTCCTCCCCCTGGTCGTCAGCCCCTCCCAAGGTCGGGGAGCGATAACACGGTCTAACGGCGTTCCGTTGGGGTGTCTAACTACGGCGTAGTGTTTGGTAGCCAAAATGCTCAAGCAATATCTCACCCTCCTATTCATAGCTCTTTGCATTCACTCACTCGGCGGGCCAATGCCTCTGTTCACAGCAGACTGTCTCACAGACTCAGAGTGCGAAACACGCCAATAACAACCAACAGCCAGTCGAAAGACTGGTTTTTTTTATGGCAATCATCCACCCCTAGAACAACACATCTGTTCCAGGCCAGGGACTCGTTGGGATGACAGACATGGAAAATCGGGGGGAGTACCCCCTGCGCCCCCCCCTCACTTCGCTACGCTCGCTCGACAACTTCCAGGCCAGGGATAATTAAGCATCGAATCAGAAAAGAAAGTAATGCCGCCCACGCCCCGGCACCCGCCCCTCTCCCCATTCATGCCTCGCTACGCTCATCCCTCATTCCCGCCAGACTCAGGCTTCGCTATGCTCGCGCTTCGATAATCCGTTCAGGCCTCGCTGTCGCTCATCCCTCACTCCCATCAATGCCGCCCACGCCCCGGCACCCACCCCTCTCCATTCCCGCCTTCGGCTCCCATTCCGGCCATGCTCCCATTCATGCCTCGCTACGCTCATCCCTCATTCCCGCCAGACTCAGGCTTCGCTATGCTCGCGCTTCGATAAATCCGTTCAGGCCTCGCTGCGCTCATCCCTCACTCCAAAAAACAGATAATGTCTTTCAGCCAGAGTGGAGTTAAAGGAAAAAATATGGAAGTTGGCGAAATCGTATCAGCAGAAGTTCCAAGCGAATCAGTAAAAGACGGTTGGCACAAAATCACCGGAACAAAGATAGTTACCGGAGAAATTACAAAAGTCAAAAATGACCTGATCTGGATAGAATCCGAAGGACAAAAATACTGCGTCACAGAAGGCGAATGCTGGAAACCAGGCCATGTCAAGCAAGGGTAAGACAGGGGAAAGTACCTACCAGGAAACAAATCGAAATTAAAATACAGGAAAAAGATGGACAGTAACTATGCTATAGTTGCAATAATTCTGTTCTAGGGGTGAGACCTATAAAGACTAGTCCTCGTAACAGAAAAACAACAGCTTATTAAGAATTTTTCCTGCATTTAATTCAAAATTTCTAGGCAAATACAAAAAACCTATTGAGAAAATTCTGAATAGTTGCAAATAGGAATGATTCTTAATAGTAATGCCGCCCACACCCCGGCACCCACCCCTCTCCATTCCGCTAGTACCTCCGGTAGGCTAACGCCAACGCTGCACTCTTTCCTACATTCCACTTTCGCTACGCTCACCTCTCGCTCCCGCTCGGGACGCTCCATTCCGTCACTCCTTTGCTCTTCTCCATTCCGGCCCAAAAGCCACTCGTTAATTGAGGTACTCCCCCCAGGCCAGCGCACAAGTACCGAAGCGGGCTATTTGGCCAGGATGAAGTGGCACATCGCTCAAGCGTCTATAGGCGGCAGTCGCCCGACAGTCAAAGGGCAACGAAACACTCGGCAAATCCCCTTGAACAAAGTGGCAAAGCCTAGTCCAACCAAAGCGGTAATGCAAGAGTCGTTCCGGTCTTTTGCGGCATAGCCTATCTAACTGCCCCTAAGCGAAAACAGTCATAGACTTTCCCTCCCAAGGTCGGGACTCACTAAGGCGCAGTAACGATGCGATATTCCACAGTACCGGAGCCTCGCTTGCATGAAAATGTCGGACTGACGGCGCACTTAGTTGTTCAAGGAGGGCTTATGCCTCGTAAAGTTTCTGCCAATTACTTTGAAGTTCTGTTCGGTCGCAACTATAAAGCCGCTGTCAAAGCCGCCAATGAGTTCAATGGCCAACTGATCATCATCCGGCACGAAAACAGCAAACCCTTATATCGGGTGCGCTTTAACTGAAATCTGGGGGGGAGAAATCCCCTCTTCTCTTTACTCGCTCCCCAGGCCATGAGTGTTGCCCTTTCTATTCCCTAATCCAGTCGTCCTTCACTACCGCTCATCCCTCATTCCCTACGCTCCACTTCGTTCCGCCAATCCATTCCAGTCTCGCTACCACTCAACCTCCATTCCTAAATCCAATCGTCCTTCACTACCGCTCATCCCTCATTCCCAGCCAGGCCAAAATTAAAAAGTCCTTCGGCGAAACTGAACAAATTGGAAGTCAAAATGATCCACTGGCAAATCAACGAAAAAGATACTGAAGCAATTAAATGGGTTAAAGAGAAGTTTGAAAAAGAGCCTGGAAAAGTAATTGCAGCTTACGGCACAGAAGAAGAATGTACCGTCAAGAAAAACGACTTAGTTAACTCGCAGCAATGGGTTAATCAACGAAAAGCAAGAATTAGCCACGTTTCGCCACAACACTACGGAGATGAAAAAACAATCATAATCTTTATCGAAAATTTTGGGTCTAAAACCCCGTCCTTCAGGACGGCTTTTCTTGAGATTGTATGTACTTTTTAAGAATTTCCAAAGGCGCACCTCCAACCGTTGAAGCATAGTAGCTCGGACTCCACAAAGCCGCTTTACCAAAAGGTTTGGAAAAACCCGCTTGCCCATACCTACGACTTGAAACGCCCTTAAGAGCATTGACAATTTGAGAAATTGAAAGCTTTGGCGGAAATTCAATCAAAACATGGATGTGGTCTGACTCACCATTGAACTCCAAGACTTGAAAATCCATTTTGGCGGCAACATCGCGAAATGACTTTTCCAGCACTGCCAGACTCTCACTGGTTAGAATACTGCGGCGATACTTCGTGACACAGACCAAATGAGTCTTCAGGTCTGAAACACTATGCCTTTCATGACGAAACTGAGTTGTCATTCTGAGCAGACCGACTTAAAATACAAACAGACCTATCTTAACTCATGTCATGAAAGCCAGGTATCAATACAGGTTTTACCCATCAGACCAACAGCGAGAATTGTTAGCTCGGTTGTTCGGCTGTGTGCGGGTTGCTTGGAATGATGCCTTAGCATTTTGCAAAGCGTCTGACAAGTTGCCCCGATACAACGAGCTTTCAGCAAAGTTGACTCAGGACAAAAAGACGGCAGCAAGAGCCTGGATGTCTGAAGTGTCGGCTGTTCCATTACAACAAGCCTTGAGACATTTGGACAAGGCCTACCAAAACTTTTTTAACTCCAGAAATGGTAAGCGAAAAGGAAAGGGAGTCGGAGTGCCAAGGTTCAAGAAAAAGAGCAATCAACAGTCTGCTGAGTTCACTAAAGCGGCCTTCTCTGTAAAGGATGGTCAGGTGTATTTGGCAAAGATTGGTACGATTCAGCCCATTTTGTCGCGGGCATTGCCGTCTGAGCCTAGTTCGGTGACGGTCATCAAGGATAGTGCGGGTCGCTACTTTGTCAGTTTCGTTGTTGACGTTCAGCCCATTGAAACTCAAGCTGAAAACCAAAGCCTGGGGATTGATTTGGGATTGAAGGTCTTTGCGACAATGAGTAATGGACAAAAAGCATTCAGCCCAGACTATTCAAAAATTGACCGGAAAATTCGCAAACTTCAGCGAAAACTTGCCAAACAACAAAGTGGTTCAAAACGCCGAGACAGAACACGCTTGCGGATTGCCAAACTGCACAATGCTTTGGCAGATACCCGCAAAGACTTTCTCCACAAACTCTCAACTCAAGTTGTCAGTACCAATCAAACGATTGTGCTAGAAGATTTGAATGTTTCGGGGATGGTCAAGAACCGGAAACTGTCCCGTGTCATTAGCTTACAAGGCTGGCGACAATTCAGGATGTTGTGTGAGGCAAAAGCAACTAAGTTGAACCGTGAGTTTCGGATCATTGACCGCTGGGAGCCAACCAGTCAAGTCTGTTCATGCTGTGGGTTTCGATGGGGCAAGCTCGATTTGTCTGTTCGTACCGTTACCTGCGTAAATTGCTTGGAAACTCACGACCGAGATGAAAATGCTGCGGTCAGAATTGAACAAGTCGGGATGGGGCATCGCCACGACTCTAAACGGACATCGAGAGACTGTAAGACTGCATCCGCAGCGTGACTCGTTGAAGTGTCAAGAATCCCCGTCCTTCAGGACGGTGGAGTATGTCAACGAAAAACCAATTCTGTTCTAGGGGTAAACAACAGTAATCCAGGCCAGGGATTCGTTGGGATGGCAGATATGGAAAATCGGGGGGTGAACCCCCTGCGACCCCCAGGCTCGGCTATGCCATCGCCTGATGTTTTTCTAGAGCGAATCTCAGAAACAGCAATCATCTGCAAATAGTCCAAAAAAGCATGGTCGCAAGACTGGTTTTAACTATTACCAGGCCATGAGAATGCCGCCCACGCCCCGGCACCCACCCCTCTCCATTCCGCTAATACCTCCGGTAGGCTAACGCCAACGCTGCACTCATTCCTACATTCCACTTTCGCGACGCTCACCTCTCCCTCCCGGTCGGGACGTTCCATTCCATCATTCATGTGCTCATCTCCATTCCGGCCATCTGGGGCCCGTTCCTTTCCCCAGACCCCTTTCCCCTAGAACAAATCCATTCGCCATAAAGGGCAACGAAGCTCCAAGTTCTGAGACTGCATAGATAGTTTTATTTTTGTTTCGACTAATTACTTCGGTTTGGCAAGATAAAGTAGCCAAAGTTCTCTGGAAAAGCGACAGGGCATTCCATTCAGAGGACAGCACAAAGCGGTTAGCTATCTTGATGTGTGACCCGAAACTGGCTATTACCCTACCCCTGCAAACAACCCCGCTAGTGCGGAATGCAAGAGTCGTTCCAGGTTTTTCCTATAAGCCTCGCTAACTGCCACTAACTGCTTCCACTCAGTCGCCTTGCTCCTTCGCCCCCTCCTGCTGTCGGGGAGCAGTAAGGGTTCGTAACCTACGTCAACCGGAAAATTCCTGAAGCCTCGCTTGCATTGAAACGCAGGGGTGAACGGGAAGCCATAGTTTCTGGTACAACACCATGCAAGATTTAGCTTTAGCCTCCGGTGCAGTCAAGTTCTCTGAACAAGAAAATGCCTATGTCGCTTTCTTCCAAGAGTTCTCTCTGGCTCACAACTTCGCCAAGTTTTATCCGAAGGCAAAAGTCGCCAAATCCAAAAAAGGCAACATCTACGTTGCAGTTCCTAAGTGAACCTAAGAGGGGCTTCGGCCCCTTTTTTCTTGCTCATTCCCAGGCCATGAAATACCCCCCAGGCCCCGACCACCACCCCTAGAACACAATGCCGCCCTCTCCCCGGCACCCGCCCGCATCCCCAATACCCAATATTGGTGGCGTTCCTCCCCCAAACCCCTTCCTACTTTCCCCAGGCCAGGGACTCGTTAATCGGCAAACATGGAAAATCGGGGGGAGTACCCCCTGCGACCCCCCACTTACTTCGCTACGCTCGCTCACCCGGATGCCCAGGCCAGGAATAGTCATGTCGAAAAAAGAAAGAAAAATCAGCATACGTTAGATATGTCGAAGAAAAGCAAAAATTCGTACATGAAATGCCGCCCACGCCCCGGCACCCACCCCTCTCCATTCCCGCCTTCGGCTCCCATTCCGGCCACCGATGCTCCCATTCGTGCCTCGCTACCGCTCATCCCTCATTCCCGCAGGACTCAGGCTTCGCTACGCTCGCGCTTCGATAACCCGCTCAAGCCTCGCTGTCGCTCATCCCTCGCTCCCAATCAATGCCGCCCACGCCCCGGCACCCGCCCCTCTCCATTCCCACCTTCGGCTCCCATTCCGGCCACCAATGCTCCCATTCGTGCCTCGCTACCGCTCATCCCTCATTCCCGCAGGACTCAGGCTTCGCTACGCTCGCGCTTCGACAACCCGCTCAAGCCTCGCTACGCTCATCCCTCGCTCCAAAAGTCAAAATATAAAAGCCAACCTTCGGGCAAAATAAATCTAAGAAAAATTATGAAAAATAAGCCATGCAAAGACTGCCCATTCAGAAAAGATAAAGAAGGCTATGGACTCCATCCGAAAAGAGCCAGAGAAATACTGGAGTCAATAGAAAGAGACAGCGAGTTTACTTGCCACGAAACAGTTGGAAAGAAAGAAGCACCCTGCATCGGTTCAGCCATATACCTGGAAAACACTAGACCAGGAGGGATGCTCTCAAACCTGATGTATCGGTTAGCAGTGCAAAGCAAAATCATCCCAAAACCTGAAGAACTAAATCGCTCCATTGAAGTTTATAAAAACAAGAAAGAAGCAATCAAAGGGATGACCACCTACTTTACCCAGGCCAAGGACTCGTTGGGATAACAAACATGGAAAATCGGGGGGAGTACCCCCTGCGACCCCCCACTCACTCGCTACACTCCTTCACCCAGAGAAACTGAACGCCCTAAACGGGCTTAGTTTGTTCTGTGGGCCGTTCCCTCCCACACCCTCCCGTACCTGTGATTGATCGAAGCCGACCGCTGGTTCCGTAGTCTAGCGATCCGACTGCCACTGTCAAGAGCTTTTGCGGCATAGGATTTGCTGACAGCGACTAACCGCTTTCCTTTCACTGCAAGCAGCGTCAGCCCCGCCTAAAGTCGGGGAGCGGTAAGTCTTGTAGGCAAATCTATTCCACAGTCCCTTGACAGTTCGTGCAGTCTAGGATCGCTTCCCACCACGGCGTAGCGTTTGGTACGAGGCCATGACTTTAGACGAAGCTCTCACTGCATTTGATGAAGGCGAACTCACATGGGCTCAACTGCAAGAAGTTCTTGAGCAAGCCGATTGACAATAAGCTCCTGCCGAAAGGCGGGAGTTTTTTTTTGCTTACACCGTTTCCAGGCCAGGGAAGCGACTACGCCTCAACTCTCGCTCGGCCGGTGACGGACAACAGCCGGAAAGGTGGGAGTCAGAGTTCTCGCACCGTCACCGGCCGTGGGGGGGTGCTAAAACCGCCCCCCCTTGCCCCCCCAGGTCACGCTCACTTTGTTCGCTCACGAATGCCGCCCCTGCGGAATAACCATCTCTCCTCATTCCATCCATCTCTAGCCGCAGCCCCGGCACCCCACGCTTACGGGCGGAACCCACATCTCGCACCAGTATCAAACCTCTCTCGCCGCCCGTAAGCTCCCTTGAATAATAAAAAAAGTGATAGTTCAGAAAAAACATCAAAAAAACCTTCGGCAGGGCTGTCGTTAAGGAGAACAAAATGTTTGAATTACAAATCAATGGCGGAGGGTGGTGTAACCTTCAATGTCCAGAGCGAAAGCTTGAAAAAGCAGCCAGCCGATTGACTGACCTTGGTGCCAAGCAAGTTAAAACAGTTGAAAATGTAGTCAAATTCCGAGCTAACAAAGAACTGATTTCTTACTTGCAAGAAAAGCTACAGGGCAGCCAGGCCCAGGTTGCAGCTTGAAAACAACTCTGATTGAACGAGCTACTCTGATGCGAGAAATCAGCCGAATACTCGCAAGGCTCTCTACCGAAAACCTCCGCAAAGTCCAACAGTTTATAGCAACCTTAAAATAGACCGTGCAAAGCTATGCAAAATTCAGGGGGCCGCAAGGCCCTTTCTTCAAGTTTGTTCTAGGGGAACACCATCGCCCCCTAGAACACCTTCCCTATCTCCAGGCCATGTGAATGCCGCCCTTTTGCTACGCAAAACCCCGGCACCCCACCCGATGGGGGACGTTCCCTCCCCCACACCCCCTCCCGTCCTTGTAAATGGTGGGGTAACTCTAGTGGGACGGGTATTTTACAGGGGTGGGCGATAGTGACTAAAGGCGTGTTTCTTACCCCGTCAGTGTCAAGGGTACGCTACAAAAACCGCCTTAAAAAGCCGCCTAAGCGAGACATTCGTGGCTCATTTCCCTCCCTACGGTCGGGACTCACTAAGGCTTGCTAGATTTATACGGTTTTTGCGCTTTTCTCCCTTGACACTGACACCCCCCCTGTACGACCCCGTTGTACTTCGAGGTAACTACCTTATGTCTATTAATCTCTCTGCTTTAACAATCCGCCCAACCTCTCAAAAAGAACGGGAAGAAAAAGCTGCCTACCGTAAATGGCAAGGTGTCTTCTACACGCTCCGCTTCTTGGTCTGGGATAACGGTAAAAGCCAAATCATCGCTGACGCTTTAGCAGATGGGAGTATCGAACGGACAGAGGACGGTTTTGACCCGGATGACATCAAGGAACTTTACGCTAATGCTTGGAAGGAATTTTCCGATTCTTTCGATAAAGCCTTCATTAAGGCAACTGTCGAGGAGATGGTTGAATTTTCTCAAAAGCATTTCGGGATGGGACTTGACCAACTCTTGGACTTAAACCGCCAACGCTCCGCTGAACGGTACAACCGCTAATCTCTCCAGGCCCGGCCGCAAGGCTGGGTCTTTTTTTATGGTCGTTAAAATCAAACCGGAAATTGGGAAATGGGGTCGTGCGGTCGTCTATGCCTCCCTACTCCCAACCGACCAGTGTATCCAGGCCAATACCGTCAAGGGCTTAAGAAAAAATTAATAGTTGACAAATTGAGTATGGTCATTTTGTTCTGGTGTCAACTATTCGGTATTTTTCGTAGAAATTGTCAACTTTAGCCGCCCTAGTCGGTCGCAAGCTCCCTCCTACCCCGGCACCCCCACCCATCAATTCATTAGTTGACAAACCAAGTATGTCAAGTAATCAGTAAATAAATCTAATTCTGTCAACTTATGAATAGTCCTACGGCAATGTGAACAAAATAAGAAAATCAAATGGAACTTATCGAATTTCTCAAGTCTTTAGATGTACCGAAAAGCCTAACACCGGAAGAAAAAAAGACAGGCATCGCTCAGATGATCGATGACCTAGAAAGAATGGCAAAAAACGATGGGTGCATCGCTGCTGGTTATGTGCTTGATGTACTGGAATACGTAGCTAAAAAAAAATAACCCCAGGCCCCGACCACTACCCCTAGAACAAATGCCGCCCACGCCCCGGCACCCACCCCTCTCCATTCCGTTCTCCACTCCACTTTCGCTACGCTCACCTCTCCCTCCCGGTCGGAACGTTCTATTCCGGCCTCCATTCCGGCCAAATATCACTCGCTATGAAGGGCTCGCCACCAGAGTATGTCACCGGCAGTGATGATCCTTATGCCATGGCCACGGGCGGGAAACGAGAAAGAGAGCCAAATCGTTTCAAATCGCAATCGGGTTACAGTTCGGTTTTACGTTTACCTTGGCTCGCAGCGAGATGGGTTGACCCGAAACTGGCTATTACCCTACCCCTGCAATACACCGCTAGTGCGGAATGCAAGAGTCGTTCCAGGCTTTCACGGCATAGCCTCCATTAACCTCCACTAACCGAGCCGTTTCACTTCCCTCCCATCGGTCGGGACTCAGTAAGTCTCGCTAAACTCCGGTATTCCATGTTCCTGAAGCCTCGCTTGCATTAAAGGCAGGAGTAAACGGGAAGCCATAGTTTCTGGTACAACAACCATGCTCGAATTAGCGATTGCGTGCGGCGCAGTAAAAGTGTCCGAACAAAATAACGCCTATGTTGCTTTCTTCAAAAACTTCATCTTGGCTCGTAACTTTGCTCGGTTCTACCCCAAAGCCCGCGTGGCCAAAAGCAAAAAAGGTAACATCTACGTTGCCGTAGAAAAATGAACTTCTGGGGGCTTTGCCCCCTTTTTTCTTGCTCGTTCCCAGGCCAGTCCATGAACAAACACTATCCGGTCTTCAAGTCGGTACAAATGCTGCACCTGCGGGATGATCATTTCTCACAGATCAATAGCTTCTTTCGTGGGTTCGGAGTATTAACGAATAAAGAAATAATAATTATGATTATGCACGCTTTAGCTTACCAATAACATCACCGTTTGTAGAAAATAGCGTAATAACCCCATCGTTCTCCTTGTGCCTGGCAACTTCCTCATTTTCAAACCACTTTTTTGATGCCTGTTGAAATGCATCGTGATCGTTAAAGGCGCGAAATACAACCTTGTCTATGTAAGCACCTGATTCATGTAAACAGAAAAATTCATATTTTATTTTAGGAGGAAGTTCACGGTAAATATCTATGTCGTTCATTTGATTTTTCTGTAACTGGCTACTTTTAGCATACACATCTAAAAAATATTCAGGGGGCGTTCCTTTGTGGACAACTTTAACCGATGGAAAATCGGGGGGTGAACCCCCTGCGACCCCCAGGCTTGGCCATGCCTTCGCCTGACAGTAAACTGAACGCCCTAATCGGGCTTAGTTTATATGTCCCCCCTCGCTATTCGCCCCCCAAGGGGCTGCTCCAGTTGTGCTAAGGGGGTGACTTCCCCCTGCCCCCCCGACACAGGCTTTTGCAAGGTAGCATCTCACTTCAAGGTCGGGTCGAGGCTCCCCTCCCTCACTGCTAGGGCAGTGCCGACCAACATTTTCTAATCGCTTTCCTTCCTTCGCTTTGCTCAGTCAGCCCCTCCCAAGGTCGGGGAGCGATAAGAAAATCTAGGGCGGTTCCGTGGCTGCTATCCAAGCCAGCGATGTGTTTGGTTTTATTGTTATGCCAGAATTAAAAACATTCCAAATTGATGAGGCTGAATGGGATGCTGCCGAAGCATACTGGGATGCAATTGATCAGCGGCAATGGGAAGAAGACCTGCAAGGCGATAAGGAGTATAAAAACTACTTAGAGCAACAGGATTACTACCACTGTCGAGGTTATTACTAAAATCTCTAGCCCGGCCCGAAAGGGTTGGGCTTTTTTTGTTGCAACAAGACCGCCCAAATGCCGCCCTTGCTTCGCAACCCCGGCACCCCACCCTCCCCCTCGCTAACCGCCCAGTTGACACGCCCCGCCGTACACCTTTTTTGACTTTTGAAACCAAAATATATATAGTCCTACGGGAGAGTCGAATCTAGTTCATAAAAATAATGAAATTTGAAAAACTGAATTGGCCCATCGGTCAACCACGAACTCCTAAACTCAGTCAAAAACAAGCAAGATTCAACAAAGATGGTAAATCAATTACGATTGCTGAGGCAAAACGGCGGCTCATTCGAGAAATCGAATTATGGACAAAAAGCGGACAAAAGTGGCGCATCCCACATGACTCTATAATCGTTACGGCCAACTGGTCAGTTACCGAAAAAGGAACTGTGCGAAGCGAAAAAGAACCGGACGATTCCGGCGTGGCAGTCTATTTTGAACTGGATGGCGAAAATTACTGTTTACCCTGCGACCAATGGAACCGAGCCGCTGATAACCTTGCTGCTATCGCAGCACATCTGGGCGCAATGCGCGACCAGGAACGATGGGGAGTCGGTACTACAAAACAATCCTTCCAAGGCTATGCCGCACTACCACCAATAGCAATTTCACCGGATGAGGAATGGTGGCAAATTCTCAAAGTCAGTCCAAATGCCACACTGAATGAGGCAAAGGAAGCCTATCGGAAGCTGGCAAAAACCAACCATCCCGATGTGGGGGGTAACCGAAAAGATTGGGACAAAATTCAAAAAGCGTGGGAGATAGCCCAAAGTCAAAAGTAACTAGGATTTCCAACACCTGAATCGCAACCAAAGGCCATGAACGGGCTTAGCTTGCTTTGAACGCCCTTCCCTCCCACATCCTCCTCCATGTGAATAATGGGCAGCCCTAAAACACATGGAGATTGGGATCATAAAGGATATTTCCTTGTGAAAAAGTGATTAGAGGCGCAACCTGATTGACATGAGGCTAAACATTGAGTCACCAGAAGCCTTTTCAGTGGTTCACCGTTAGTCGCACGAAATTTAACACTTTGTTCCTGGTGATAGGTCATCCTAATAAGGGACTATTGATTTCAAGCATTGATAATAGATAACTTATGTCTGAAATATTCTGGCAGGCCAAGATTTGGGGCCTATTACACGATCCAGTCTTAAAAGCTCTGCACGATAACTCCGGGCGAAGTGGCAACAGCTTTTGGCGGAAACTTAGGGTGATGCAGGATTGGGTTGATCAAGACATAGACCCAGAAACTTCCCAAAGTAGAGCGTTACAGCATATTCATTTGGCGGATTATGTAGCATCTGCGAGTGATCGAGGGGCAGTTGGTACAATTTCCAGTGCGGTCAATTATGGGAGAGAGGGCCTGGATATTACTCATCTCTTATCCGGGGAAACACTTCGTTTTAGGCTAAGGCCTGAACCTCATGAACGCTTAACGACTGGTCAACGGCGGGCTGAGTTTCTCAGAAATTTAGAGGAAGTTCTGTTGCCAGACAGTATTAGGCAAGAGGATGATATTAAATTTGTTTTTTGGTGGCTGTGGCGGTGTTTACCAGATCAAGTGTGTCAGCAGTTTAGCCAAGATGAAACGTTATTGCTGATGCCCGCCGAAACACGTTTACCTGATAGTTCTATTTGGAATCATGCCAGTATCACAGCCGCTCTATCCGGGGCGTTAGCAGGTTTTGACTTACCACTGGAGGAATTAAATCGTTGGTCGGGCAAAAATCAACTGTCCCATCCTTACTTAGCTGCATTTAGCTTTACGCCTGTTCAAGAGTTAATCAAGGCAAGTCGTAAGATGCGTGACTTCTGGGCTGGCTCATGGATTTTGCACTATCTTTCTGCCAAGGTGTCTTGGGAACTGGCACTGCGATATGGGCCAGACAGTTTTATTTATCCGAGTCTTTTCCAACAACCTCTCATAGATCACTGGCTATTAGAGCAGTTCCCTACATTCGAGGAGTGGATATTAGCCCCTACTGAGCGGCAACTTTTAACGGCCGGATTTCCTAATGTCTTAGTCTTAATATTACCGAAAGGGAAAGTGAAAGCGGCGATGCAGTTTGCTGAAGAGACCCTCAGGCGAGAGTGGTTAGCCTTAGGCCGCTTAGTATTTTCAGAACTTGCTGATACCCGTGGCTGGATGCAACGCTTAAGACAACTCCCAGACCTGGCCGCAGAGCATAAAACCTGGAACGGGTGGTTAGGTCAACAATGGCAAGTTTATTGGAGTTCAGTCGCTATAGGTAAAGATGGAGAAGCATTTAAAAGTGCTGCGATTCCCGAAGAGCGCAACACAGAATTTCAAACTTGGCTAACAACTCAAAACCAAGCCTTTGAGGTTAGGGGTGATAATGCACTATTTCAAACAGAGGAGTTAGCCTTTCTACGGCAGGCCTATAACTTACGCCTAGAAACACAAGGGCGACGATCCAGTGTCAACGTCGGTTCATGGTGGCCGTTTATTTTCAGCAAAGCTAGAGCTGCTCTAGCTGGAGTAAAAAATGCTCGGACGTGGGAACTCCCTACTGTTTTTAGTGTCCGTTCAACCGTCTCAGGTCTTGGCCCAGCCGTACATCCAGGCCAAGACTGGTTACCCGAGGGAGACATTAAAAAGCTATGGAAACGCCAGGCCGGGTTATTTGACGGGAAGGAACAGCTTAATGCCACCGAAACGGTCAAACGTGGGCTACATAAGGTTTTAAATCAGCTACTTGATATTTCTGATGCTACTTTTGCTGCCTCTTATCCAGACTTGACCGCAGGAGTTGCTGGCTACTTAAAAGTTAATCGTTTACATCGAGAACATCAAGAACACTTTCAAAACGCTTGTCGAGCCATTAGACGTGAGTTATGGGTTGAAGATTTTAATGCTGCTGAACTGACTGAACAGGCCTGGGGCATCCCCTGGATTGATGAACATCAACCAGATTGGGTTCAAAGATGTCACTCCCGTTTTCTTAATGCTGGCTGGTTAGCAGAGGAAGTCGAGAACAGCCAAACCCAGGCCCTAGAAAACCAAATCCGTCATCAACAGGATGCTGAATTACGCGCAGAACTCAATCAAGAACTGTTGCAATTACGCGTTACCTATCGTCAGCAAATTCAGGAAATCTTAGATAGCTACTATCCTCAAAATAATCCCACCGACTGGTATGTGTTGGCGGTTGGGGATGGTGATGAGATGAACCAGTGGTTACGGGGAACGAACTTAGAGCCATACGGTGCGTATATTCCCTCTGGACTGTCATTACCGACAAACAATGAGCAACAACAAAACCTAAACCAGGCCTTTGAACAGTTCCTCAGACTCCGTAAACGGATGGGGCCATCAACCCACAGTGCGTTAAGTCGAGCATTACTAGACTTTTCTAACCAACTGCTGCCCTACTTAACGGAACAACGCTATGCTGGTCGGCTAATTTATGGCGGGGGAGATGATGTTCTTGCCTACACCAACCTTTGGGAATGGGATGCCTGGTTATGGGATGTTCATGAATGTTTTAGGGGCGACCCTGACCCTCAGGAAAAATTTGACCATACGGGCGACTATTGGAAGTGGAACTCTGATGAACTGCCACCGAATCTCTCTGCCAGGCCCTTGTTCACGATGGGAGCTAAAGCCACTATTAGCTTTGGAGTCGTTATTGCTCATCATTCTGTCCCCCTTGCAATTTCTCTGGAAAATCTCTGGGATGCAGAAAAACAGGCCAAAGCGCACCAGGCCCCCGATGGGCAAGCTAAAGATGCGGTTCAAATCCGGGTGTTATACGGCAATGGTAATACCTTACCTGCAACTAGTAAATTTGCCACCTTTGACAAATGGCGAAAGATTTTGAACGCTATTCCAGATTTAGAAACAGCTCCAGCTCTTTTTGAACAAGCCGCCCAACTCTGGGAACAACACCCTGCCCCAACTCAAGCAGCCATTGCTCCCTGGACGATTGCCTTTTGTAATCGGCGAGACTTCTTTAACAATGACGATGATCAACGTCGAGTCTTTAGTCAGACTCTTGCTTCTTTCTTGACGGTGCTCTGGCAGTCAACCACTGAGACATCTAATTCAGGATCAGGTGGTGCTGGACGGGATCAAGAAATTCAAAACTGGCTTAAACTAGCAGCTTTTGTTCTGCGAAAGCGAATTATTGATCTTTCTACTGTCCCATCTCGTGGAGGGCAGTTGTAATGTATTGGTACACCCTGACCCCATTAGATATTCTCCTGTTTCGGGATGCAAAACCATTTACACCAGGTGAACGAGCCTGGGCTGGTAGCGTTTTCCCTCCCAATGGCCACACCATTGCTGGAGCAATTAGGGGGCTATTAAACACCGATCAGTCTTTTGTTCTCAAAGGGCCATTTCTCTGCCAGGCCCAGACCCTCTTCTTACCCAGGCCCTTAAACTATGCTGGCGTTCAACGCTTAGCCCCAATACGTTGGTTACAAGAACAAGATGAAAATCACTCAAGCATTCAAATGGAATGGGATCGACGGTTTCCGACTCCCCTGTTGCCAGAAGGTGATACAAATCCGGAGGAGGATGCCTTAAAAGTTCAAGACCAGCAAAATCAATATCGTCAATATCTACCCTCGGATATTGTGCTCAACTTATTAAAGGGAAAGTCTCTCACCGCAACCGATTCATCCTGTCCAGATGGAGAAACCCCTGTACCCTGGAGTGTAGAATCTCGCCCCCACAATACCCTTGAGTCTGGAAGTCGGCAAGTAAAGCAATCCGAAGGCTACTTTGTTGAAAATGGGATTCGTCTGCACCAGGGATGGAGCCTAGCTATTGCGGTAGATACACTTACCCATACCCAAATTGAAAAAATTGGTAGCCTAGTCCCCATGAGATTAGGAGGAGAAGGACATCAGGTTTTAGTAGAACGCTGCTCAGAACTCGATGCCCAGTGGCAGAGCCTGCAAGGGCAATCACTGCACAACTACAACACTGGGAATACTGCACTTGAGTTCAATCCCAAGCAAGCTCGTTCTCTAGCTTACTTAGTAACACCAGGAGTCTTTGAACGAAAGCACTCTGATGTTGCTACCTGTCGGGCCTGGCCCTGGGAATGGAAACTAGCAAATCCTCCCAATCCCAATCAAACAAGGGGGCCCTTAGTGAGCGTAGCAACAGAACGCCCGGTTCCGATTAGCTGCCGATTTCGCGAAGGTGGCTCCAGCATCCCCGCCCCCCAAGTATTTGCCGCGCCCCCAGGCAGCGTTTATTATCTGGAACGCCCTGAACCCTTGTTTCAAGACCAGGCCAGCGTTAATGGCAGACCCAACAAAGTCCATAACTGGCGACAGTTAGGCTACTCAGAACTATTTTGGATTCCTTACGGAGTTAATTAACTATGAACCCGATGCATCTTGTCTATCTTTATCTCCTCTCCCCTCTCCATACAGGTGGCACAACTCAGGAAGGCAATCTCTTGGGAATTGCGCGTGAGTCACACACCGAACTACCCTACATTCCCTCTAGCTCTATTCGTGGCCGGTTGCGAGCTAGTTTGTCGGATGACCAGGCCGAACAATACCGTTTATTTGGTAACGAAATTAGTGCTGGGTCGCTAGAACAGGGTGCGATCTGGATTGGAGATGGCTCAATTTTATGGTTGCCCGTTCCGTCCCTGAGCCATGGGGTGATCTGGATTAGTTCACCACTGCTTTTGAAACGCTGGGCCCGATTAAGCAAAGTAGATTGTTCTATTCCTGATGTTTCTGTTAGGTGCTTCGTTCATCCAATATTAGCAACAGGCAAGCCAGTTTATCTCAAAGATGCCATTCTCAAACCCGACCAGCTCCAGGCCTGGGATGAGTGGCAAAAATTTATCCCTATTTCTGATAAGAGCGACATCAAGCGCGTTATTGTTCTGCCCGATAAACATTGTGCAACACTGATCCAAATGAGTTTATGGCGACAAGTAAAAATTAAACTAGATGAGCATAAATCAGTCAGTAGTGGTAGTTTTCGCTATGAAGAAGCAATTCCACCTGACACCCTCATGTACTTTCCTTGGGGAGTAACCGCCCAGGCCAAGCAACAGCAAGATACAACCCGTGTTTTTGAAGGTATTCTTCGAGAGCATTCTCTTTTACAAATCGGCGGGCAGGAAAGTTTAGGACGAGGCTTTGTCCAGGCCTGGTTGGCAACTTAGGACTAGTTGAGGATTATTTCCCATCATCAAGACACTCAACATCAACGTAAATAGAGGAAATCTATGGAAATCTTTGACCCCAGAGCTATAGCCCAACCGGTTTACCAAAAACTGACGCAGTTGCGGGGAAACCTTGGCAAAGAAGACCCCGTTGTAAAGCAACAAAAAGGACAAGCCGTGCAACTCTATACCTACATCGCAACCTGGGGACTTCTGCGCCTGAAAGCCGAGGAAAAAGCACTCAAAGACCAGAAAGGAAAAAAAGATGTCGTTATCGCCTTTTTTGAAACTATCCAAGAATTATGGGCAGTCCCAAACAAAGATATTGCTAGTGAAAACGGCTTAAAAACACTAACTGAACTTGAGCCTGAGGACTACTTGGGTATAACAGGCTTAGGCTTAAAAGTTGCCCAGGAATTCAGTTTTTGGGCCACCGCAATTTACCACGATGTTTCAGGGGAGGAATGATTCATGGTTTTTGAACGTCCCAAACGCCCAGGCCAGAGTCAGTCCAAGCCTCAAGCCCTACAACGCAACAACTACGCAGCCACTCAACGCCCTCAGCCCCAAGCATCTGGGGGAGGCCGAGCTGGAAATCCGCCCCGTAATCCAGGCCAAGGCGGGCCAAACCGTAATCATCCCGGCGGTAATAATGAGCCAATCCCATCACCTTGGTTAGAACATCCACTTGATCCACAGCCTGATCCTGATTCAACTGCAAGTTTTGTCGAGTACCTCCGATGGATGAGGGAAGTTAATCGAAACCCAAATAAAGATGGTAAAGACTCCACTGATCCAAATACGAAAGTCCAAATCATGCAGATGGCAATGGGGCAGGATTATCACAAACGTCTTGAAAAACTTCATGACCGAACTCAATTGATTGCAGGCCAGGCCAATTGTTTTGAAGTCACCAGTTCTTGGCGAATTCGTGTGGGTGGGCATCGGGGGCCAGAGAGTATTTTGTTACCCGCCTTTGATGCTCTAGGAATGCCCTATATTCCCTCTAGTACGTTGCGCGGTGTGGCTCGAACCCAGGCCATCCGAGAGATTATGGAACGGGAGAACATTACGGATTGGAGAGAAGCCGAAAAACGGATTGCCCCCTACTTTGGTTCCCTAGACGCAAAAGATAACGCTAATAAAGCTGGTAAAGTCATTTTTCTTGATGCCTATCCGATGCCTAGTTCTAAAACGGCTGGCCTGGAAGTAGATATGGCCAACAACATTTGGAATTGGGGTGATGGCAATAATTTACCAGGCTATTCACCAAATCCAAATCCCTTCTTTTCACTCAAGAAATCCAAGTTTTTGATTGGAATTAAACAAACCGGGGCCTGTGACGTACAAACCTTTAATCAAGTCAAAAAGTGGCTCATTCAGGGACTTGCAGCAGGCATTGGTTCTCAGGTGAATACAGGCTATGGAGTTCTCAGTACGAATAACAAGGTTCCGCCAGGTTTTTTCCGAGTAGACTTTACTCTCGAAGGTCAACTGATTCATAGTCAACAAAAAATTGATCTTCAACAACCCTTTAAGATTGAACGAGATGGAAAACTAAAACGAAATAATAAAGGAGAATTAGTTCCAAATACAGCTTCTCAGGCTGAAGTTCGCTCTGTGGCCTTTAAGTCTATGTTGCGCTACTGGTTTCGGGCTTTTACCTTGGGTGTTATGCCAGTCAATACAGTAAAGGAATTAGAAGCTGAAATCTTTGGAGACATAAACATTAAACCAAAACCCAAACGAGGCTATCTTATAGTACGGATTGAGAATGATCAACTTGTCCAAATGAAACCCAGGCCTAATCAACAAGGGCGACAAGAGGCCTGTGGCAAACAATTAGGAACTTTAGTTTTGGATTACTCAACAGAAGTCTCGGCACAAAAAGGAGAAAACCTAGCTAAACTATCAAAATCCCTTACTTGGCTGATGTTTCACCTTGGCGGGATTGGTCAAGGGGCAAGGCGACCATGCTATTCTCGTCAAAATCGAAATAATCCTAAACCACCTTGGTGGCGGGGAGCAACTCTAAAACCTGAAAGAAATGATAATTTTTGGGAATTGCCTAAAACTCCTCAAGCAATGCACAGTCGATTTCGCCAACACTTAGATCAGTTCTACCAGGCCCTATCGCAATTCACCCAGGCCAACATCAATCCCCGCAATCTAAGACCAAATGGTGTAGTTCGCAATAATCAATGGAAAGAGGCGATTGATGCACATTGCCGAATTTTAGTGTGTTCAGGTAGAGAGGATTATGGTAAGCCCTATGCCTTAGCACAACTTCATCATCCACGATTTAAGCAAGGGAACTATTATGACGGAAACTTATGTGGACAGGTTGGAGGGCCTGGGGGTGTTAAACCTTCTCCCGTTTGGATTGCGGATTTAGAACACTATCAGATTGTGACAGTATTTGGAGCCACCGAAGCCCCACGTTCTCGATTTATTGAAGAACTTAATACTAATGCCGAGGCCTGCTTTCAAATCTTTCCTTTTACTTAATATCCCAGGCCTTGAGAGAACCCTATGAACTCAAAACTAGTTGAATCACTCACCGATGCAATCATAGCCTTACCTAAAGATGACTATGATCTGTTTCAAAACACCTTAGTTTCCAAAACAATTCAGAAAACCCCTGGAGTTTGTGGTGGCTATGCCTGTATTCGAGACACACGCATTCCAGTCTGGACAATCGTTTCTTTGATTCAACAGGGAGCCAATGATCAAGAACTCTTAATTGACTTTGAAGGATTAACAGGTCTTGACTTATTAATTTGTCGTAAATATTATCAAACTCATCTAGAGGAAATTGACACCCTAATTCTGTCCCATGCCCAGGAGAAGGATTGGGATGTTTAGCTTCTATGTCAATGAAAATCTATCCTCTATTATCGTGAAAGAGTTACGGCACTTAGGATATGATGTGTTGACCTCCTACGAAGCTGGTAATGCCAATCAAAAAGTCCCTGATGAGCAGGTCTTATCCCTAGCAACTGAGCAACAGCGTAGTGTAATCACCCATAACCGAGATGATTTCTTGAAATTACACCGCAGTGGTTTCAGCCATGCTGGAATCATCGTTTTAAAAGAAGATCGTGAACGATTAAAGCAAGTTTTCGTACTCCATCAATACTTAATTTCACAAGAGTCCTTGCAGGGACGCTTCATTCGAGTCTTAAGGCAAAATCAGCAAGGTCTGTCTGAAGCTCAATTTATCATTAAAGAGTACTAACCCAAAGGATTGAAATATGAAAACCTTGATGATTACCGTTGGTACACGACAAGTTGGCTGGCAGTGTAGCAATGGTATTGTTCGCTCCTTAGGAGCTGATGGAGATCGAGGGCATCCACACCATATTGATGAACTCTATGCTGAATTTGGACAAGAACGAGGGTTTCATAGTGATGCCCCAAATAATGAGCTTCGCTGGGCATCCTGCCATCTGGGAGAGTTAATTTACCACCTTGCTGAAGTCTCAAAGGATTTTAGTCCGGTTGAGCTATTGATGGATGGTGTGATCTTATCTCAAGAAGTTAAGAATGGTCTGGATCGAGTAATCCTCTGGGGGACAAACCAGCCCGATACAGTTTCCTGGAGATTTCGCCGCTCAGATACGTTATGGCTGGCAGAGTTAATGGCTGCAAAAATCCGACAATCCTACCCCGACCTGATTGTTAAAACCTGGAATCCACTCCTTGATGCCGATAACATTGAACAAATTCAGAAGCAACTGATGGAGTTTTTGGTCAACGATATTTTAGTTGAAGCAAGTACGAATGATGAACCGCACATTCTTCAAATTCAGACTAAGGGGTCAATTCCTAAAATTGCCAATAGCTTAGAAATCTGTGCCGCAGCCTTAATGCGTAAATGTGTTGTTGAACACGTGATCCCTCAAGAGCCAGAAGAAGCATATCCTGTGGTTTCAGAGGGTCATAGCAGTGCTTCCCCTGCGAGTCATTACAGCCTGATGAGCCTAGGAGAATACTTTTGGCCAGTCGAGCGTGAACGAATTCTTTCGGCATGGAAACGGGGTGATTTTGCAGAAGCTAAGGTTTGGCTGGCAGCCCATACGGATCGTTATCCTGTCGTTTATGCTTTGGCAGAGTACCTAACTCTGGCGAGTAACTGGGAGTTAGGAAAAGCTCTTAATAATTTCTCTGAATTTCTGAATAAACACCCCCAAGTTACCGGAATAACTAAGACTCAACGCAATCAGTGGTTACAAAAAATTCAGATTATAAATAAGCCAGAAGAAAGACAAACACCAGAGAGTAAATTTACTATTCTTTGGGAGTTAAGATTGTTTATTTCTTTAAATTTCCAACGTGAAAATTACACAGCAGCATTTATGCAGTTCTTTCAAATTTTGGAACGATTGTTATTTTGGAGATTTAAAAGAGAAAAATGGATAAAAAATGGATATATTGTTATTGCAGAGAATAAAAAACATATCTCATCCAAGAACTATAAAGCCACTTTTGGTGAATTGCGGATGGGCTGGCAAGCGTTAATGGGCTTGCAAGACCAGTCCCCAAGCATTCAGATTTTAAAATGGATGAATGAAAAACGAAATGCAGTTGTACATAGTAATCAATCTGTCTCAATAGATGAATTAACCTCGATTGTTACTGAGCAATGTGAATCTTCTAAAGATATGCAACTAGCTGAGAGACTCATATCATTCATTGAACATTTCTGTCCTGAAAAATTGGAGCCTCCAGACAATACTCTTCTCGAAGACCTCTATCACTGGGGGCTGGAGCAACTCGAAAGTTAAAAAAGCTATCTGAATTTAAATCCTTCTACTGGAAATCTTTGTCAATCGCACCAAAAAGTAGTCTACGCTAGCAGGCCTGGATATCTTGGAACACATCTCCTTCCAACTCAGGTTTTGCAACCATGTATATCTCTCATCGTGCCATCCAAATTCGCAATCTAACCCAGGCCACGGTCAACGGCAGCTTAACCCTCATCATTTTATTAATCGCCCCCTTAGGATTAGCAGCGGTCATCATCAATACTGTCTTAGTCACTCTAGCCAGCTATTTAACCGCCACCATTAGTGATCGCGTCATATATTATCTCCAAAAAGACTCGATACGGGCAGAATTAGTCAACAATCCCCATGAGTCCAAAATTCAGAAACGCTCCCAATCTAGTGACTTAGACCGCTAACTACACAGTCCCATTGCGAGATATACCTATGAAATCGCTTTATGTATCGCAGCAAGGGTGCTATCTTTGCCTGTCTCAAGAGCAAATACTGATTAAAAAGGGTAAAACAACCCTTAATCAGGTCCAACTCCCCCTAGTTGAACAGATTTTAATTTTTGGTAAATCCCAGGTCACAACCCAGTTGATTCGTGCTTGCCTAGCCCAAGAAATTCCGATCCTTTATCTTTCACGCATGGGCTACTGCTACGGCAGAGTTTTGCCAATTCAGCGAGGCTATCGACAACTGAGCCGCTATCAACAACTCCTGACCCCAGTGGATCGGCTTTTAGCAGCCCAGGCCATTGTGACCGCCAAGCTAAAAAACAGTCGAGTCTTCTTAATGCGGCATCACCGTTCACATCCATCAACCAATTTGGAAATGGCAATTCAGCAACTCGGCTACTTAATCACTAAAGTCCCCCAAACAGACACTATTGAGCGACTACTCGGGACTGAAGGTGCTGGTGCTGCCATCTACTTTGCCACATTTGGAAACTGCATCCAAAATCCAAATTTCATCTTCATTGCTCGCACACGCCGTCCCCCAGGAAATCCGATTAACGCTATGCTGAGTTTTGGCTACCAAGTACTTTGGAACCATCTCTTAAGCCTGATTGAACTTAATGATCTTGATCCGTATCAAGCCTGTTTACATCAGGCCAGTGAACGACATGCGGCCTTAGCTTCTGATTTAATCGAAGAGTTTAGAACTGCCATAGTAGATTCATTAGTTATCTATATGATCAATCGCAATATGATTGACGCAGATCAAGACTTTGAATTTATCAATGGTGGTTGCTATATAAATGACTCAGGACGTAAAAAATACTTGCAAGCATTCTTAAATCGTATGGAAGAAGCAATCGGCCCAGACCATCAACTCCGATGGGACTCCTTAATGCAACAAGTTAAGCGATTTCGGGAATTTGCATATGCTCCAAGTCGTAAATATCAACCCTATCTAATTCGCTAATTGACCAATGTTGCTTTATATTATTGCCTATGACATTCCGTGTAATAAGAGGCGCAAAAAAGTATCTGACTTACTTGAGGGCTATGGAACCAGAGTCCAATACAGTGTATTTGAATGTATTTTAAGTAATAAAAAATATTGCGAACTCAAAAGACGATTACTCAAAAGAGTTAACGTTAATGAAGATCATTTGAGGTTTTATCCATTGTCTAAACACACACTAGAAACTATAGAAGTTTGGGGGGGATCACCAGTTATTAACCAGGCCACTTCAACGATTATCTAAGATATTTATCGAGGCTTGCTGTCAATCATGGAAAACTCCATCTTCTCGTTCTCAGCCTCGATGCCCTATGCAGACAAGGATTTCGACCATATCTCACACCAATGTTATGCAACAAGAATATTCTCCCCAGTTTTGCCTCGCAACTTGTACCTAGACACTGCTCTCTACATAGGTTTTAATAGAAGGACTCCCTACTCGCTAGGGAAAACAATTGAATGGAAACGTAACCTCAGCCGTATCCGCCGTTAATTCGATTAATCTCCCTACTCGCTAGGGAAAACAATTGAATGGAAACTAGACTAAAAGACTGCGCTGACGATTACTCACTAGAACTCCCTACTCGCTAGGGAAAACAATTGAATGGAAACAAAATAGAAAAGGGATTTAACAGTGAGGACGAAGACTCCCTACTCGCTAGGGAAAACAATTGAATGGAAACACGAAAACAACGCAAGATTATTAGATTTACTGACGCCTCCCTACTCGCTAGGGAAAACAATTGAATGGAAACCCAATATCGGGAAGAGATTTACAATGATCTTGCAGTTCTCCCTACTCGCTAGGGAAAACAATTGAATGGAAACTTAGAACCGATGGCATTAAACAGATTGATGTTTTTCTCCCTACTCGCTAGGGAAAACAATTGAATGGAAACTACGTCTTGATGTCTAAGGGGATTTCCTGCTTCTTCTCCCTACTCGCTAGGGAAAACAATTGAATGGAAACTTTATAGGTACGCAATGCTTCGTACAACGTAAGTGCCTCCCTACTCGCTAGGGAAAACAATTGAATGGAAACGTACAGAAGGGTACAGGGAAAGTAGTCCAGGTCAACTCCCTACTCGCTAGGGAAAACAATTGAATGGAAACGTCTATTCATATCAACAAGACGGATGCGAATCTAACTCCCTACTCGCTAGGGAAAACAATTGAATGGAAACTGACCTCCAAACAAACACTTCAGAACACGGATATAACTCCCTACTCGCTAGGGAAAACAATTGAATGGAAACTGCGTTTCTTTTAAGGGCTTTAGCAGCCCTGCGAGTATCTCTCCCTACTCGCTAGGGAAAACAATTGAATGGAAACACTGTTGAAGGCGTATGAAAGGCTTAAACCATCTCGTCTCCCTACTCGCTAGGGAAAACAATTGAATGGAAACTCGCTATCGCCCGCTTCAAAGGTTTCATACAGATTTCTCCCTACTCGCTAGGGAAAACAATTGAATGGAAACAGGTGTTGTTAATGGAAGAATGGAAATCAAATTCAACTCCCTACTCGCTAGGGAAAACAATTGAATGGAAACACAAAATAACCAGTGCCATGGGAATCATAGTAGAAACTCCCTACTCGCTAGGGAAAACAATTGAATGGAAACACGGCCTACGATAACTTCAGCCTCAATCGTGTTAGCTCCCTACTCGCTAGGGAAAACAATTGAATGGAAACTTACTAGAGACGAATTTATAATCATTCTCCTTATAACTCCCTACTCGCTAGGGAAAACAATTGAATGGAAACGCGACTTTCAATGGGTAAGTATTTTTAGGTGCTTGCTCCCTACTCGCTAGGGAAAACAATTGAATGGAAACGTAAATCGGCAGATGAAGCTGCGAGTTTTGCTGCCACTCCCTACTCGCTAGGGAAAACAATTGAATGGAAACCTGAACGAGATTGAGAAAGGGAATCCCACCGTTACCCACTCCCTACTCGCTAGGGAAAACAATTGAATGGAAACCTTAGGGTGGCAAGTGGGTACTGATTGCAGTGTAACCTCCCTACTCGCTAGGGAAAACAATTGAATGGAAACGTAAATGTTCCAACAGCGTTTGCCCGTTCCCGAATGCTCCCTACTCGCTAGGGAAAACAATTGAATGGAAACTAATATCTTCTACGACATCGCAGGATGTGTTATTTCTCCCTACTCGCTAGGGAAAACAATTGAATGGAAACCTACCTGAAACAGTTGAGAATCAGGCATTAATTTTATCTCCCTACTCGCTAGGGAAAACAATTGAATGGAAACAAAATCCTTTAATTTACGTTTACTAGCTCCTCTACGCTCCCTACTCGCTAGGGAAAACAATTGAATGGAAACACTGCTTCTTTTACTCGAACGTACTCTTCGTCATTGCCTCCCTACTCGCTAGGGAAAACAATTGAATGGAAACGTAGTATCTGTCAGAGAGTACATTCAACTGCATCTTCTCCCTACTCGCTAGGGAAAACAATTGAATGGAAACAGGTTATCAAGGTCTAACAAAAAGAGAGTTCGACACTTTACTCCCTACTCGCTAGGGAAAACAATTGAATGGAAACCCATACAAAGGATGGAAAACCGATCCATTGGGATTATTGCTCCCTACTCGCTAGGGAAAACAATTGAATGGAAACTCAAAATAGGGGGTTGTTCTGGTTGCTGATCGTCTCTCCCTACTCGCTAGGGAAAACAATTGAATGGAAACTGAACACACAAAAAATAAGGATAGCCTAGTATTTACTCCCTACTCGCTAGGGAAAACAATTGAATGGAAACTAGAAATAACAGTCATAAATGCATACCCTAATAAACTCCCTACTCGCTAGGGAAAACAATTGAATGGAAACTTGTAATGTGCCTTACTGTCACCAAGGATAGTTAACTCCCTACTCGCTAGGGAAAACAATTGAATGGAAACTATCAAAGACAAAGCAACCATGCTAGGCAAATAAACTCCCTACTCGCTAGGGAAAACAATTGAATGGAAACTTAGGCATTAAGCCTATAGCCTATCTGAGAATCGACTCCCTACTCGCTAGGGAAAACAATTGAATGGAAACTGAGTACATAAGAATCGTTGTTATAAATGACTTCCTCCCTACTCGCTAGGGAAAACAATTGAATGGAAACTCTTGCAGTTGCTTAAAGCGGTTATCCACTTTCTCTTGCTCCCTACTCGCTAGGGAAAACAATTGAATGGAAACACTTCCATCCGTTCCAATTTCTTCAAGTGTAAATTCGCTCCCTACTCGCTAGGGAAAACAATTGAATGGAAACTCCCTTCGTTATGTGTACGGTGTGTGAGGGGATGACTCCCTACTCGCTAGGGAAAACAATTGAATGGAAACAAATTCGATATAAGGCGCATAAGTAAGACGATTCTGATCTCCCTACTCGCTAGGGAAAACAATTGAATGGAAACCGCAATGAGAAGAGGCTTTGAAAACGAAGTTTCTTCTCCCTACTCGCTAGGGAAAACAATTGAATGGAAACACGATAAAATAAATCAATACAGTCACCTACTCTAGCTCCCTACTCGCTAGGGAAAACAATTGAATGGAAACTTTAGAATATCAGATTCGCAACGATAAACATCATCTCTCCCTACTCGCTAGGGAAAACAATTGAATGGAAACTTAATGAACGCCCCCTCTCACGGCAAATACTTCAACGCTCCCTACTCGCTAGGGAAAACAATTGAATGGAAACTTGGATTGCGCGGACTCATTGGATTCCACCTGCAACTCCCTACTCGCTAGGGAAAACAATTGAATGGAAACTTGTTGTAGTACGCAACTAGATCACAGTAATACTCTCTCCCTACTCGCTAGGGAAAACAATTGAATGGAAACATAAGATTCGTTATTGTAGATGACTTCGGTTTTGTTCTCCCTACTCGCTAGGGAAAACAATTGAATGGAAACCTTTACACCCGTTAAATTTGTCCTCATTCTCTGACCTCCCTACTCGCTAGGGAAAACAATTGAATGGAAACAAACTTCTGGACGGCGCATTGGCATTCATGTAGTCAACTCCCTACTCGCTAGGGAAAACAATTGAATGGAAACGAGACAATGAAACATTTTTAGAAATTTTAAAATCTACTCCCTACTCGCTAGGGAAAACAATTGAATGGAAACTGAAAACCCGCATTATGGCAAGCCAGTAAAGTCGACTCCCTACTCGCTAGGGAAAACAATTGAATGGAAACCGAATGGTTTCCGTTCATCCTTGGTTGTCACTTCAACTCCCTACTCGCTAGGGAAAACAATTGAATGGAAACCAGTTATAAAGATAGTGTCGGCGGGCCGCAACATCCTGCCTCCCTACTCGCTAGGGAAAACAATTGAATGGAAACCCAACTCCAGCCAGCTATCTTGCAAGACTCTGGCCCTCCCTACTCGCTAGGGAAAACAATTGAATGGAAACTTATTTAGTGACGGAACCCTAACCCCGTCAATTGCTTATCTCCCTACTCGCTAGGGAAAACAATTGAATGGAAACTATCGGCCGGTGTAGGCCATTGATACAGACGATTCGGCTCCCTACTCGCTAGGGAAAACAATTGAATGGAAACATGTTTAAGGTAGCTCCGACATTGCCTGCAACACACTCCCTACTCGCTAGGGAAAACAATTGAATGGAAACATGCTTCTCAGCATTTACCAGTGCCCAAAAGTATTCTCCCTACTCGCTAGGGAAAACAATTGAATGGAAACCAGAATACACTTGTGTAAAGGGTTTAGCCTTTCCACCTCCCTACTCGCTAGGGAAAACAATTGAATGGAAACGTGAATAGAGTCCCATTCACCTTGTACCAGGTATAGCTCCCTACTCGCTAGGGAAAACAATTGAATGGAAACCTACTTGGATAAAAACCGTTTAACGTACCCTCCCTATCTCCCTACTCGCTAGGGAAAACAATTGAATGGAAACTTGGGATTCCAAAAGTATTCAGGTGAATATTTCTGCTCCCTACTCGCTAGGGAAAACAATTGAATGGAAACCGTACCCAATAGCGTAGTAAAGGCTCCTGTAACTGCTCCCTACTCGCTAGGGAAAACAATTGAATGGAAACTAAGAACCCACCTACAGAGTCCGGGGTTTGTCTACCCTCCCTACTCGCTAGGGAAAACAATTGAATGGAAACTTCCCTAGAAGTTTTGGGAAAAGATAGTAACTATACCTGCTCCCTACTCGCTAGGGAAAACAATTGAATGGAAACACCAATCATTTCCGGCCAGTCTCCTAAAAAAGGTTGACTCCCTACTCGCTAGGGAAAACAATTGAATGGAAACATTGAATCTAGGTATGTAGCAGCATATTTTTCCATCGCTCCCTACTCGCTAGGGAAAACAATTGAATGGAAACAAGGATTGTAAAACGTCCCGATTCTGCCAGATTTCCCTCCCTACTCGCTAGGGAAAACAATTGAATGGAAACTACAAGCATAATAAGTTGGTAAATCCATCCACTAACTCCCTACTCGCTAGGGAAAACAATTGAATGGAAACAGGACAGAAAACACGGCGGGGTCAAACTGCTTTTTAGCTCCCTACTCGCTAGGGAAAACAATTGAATGGAAACATCAGGTAATTCCGAGGCCAGTCTTGCTGCGCTTGAACTCCCTACTCGCTAGGGAAAACAATTGAATGGAAACGACGCACTTGAAGCACTTCAGTTTTTACCTGAAGAACTCCCTACTCGCTAGGGAAAACAATTGAATGGAAACTTTCTTGCTTACGAACCGAGCACCGATTCCTTTGACCTCCCTACTCGCTAGGGAAAACAATTGAATGGAAACTCAAATTGTCAAGCATCTCAGCGATAATTCCGGTATCTCCCTACTCGCTAGGGAAAACAATTGAATGGAAACCATAAATAGACTCCCCACTCAGATGCCCATAGAGATCTCCCTACTCGCTAGGGAAAACAATTGAATGGAAACAAGATATTTACTAAAACCTTCATTCTTTCTCCTTAGACTCTCCCTACTCGCTAGGGAAAACAATTGAATGGAAACATTTGTTCGTAAAAATCACTGTAGGCGGCCTTTTTAGCCTTCCTACTTGCTAGTCCCGTTGCATTCATCCCTCCCCTTGCCTATATTCCCCAGTCTAAAAGCGCATGGAATGACAGGCATGGAAAACAGGGGTGTAGACATCCGCTCCCCTGCCCCTTAGATAATGCTTAACCCAGACTAGATATCGAACTGATGGGCCTGTTGTCCAGCCTCTAGACTATGCAACAACAACATCTAACGACACCCGGCAATTAGGGACAAACGGTCGTACCCTTCAGTCAGATCACCTAGCGTCAAACACGAAACGAGCAAAGCCTACTTGCTCTCGGCCGGTGACGGACAGAAACCGGAAACGTGGGAATCAAAGTTCTCGCACCGTCACCGGCCGTGGGGGGGTGCTAAAACCGCCCCCCCTTGCCCCCCAGGTCACGCTCACTCTGTTCGCTCCATTGCTTTCCCCTAGAACAAACACAATAAAGTTCAAATCAGAACAACAAGAATGTCCTTCGGAAAGGCAGATGTAACTAACGAGAAAAAATGTTAAATGTAGCAAACGATAAGCTCTTTAACGGTGAATTTCACTCAACCCTTGAGGGATTAGACCTCTACGAATCAGCCCTCAGTTTTGAGATTAAAACCTTCCCAGACCTGGCCTCAGACGAGGAAAGAAAAGACCTCGAACTTGTTAGGTCAATCCGAAATGAATATCGAGAAAAACTACTCGAAATGGAAAAAGAACTCATTCAGGAATGGTCGGGCAAGTCGAGCATCCACGACCAGATCGTTGCCTGTATTCAAGAAAACGACTTTACAGGACTGGCGTTTTAATGCTGCTGATCCTCAGAGGCTTACCAGGGGCCGGAAAAACTACCCTGGCCAAACTACTAACCAAGCATGAATGTAGCGCAGACGATTTTCCAAATCTTTACCAAAACGGACAACTCCAAAAAATTCTAGTCCCTGCGTCCCATGCCTGGTGCCAGCAAAGTATCAAGGAGTACCTGGAACTCTACGACAACGAAGAAATAATCGCAGTCCACAATACCTTTTGCCAAAATTGGGAGATCAAACCCTACATTGAAATGGCCCAAAAGTATGGCCACGACTTCTCTGTAGTCACAGTTGAAGGCAATTACGGCAGTATTCACAATGTCCCGCCAGAGGTAATGGAATCCATGAAAGAACGGTGGGAGTCTTTCAGCCTGGATGTCATTAATGCAGAGACACCATGCTGAAGCCAAAGGAACAAGGACTAGCCAACCTCGCCGCTATTGAAGCCGTACAGCGGCTCGACTCTGGGGAGAAAGACCCAGCCCTATTCGAGGCCCTCAAACAGTTCAACGGATGGGGCAGTATTTGGCAAGTCTTTCGTGAAGATGCCAACGGATGGGCCAAGGACTGTCAGAAACAACTCAAAATCTTGCTCAGTTCAGAAGAATTTAGCGCAGCGCGAGCCTCTATCCTGAATGCTCACTACACTGACCCAGAGATTATCAAAGCAACCTGGCGAGTCATCCAGGGACTCGGCTTTACAGGCGGAACCGCATTAGAACCCGCCTGTGGAACTGGCCTCTTTATTCGCCATGCCCCGCCACAACTCCCTATCCAATGGACAGGCGTAGAACTTGACCCTATTCCGGCCAAAATTGCCCAATATCTAAACCCAACAGCGACCATCTACAACCAAGGATTTGAAACCGTCGTCATGCCAGACGACCTCTTTGACCTGGCCATCAGCAACGTGCCATTTGGTAGTTACAAAGTCCACGAACCTCGCTACAACAAGCTCGGTGTCTATATCCACTCCCACTTCATTGCCAAGATGACCGACTTAGTACGCCCCGGTGGCCTCATTGTCGTCATCAGTAGTACCGGAACCCTGGATACTGACCAGAATGAACAATTCCGGGAATGGCTATCCCGAAAAGCAAAGCTAGTTCATGCGGTACGCCTACCCAACAACACCTTTAAGGAAATGGCCCACACCGAAGTTACCACCGACCTCATGTTTTTCCAAAAGGTACGAGAACCTGGATTGGCAGTCTGGATCAATAGCAAAGTCACCAAAGAAACCGAACAGCTTGGCCAAAACCTGAAATTAAACGCATATTACATCCAAAATCGCCAACGGCTCCTTGGAAAACTATGCTTGGCCACCCTATACGGCGGGGAAACACTCGGTCTTGAAAGTACCGGCCTCAATATTCCAGAAGCCATCATTAAGTCAGCCGCATGGGTACTACCCTGCTACAAGAGCGGGCCCCACAACACCCTAAGAACAATCCCACCCGAACTGCAATACCTCAAGTCCTACCAGTTTGTGCGCCATAACAATCGGATTTATCAACGAGTCGGCTCTACCCTGGTGCAAATTGATAATCACAAAGACCAAATCATTGACCTGATGGAGCTATCAGAAATCCTTGAGTACCTCATCAGCATCCAAGGCACGGCCAGTGAAGAACACCTGGCCATAGAGCAACAAACCCTCAGCAAAAAATATGACAGCCTGATTCGCAAATATGGCTACATCAATAGCAAAAACAATGAAACCGTCTTTGGTGATGACCCGCGCTACCCTGGCCTACAATCCCTGGAAACCACCAGCCTGAAGAAAGCGGACATCTTTACTAAACGCACCAGCAAAATATACCAAGTCCCTGACTCATTCCAGTCAGCCGAAGAAGCCCTCATTCATTGCCTTAACGTCAAAGGCAGAGTTGACCTGGACTGGATCAAGGAACATTACTGTCCTGCCGAGTAATTACCGGAAACCAAATAAATGGAATACACTCTACCACTGTCCTCAAGGAGAAAAGTTATGACTACTATTTATTTCAATCCCACCCCCGTTATTCCCATTGATAACCCATTCCACAAAATGGTTGGGGTTCCTGATGGGTATCTACTAGCCTGTACCTCTGATGCGTGTTTTTGTAACAGCATTTTTCAAGACGTGGTTGCAAGATTTCGGGCAATAGCAGACAACCCTAATGTTGATGTAACTATTATTAGAAGCATCTTATTTGTCTCCCCATCAGTAGCCGCTAAAGTTTACGCCAATCCGAAATTAGCCCTACTCCGCTAATAACCACAACGCCACTCACAAAGGAGTATGTCTATTGACCCAACCCAAAACGAATGGGTAACAGCCGAGTTGACCTCGACTGGATTAAAAAACACTACTGTGCTGCGGAGTAAAGAATGTGAAATGGAAAGCTGAACTGAAAATTAGAGACTTGATCACAGACGAGAACCTGGAAGGAGATGCACTCAAGCATCGTTGCAAAGAACTCGCAAAACGGCTAAACCAGTTCCTACAAAAGCAAACCAGCCTGTTCCTACAAAACCCCTATGGAAAAGATGATTTTGAAGAAATCATCTTTTCCTTTGAAAGCTATATTCAGACCCTTGATGAGTTCAACGAGGAACTAAAAAACCTTTGGGATTGGTGCGATCTGTACGGAGTGTGGGTTCCTTTCGTCAAAAAACCGGAGTGATATGTCTGAATACCTTAAACCTCCCACCTACTAGAAAAAATGGAATACATCAAACCCCACCTCCCAATCCCACTACTCGAAAGCCAGACAACTCCGCAATATCATTGCATACGGCGACTACCCACCGGAAGTCTGGGAAGAAGCAGTGAAATACATTCAAACTCATAATTCAGAATAAACCAAACAACCTCTGGGATGAGTGTCAATCCCTTACATCAATAGGAGAAAAAAGTGGTAAAACAATACGATCTATGGCTATGGCAACGGCTATCCCAACTAGCCAAGGCAGAAGGCGGGATCGAATCCGAAGCCAGAAAACTACGAAATATAATCGGAAGCGGAAAATATTGCGAGGAAGATCGGGAACGGGCCATCGAGTATGTAAAAAGCCACGATGCAGATTAAGTCCTACGGACTAAGTGACGTTAATAAAAAAAGCTTATGGATGCCGTTACTCAAGAACTGCAGGACAAAGGACTCATCTACTTTGACCCAACTCAAAACCAGTGGGTGACGGCAGAAGAATACCTGTCAGGACATATCAAACAAAAAATCAAGGCCGCTCAAGAAGCTGGACTCAGCAAAAATGTTGCAGACCTAAAGAAAAACTTACCCCTGGCCGTAATGCCCGATGCACCGCCCGATGTTAAGGCCGAATGTGCCAAAGCATTAGGGATTGAACTGAGCGAACTCTCAGAGCCTGAATTTGAGAAGCTCATGGCCAATACCCTCAGTATTCGCTTCAGTAGTAGTTGGGTGCCAGCCGCCATCTACCAAACCTTCCTCCGTCAGTTACTTAACCTCAACAACATCAATGTCCACTGCAGCAAAACCTCTAGTACCTGGACAGTCGTAAACAGTGGGGCCAGTAGCTCAGTCGAAAACAACCGGACGTATGGCGCACGATATGACGGTATCAAACTGTCCGAAATCGCCCTCAACCTCAAAGACCCTGTGGTGTACGACTACGACTCCGAATTAGATAAAAACATCCTCAACCCTACCGAAACGGAACAGTGCCGGAATAAGACCGGACTAATCAAGGACGCATTTCTGAACTGGATTTGGACAGACACCGGACGGGCCATTGAACTAACCAAGCTCTATAACCAGACATTCAATACCCAGAAACCTCGGCGGTACAACGGTTCGCATCTCACCTTCCTCGGTATGAACCCAAACATCAGTTTACGAGAGCATCAGAAAAACCAAGTCTGGCGGATTATCCAAGAACAATCCACCGGAATATTCGCCGCTGTCGGCTCCGGTAAAACCTACACCATGATCACCGCTTGCATGGAACTACGGCGGCTAAAACTGTGCTTCAAGCCTGTCATCGCTTGCCTCAATAGCACCGTCAAGCAAATCACGACAGAAGCCAAACTCCTCTACCCCAATGCCAAAATTCTCTCTGAACCCGAATCACTCAGTAAAGAGAAGCGCAGACGTTTCTTATCCCGGATTGCCACGGGAGATTGGGACATCATTATCATCTCCCACACTCACTTCTTCTCAATTCGGATCGACAAGGAGGCTGAGTTAAACTTCCTTTACGAAGAACTCAATAAAATTCGGACAGAGATTCGCTTATCCGATTGCCGAGATGCCACAAAAACCTTGGAGCGGCAAAAGAACAATCTGGAGGCCCGCATCAAAAAGGTCACAGAATCAGAGCGCAAAGATGACGGGTTTACCTTTGAGCAACTTGGCGTTGATTGCCTGATGTTGGATGAATCACAGCAGTTCAAAAACCTAAGTTTCATTACCAAGCAACGGAATATTGCAGGGTTGCCCAACAGCCACAGCCAACGGGCCCAGGATACCTGTATGAAAATCCATTACCTCCTCAGCAATGGCGGACGGGTCGTATTCTCTACCGGAACACCCATCAGTAACTCCATGGCCGAGCTTTATACCCAAATGCGCTACCTCATGCCAGACGAGATGGAACGCCTCGGCATTAACCACTTTGATGCCTGGTGTAGCTTGTTCGGTGAAACCGTCACCGCTCCCGAAATTACGCCAGCCGGAAAGTACAAAGTCAAGAATCGGTTTGCCAAGTTCGTTAACCTACCCGAACTGATGAACCTGTTTCGGAAGGTGGCAGACATTACCACCGAAGACATGATCGACTTGCCCAAACCCAAGGTCAATCTCATTAACCCCGTCAGCCCCCCAAGCCCTGAGCAAGCCAGTTACATGGCCAACCTGGCCAAACGAGCCGACCGTATCCAAGGCCGGATGGTCGAACCTGACATCGACAATATGCTCAAAGTCACCAGTGATGGCCGTAAATGCTCCCTTGACCCCCGCTTAGTCGGAGCGGGCCCAAACTTCCAAGGCTCCAAGCTGGATGAACTCATCTTCAATGTTTGGACAATCTGGAAACTCTCAACCCCAATCCAGGGAACACAAATCATCTTCTGCGACTTACGGGAATGGATTTACGACTGGATTAAGGACGGCCTCATCCAGATGGGTATCCCTAACCATCAAATCCAAATCGCCCAGGAAGTCAAAGATAAAAAGACCCTCTACGGCAAAGTGAACCGAGGCGAGGTGCGAGTCATCATCGGCTCTACACAAACACTCGGAACGGGCGTTAATGTGCAGCAGCGCATGATTGCCCAACATGACTACGATGCCCCCTGGCGGCCCAGCGATGTTGTGCAACGACTTGGCCGCACCGCACGACAAGGCAATATGTTCAAAAAAGTGTGGGTGTTTCGCTATGTCACAACAGGCGCAAAGTCCCTCGCCAGCTTTGATTCCTTCGCTTGGCAAGTCCTCGAAACCAAAGCCAAATTCATTGCCCAAGTCTGGCAAAGCAATGACCTACCCCGAACCGCCGAAGATATATCAGGACAGGCCATGACCTATGCCCAGGTCAAAGCACTGGCCACAGGCGACCCAATCATGCTCGAACAAGCTGAACTCCAACAGGAGCAAAGCCGCCTTAACCTCCTCTACAAAGCCTGGAGTAATGAACAAACTCGATTCCACTACGACAAGCAGCAAGCTCCAAAACTCATCAAGGAGTTACCCGCCAAAATTAAGCACCTCGAATCCATCCTCAATAACCGAGAAATTATCATCCTTGATCAGAAATACAACTCCCTAGAAGATGCCGCCAACATCATCCAAGATTTGCGGAAAGCTCAACTAGGGTGGGGCAAAGAGTTAGGCTCAATCTACGGACTGCCCCTCCGTTGCGAGTGGCAAGAGAAAAATGTCTTTTTCTTGGACAACACATTCATTAAGGTGGGTTATACCGAGACAATCCTTGACAGCCTTAAAAGAATTACCAATCGGATTCCCGATACCCTAGAGCGACTCAAGCAGAATTTGGATGGAGCCTATAAAACCCTCAAACAAAATGCTGAACCCTTCGCCTATAGCGAACAACTAAAAGCCATCAATGAGCGGCTCAAAGAAATCCATGACATTATCTTCAAGCCGGAGGAAGCCGCCCCCGGTGAAGACGATACCAGCGAAACCGAAGAACTGGAACAACCAGAACATAATGTAATCACCACCGGACGACATTCATTCGATTACCTAAAAGAGCGTGAGTTACCCGAATGGGCCAACGACATGATGGCAATCATGCCTGAACCGGAAACCAACGTTATCCCGTTCCCAATCCAAAAAGAAATCAAACCACTCACGGTCATCACACCCACTCGATTTGAAGCCATTACCCGTGATGAATCGATATTACAAGGCTGTCTATTTTAACTTTCAGAGTAAGCGTCATTAAGGCAGAAACGAATGGACAAAAAGAATTGTTTAGGATGTCGCAATAACCACTACAACATGAGCGGTAATTGCTGGAATCTGGAAGATGCCAAAATCATCCAGGTTAAAGAAGTGCCACTTGACCAGCGACCACCCTGTAATCAACCACCTAGTTCTAAGCCAAACTGCTATCGCAAACAAGGCTACGTCCATGTAAAACCTGAACAAATCTGTTAATCAAAAATGAAACTAATTAATCTGTCCAGCTATTATAAATTTCCCGCTAAAAACCCGACTGGATATGTAAAGGACATGATTACAGATAAAATAAATCCTTATCACAAAATTGATGATATGTTTTACGTTGTTTTCATCAAGAGTCACTCTCCTGGAGCAGCTAGTATAGCCATTGGTATTTCAGCAAAAGACATTGGTATTTCAGCAAAAGAATTTAATTCTAACTTTGAATTAATTCAATAGTAATAACTTAAACTGTTAGAGTTAACTTGACAACTTAAGACTGTTAAATCGGGAGCATCTCAATTAGGTAATAAGTATATATACTCAAGGAGCAAAAGCGCCATTGAGATAAGCACAGCGATGTTTCAATAGCTTAGGAACATTCTGCGGCAACCATTGCGCCCCTGGCAACTTCACCCGGAGACTAATCTGCTTCACGAAGGACTCAACCTGTCCAGAGCCAATCGAGTGCCCCGCCGCCTGCCAGGCCTGGTAGTGAATGATTCGGTGTTGATGATGCCTTAAATACTGGATAAAGGTCGAGGCTCCCAGACACCGATAGTTCTGTAACACTTGAATGGCCAGCGTCACCTGTCCCTGCCAGAGATGGTCTCGCACGGCTTTTAATTGAGTGGGTGTCGCCTGCACCTTATGGGCGTTTTCCATCAAATGAAACCAATCCAAGATTTCAATCCGCTCTCGGGTCGTCCCTATCTGAGTCAGAATGTTCCAGACCCCGTTATGCCCATCCCCCAAACCGGTAAAGGGAGTAGTTCGAGGTTGACGATTGGCCCAATGGATTAAGCCCTCATTGTCCTTAAAGAAGGCAACCCCGGCCTGGTCATGAATCGCTAAGGCTTTGTAGTCTCGCCACTCACAGGGGGTTCCTGCTTCGGTGCGCAGGCGAATCATCCCCCCATCTAAGCTCATCTCTTCAATGGGGCGGGTCAATACCACCTCCGGCCACGCCTGACGCTGCACCAGACGCTGGAGGGTGCTGTGGGACACCGTTATCCCCGTCAACACCTCGATATCTTCTTCGGCTCGCTGATAGGAGGCATTGGCACTCACTAAGAGACAACAACGCTCTAGGTATGGACTCCAACGACTCCTTGGCTTGACATGCAATTGCTCTGCTTGAGACTGACTTAGGTGCAGCTCCCCCAGAATACTCGTTATGACTCGGGTTTTTCCAGGTCTCGTCTCTGTTGCGCTGTCGATAAAAAATTCCTAATTGGGGCAAAACATGTTCCTGGGCTAAGCCTCGCACACTCTTTTCTATCCCGCCTAAGGTTTTCAGGTCTGCTGGGTCGGCTTCTTTAAACAGGATGGCCGCAATGGCATTTAAATGAGTCTGGAGTTCTGATTGCGTCTGTCTATCCATTGGGCTGGCTTGATTTACATTACGTTTATTCTCAATGCTTTAACTCACTCTCGCACTGAGTATATATACTCGCCTCCTAAGTGAGATGCACCCGTTAAATCAGAAACATTAAAAGCTGAGATAAAACTTTACACTTCAAGAGAGCAGTAGCTGCGGCTCCTAATTAAAGCTCCAGTGAATGACCGAACAATGCCGACTTAATTTAAGTTGAAATAACGCAATTCATCTAATAATATACGACTAAAATGAATAAGAATATCTATTAACTATAAGATTAAATATGTAATCAGAATCATATAAATTTGTGTGGTTATATCATCAAGACTATTAGGGATTAATTTATCTAAAGATAAGTGCATCTTTAGAAATTTCCATAGATTTTCAATTGTCCAGCGATGTCGATACAACTCACTAATCTCTTCATCACTCATTCCTGGAAGATTAGTTTTCAAACGAAACTCTACGCCACTGTTAAATCATAAAATTGAATGATTCGATAGCGGTCATGGTCTAGTTCGGTCTTCATAATGTTTTTAATTTGCACTAAAATAGATGTCGTAATTGGCTCAATTCATCGATAAATCTCCAGTCGGAGAATCCTCTATCCATTATGGTGAGTTGATTTTCGGAATTATTGTCAGAATTTTATCGGTAAACTTGACCTCGTTTTCTTGACCGAAGTTAATCATGAATTTACTTTTGACGTTCTGAGTCAAATTAAATCCACTAATCAACTTCACTTGATAATATCCTTACAACCAAAAGAGCTTACTGGTTAAGGTAATAACCGTTGAATCAATGGGAAATAGCATCAGCTTAAAGGTGGTATTTTTCCGTTTGACTTGCTGGATCAGTTGAACATAAAATCGCCGAAACAAGCTATTTTCACGAGTTTTATTTGCTTTTAAAAGGGTAGACATATCAATCTCAATTCCTGATTTATTTAAGCAGTAAAATAAGGATCTTATGCTGGTTATACCTTGGTCTAAGACGTAGGTTAACCAGATTTTAAAAAGCAGTTGAGAGTTTAGAACTGGGTAATCGTGACCGCTGATTTGCTTCAGAATTGATTTGACAGTATTTGAGAATGATGCAATGATAGTCTCACTATTTTTCATACTTTTAAGGAGAAAAATGCTATTCTTTTACCTTTTTTTGTACTTTAGCTAACTTTCAACACTTCTGGTAAATTTTATGTTTAGCAATACTTGATTCAAGGAAACCGTTAAATAGCCATGTCTAACATACTTACCATTGAAAATATTAGTATCGTAATGGTTGTTCAACGTTACAACCCCGCAACCTTAACGTCAGATTTTCTCCAATACAGTGGCATCGTACCTGCAGCATGGGAACTGGCTCGCCAACCCATTTGCACCCCTCAGGTCTCACAAATTGTCTTTCAAAATGGAGTTAGTTTTGTCGCCTGGGCAGACAAAATAGCCCTAGCACAACCTCTAAACCATCAAGAGCAAATGACTGGGGAAGTTGCCGCCTCAGCAAGCCGATTTGTACAAGCCCTACCAAACTTAGACTATCAGCAGGTGGGAATCAATCCTCGATGCCACGTTAGGTGTGATGCTTATTCCCCAGGAGGTCACGAGGATTCTGGCAAAACCTTTTTGGCTTCGGGAGACTGGCAAAAGTGTGGAGGAGCACCTGCCAAAATTGTAATTCAGTTGGGCTACCAACTTGAAGGACGTGAACTCAACATCGCTATTAACCAAGGACACTTAGAGAATGGCGATGGAGATAAAATTCCTGTACTTTTGTTTTCTGGAAATTTTAACTATAGACTTTCTGACAATAACTCCCCTGAGAAGATTAATTCCATAGTAAAAATCATTGACCAGTGGCAATCTGACGTTGCAATTTACCGTGATGTGATTGAGACAATGCCGAAATTGATGGTAAAGATTTAAGAAGATGTAGCGTAGACACTTGATCAGTTCGTTACTCCAATGATAGAACCTTTTTGTAAAAGTTGAAAAATCTATCAACACCATAGATTGGAAAGAATAGAGTTCTCAGTAAGACATTACTTAACTTAATTCTCAAGGCCTCTTTCTACTTTAACAGCCCATAACTCCCTATTTGTTGAGCATACTGGAGTCATAACACAAATGGTTAAGTTGGAAGGATATCGAGGTTCAGGCCTTGCGAATGGTCATTTGGGTTATGGGTTAGGTGACTCACTTTTAGGACAAGAATCTCTGACTGAAGACGGTGGTCTAGGAGACTTGCTCAAAGCTTTGACAGTAGGAAAAGGGAGTTCTAGCACTGGGTTAGACCGCATTCAGGAAGTGAACTCGGCAACTCGTAGCTTTGAACCATTATTACTTCCCTCCGCAGGAAAGTTAGGACTGTTTCCTAGTCTGGAAAATGTCCCTCAACGCAATTTTTCCCAAGGAAGTAAATTTGAGCAAATAATGGGTTCGATATCATCTTTTGCTCCCACAGATTTATTGACTGGCTCTACGTCTCCTCTCACTCTTAAGGACTCACTAACGGGTTCCACATCATATTTGAGTTCGACGGATTTATTGACAGGCAGGCAGTCACCCATTGTTCTTGAGCCAGCAGGGACTACATCTCCAAATCCAAGTTCCAATCAGCCCTTAACTATACCGGGTACGGGAGCAGCGGTAGTACCTCCCCCGATGGGGAATTTGCCATCTTTTACTGTCCAGGCCAACGGTAAAGTCATCATTAATGGCAGTGCAGACTTTGATGGAGAGCCACTAAACTTAGTCGATGATGCACGTATCCATGCCGGCACTGGATTTCGGATTAATGGTAATCCCGTGCTGCCTGTACGACGGGATGCAGCAGGTAACCCTCTAGAAGGAACTCAGGGAAACCCACTGATCATTGACTATGGGATTACCGTAGCTCCGGGATATACCGTTGCCAGAGCAAATGGCACTCACTATGATGGAGTACTCCCCCCTAAAGTTGTCCCCCCTCAGACTATTACGGTACCTCTCCACGCCACCTTGGTTAGTGATGTCCTTGACCAAGTACCAGACAATCACACCTCTATTGTTCTTAATCAAGGGTCTCTGAAAACAGCGGCTGATTGGCGCAGATACATTCCCCCCGAACTTTCTGGCCAGAACCAAACTCCATCCTCAGACATTCGTGTAGGTGGAACAGCGGCCCAACCTGTGGTTGTGCGAGTTAATCAAGGGGATCTGGTGATTCCAGCGGGTGTTGATTTGCAACATCTAGTCCTGATTGTCGAGTCAGGAGATATTCGCTTTCAGGGTAAGAACCATGACCTCAATGAAGTTGTCCTAATTGCCAACCGAGGCAGCATTACTCTGTCTGATGTCCGGGGTGAGGCTCTGGATGTTTTAGCGTCTGACTCTATTACTGTCAAAAATAAAGTTCGTCTGTCTGGAGAGTCTCTCCTCGCCAGTGGGAGTCGGAGGGACAGTTTAAAACTCACTGATGTTACGACCAACACTGAGACGGATCAGTTAAAGGTCATTGCTCAGGGAGACATTATATATGGAGGAACATCCCAGATTCGGGGACAACTCCTGAGCGGCAATGACATTACGTTGAGTGGGCATTCTACTTTGTATGGCTCACTGCAAGCCAAGGGTGACATTACCTTCAATGGCAGGAGTAGCATCATTGGTGTTCCATCCCTAGGTATGCCTCCCGATACCAGTCCGCCAACCCTAGATGTAGCTCTAAGCAACGATACGGGCAGTAGTCCTAGCGACACATTAACCAATGACCCGAGTATCAGTGGCAACGTCCAAGATGATCGCCGCCTGGTTAGTCTCAAAGCCGGATTTGCCCCCACCCCAGTCGCACAATTTATCGAGATTTTCCCCTCTGTAGGGGTAGATGGTGCGTTCAGCTTGGCTCCTGAACAATTGGCCAGCCTCTATGGAGGCCCCCTGCCCGATGGTCTACATACCTTGTTCCTACAGGCCACTGATGCCACCGGCAATACCTCCGCTTTGCAGAGTGTATCTTTCGTACTTGACACGACAGCTCCCGCCGCACCCAATTTCACCCTGGCCCCAGAGTTTGATACAGCGCCTCTGGGAGATCACAAGACTGAAAGAGACATAGTGACTCTAGAGGGACAAAGTGAGCCAGGCAGTATAGTCCGGTTACAAGAAACAGATGCCGTCACCACAGCAAATACAGCTGGCCGCTTTACCTTCGAGGCGATTAATCTAGCCGTTGGTGACAATCCATTTACGGTAATCGCAGTCGATGCAGCAGGCAATCAAAGGATTTTTGAGCAGATACTGACTCGTGAGTTACCCAATAATCCTGATGTAGTCATTGACTGGAATGCTGTCCTGCTGGACACCATTCGCCGTGACCAGACTCCGCCTCCTTTAGCCGCCCGCAACATGGCCATGGTTCATGCCGCAATTTATGATGCAGTCAATGCCATTGAACAGGACTACGCAGTCTATCAAGTCGATGTTGCCGCTCCCACTGGGGCCTCTGCTGCCGCTGCTGCCGCCGCCGCTGCCCACCAGGTACTCGTCAATCTCTATCCCCTCCAAAAAACAGCCTTAGATCATCAACTTGCTGTCTCCCTAGCTGAGATTGCGGATGGCACCGCCGAAAATGATGGCGTAGCTGTTGGCCAGCAAGTGGCGGCCGCCATCTTAGACTGGCGACGTCAGGATGGCCACGACACCGTGATGGCTTATACCCCCACCCTGGAACCCGGCCACTGGCAACCGACTCCTGCCAATTACTATGGCGCCCTTTATCCCCAATGGCCCGCCGTCACTCCCTTTGTCATGACTGCTGGCCATCAGTTTCGACCTGCGGGGCCGCCGGAGCTAACCAGTGCCGAATACATCACTGAATTTAATCAGGTGAAGGCGTTGGGAGCCAAGAACAGCACGGTTCGGACTGGAGAGCAAACAGAAATTGCTCGCTTTTGGGCGGATGGAACGGGCACCTATACCCCACCGGGTCATTGGAACCAGATCACGGAGCAGGCGGCGATTGACCGAGGCTACTCTCTAGCTGAAAATGCCCGACTGTTTGCCCTGCTCAACATTGGACTGGCGGATGCTGGGATTGCGGCCTGGGATGCCAAGTACACCTATGACTTCTGGCGGCCGGTAACGGCAATCCGGCAAGCAGATGAGGATGGCAATCCCAGTACGATTGCTGATCCGACCTGGACACCGCTAATTGTAACTCCCCCATTCCCCGAGTACGTGTCTGGACACAGTACCTTTAGTGGCACGGCAGCCAGCATTCTCACCAGCTTCTTTGGCCAAGACTACAGCTTTACTAGCACTTCTGTGGGCCTACCGGGGGTCAGTCGTAACTTTACTAATTTCTCAGCAGCAGCCCAGGAAGCTGGGATTAGCCGCATCTATGGGGGGATTCACTTCCAGTCTGCCAATGAAGATGGTCTGGCAATGGGGTACTCCATCGGGGACTATGTCGTTGGTAACTTTCTGCTACCAAGATTTCCTAGCCCGCAGTTACAGATTAATTTAGCTAACGATACAGCACCTCTGGGCACCACGAACCGGGACGGACTTACGTCGGATCCGACCATTACCGGGGTAGTAACAGGTGGCTCAGGCATCAGTCGATTGGTCGCTCGGTTTGACCCCAGCCGTCCTTTTGGAGATATTACTCCCACCTTAGTCAATGGTCAGTTTAGGCTGGACTCGGATCAACTGGCCAGTCTCAATGGTGCTCCTTTGACAGATGGGGCCTACACCCTGGAAATCCAAGGTATCAATGCTATCGGAACGGCCCTAGCAAACACAAGTATCCGTTTTACCTTAGACACCGGCTCACCCACACTGTCCCTCAAGACACCGATTAGCGGGGGCGACCACAGTCCAACGGTGCGTTGGATCGGTACGATCACAGACCCAGGCGGCGTTGCGACCACGGGGCGTTATGTCATTGATAACCAACCTGCTGTCTCTCTGAATGTGGTCGAGGGTGGATTTAATCAATTACTACAGAGTGACCTCACGGCTGGTGCTCACCACAGCGTGATCGAGGTCTTTGATCAAGCCGGAAATGTGACGACCCAACGGGTTGATTTCACGGTTGGTGAGCGCATTCAGGTGGCGGCAACTGGCACCCAAGGGTGGGGCATCTGGACTGCCGATCAATTAACGTTAGGGGAACAGGATAGTTTGCTTGTCCAGACCACCTTAGAAATTGAGTTGGGTCAATCGGCCGGTAGCCGCAAGCTGCAATTCGACTTAGCGGCCCAGTGGGATAACCAAGACACGACTAGTGCCAGTCGGGATCGCCTGCTGGTTTACTTGGTTGATCCGCAAAACCCTAGCCAGACTCTCTTGGATGGGGGAGAACCAGGGACGGCTTTATTTGCCCTCACCGGAACAACGGCTGAGTTCACACCCGGCCTGGTGCGCTATGACGGTACGACCGTAGAGATTGATCTCACCAGCTTGGGCAACCTCAGTCAGGGGCGATTGGTTTTCCAGATGGTCAATACAGATCAGGATGTTAATAGTGTGGTGCAGGTAGGACAACTGCGGAACACTGTTAATCCTGAAGGAGTGGCCAGTCCGATTTTCCCGATCTCCTACCAGCGGGCTACCCCAGGCCCTGCGGTGAGCCTAGACCGCTATCACCTGGTGAATACTGTTGATGTGCAGTTAAGTCGGGTGCGTTTAGACCCCACGACAGGACACTATCAGGCGGATTTGCAAGTCCGTAACACGGGGACAACTGCGCTCAGTCGTCAGATGCTGGTTCTCTTCCCCGATTTACCCCAGGGTGTCACGCTGGTGGATGCATCGGGAACCCATCCAGCGGGTGCTGCCTACCTCAACCTCAGGGCGGCCATGCCAGCGGGGGATCTAGCGCCAGGGGCAACCTCTCTACCCATCGCCATTCGGCTGGATAATCCACAACTGCGACAATTTACTCTCCAGGCCGTAGTGTTAACCGGGCCTCGGGATCAACCACCGCAACTGGCAGATTTGGGTAATTTGGCGGTGATAGCTGGGGGACGACTCGAAATTCCTCTGGTGGCCACGGATCCGGAGGGGGATCCCGTCACCTTGACCCTCAAGGCCCAAGGGCCATTACCATCCGGTCGCTTAACCGGGGCTAATACCTTAGTATTCACCCCCAGTCCTGAGCAGGTGGGAACCTACTCCTTTATCCTGGTGGCCACCAGCGGTAGTTTGCAAACCTCTCAGGACGTTACCCTGACCGTTAATCCTGACCCAATCACAACGACTCGGATTTCGGGCCAGATTCAGAATACTAACCAGGCCCCCCTGGCTGGAGTACTCGTAGAAGTGGACGGCTATCAAACCCTCACCGATGCGAATGGCCATTTCACGGTTGAGTTGAGTGGGTTACCGCCCAACAACACCCTGAAAGTATTCGGCAATCTTATTGATGGGGCTGCTGCGGGAACAGATCCGGGTACAGTAACCTATCCCTTCATTGCCGAGAAACTGCCTCTGGTGCTCGAGCATGAAGTCTATGCTGGGGTCAACAATGTCATTAGCCGCCCTATCTATCTGCCAGAACTGGATACAGCCAATGCAGTATCTATTGATCCCACTCAAAGTATTACCGTCACGACAACAGCGATTCCTGGTGCGGCCGTGACCGTAGCGGCGGGAACCCTGAAGGATCAAAAGGGCGAGTTGTACACGGGCAAACTGAGTATTACTGAAGTCCCCACCAATCTGACACCAGCCGCTCTCCCCGCAAATCTGGCCCCGGATTTGGTCATCACGATCCAGCCCGGAGAAATGGTATTTGTGCAACCAGCACCCTTATCCCTGCCCAATCTTGCCGGTTATGCCCCAGGCCTGCAAATGGATCTGTGGTCAATTAACCCGATCACCGGGGAGTTTGACAAAGTGGGGATTGGGGAGGTGAGTGCGGATGGCAGGGTGATTAATACGGTCGAAGGCGGTATTCGTAATAGTAGCTGGCACTTCTTCGCCCCCTTCGCCCAACCACTAGTAGACCCAGCGAGTAACCCCTTTAATCTAGACCCCCGCTGTCATGAATCCCAGGCAACCGTCCCAGCCACCTCAACCGTGGAGTTACACTCCGGTGCACTGGTCGAAACCCATGATCTTGTGTCCTACCAATCCCTGGGGATGACCCGAGGTTTGACTCTCACCTATGACTCTCTGCGGGCAGATGCCCGGCCCATTCTCCACTTTGGCTATGACAATCTCAATCCGGCTGCGATTACCAATGCCCCCGAGCGCTTAAAGCTCGTCACAGAGCTGACTATTCACCAAAAAGACTTTGATTATCAGGTGCCTGGGTTTACCGGGGGACAGTTTGGCCTGGACGGCGGTGAGAACGTCTGGGCTATTCCAGCCTCAGGCGGTGGGGTAGATGCGGCGATGCAAGCTGATTTGCGTTCGTTGCCCTCTGGCCAATATGACTATTCTCTCCAGGCCGGGGTGCGGTTATTTGTCCGAGACGAGTTTCTCGGTTCTTCGACGACTAATCAGGGCACCCTAATTCATGTGAATAGCCTCAACAGTCCCTTTGGCAGTGGCTGGGGCCTGGCAGGATTACAAGAACTGGTCGAAAACAAGGATGGTTCAATTTTATTCATTGATGGAGATGGCAGTGAGCTAGTCTTCCGAGCTACGGCTACGGGCTATGATGCACCTCCAGGAGACTTCTCGACGTTGGTGCGCCTGGCCGATGGGACGTTCCAGCGCACGATGAAGGATCAGACGGTCTACCGCTTTAACTCAGGCAACCAGCTCAGCCTCATCCGCGATCCCAATGGGAATGAAACCCAATATCTCTATAACACGGCTCAGCACCTCTCCCAGATTGTCGATCCCGTCGGGCTGATTACCCAATTCTCCTATACAGGCGATCGGGTGAGCGCCATTACTGATTCAACGGGACGCATTACCCAATTGGAGTACGATGCCGCTGGCAATCTCATCCGCATTACGGATCCGGATAGTAGTCAGAGAACCTGGGGCTATGATGCTGACCATCGCATGATCTCCGAGGTGGATCAACGAGGTAATCGAGAAGAGGCCTTTTATGACTTTGCCGGACGGGTCACGAAGGCTATTCGTAAAGATGGCTCCGTTGTTCAGATTGCCTCTGTCCAAACCCAAGGCCTATCCCGACCAGAGGCGACCAGTAATCCCTTAACAACAACAACAAGTACCAACCTCGGTCTACCCATATCTACCTATATCGATGGCAATGGCAATGTCATTCGGACTCAACTGGATCAGGCCGGTCAAAGTGTTCTAGCTGTTGATGGGGCTGGATTGCTGCCCTCCGTCAGACGAAATGAGGAAAACCTCATCACTCAGAACATTGATGGTAAAGGAAACATTACTTGGTTTACCTACGATGACAAAGGGAATGTCCAAAGTGTTCGAGATCAGCAATCTGAAATTGGTGATGCCCTAATCTTTGATGGGATTGATGACTATGTAACCCTAAATGCTACAGATTTGATTGCCAACTCTCCCAATAGCACTGTGGAGGCCTGGGTCAAGTTTGACCGATTAAGCGGCACTCAAACGATCTATAGCGAAGCGGGCGAGAATGGCCCTCGATATAAATTAGAGCAGGTTGATGGCAACTTACGCTTTGGCATCTGGCGCAGTGATGTTCCGGGCAACTGGCAGTACGTTAGTGCTCCGGTTTTAGGAGATCTGTTAGCCAATATTGCCACTACACCAGCAACTGCTGACCTAGTAGTCAGTAATGTGAGTGCGCCAACCAATGCCAGTTGGGGACAGAATATTACCGTTGATTGGACAGTGACGAATCAAGGGTCTTACATTGCTAATCAAGATTGGTATGACTCAATCTACCTTTCCAGTGACCCCTTCTTTGACATTAATGATACTTTCCTCAGCCGGAACTATGTCTCTGCTCAAACCCCCTTAGCCCCTGGAGCCAGTTACAGTCTTTCCCAGAGTGTTTCACTCCCCAATGACCCCAACAAACCGTATGTTCTAGTAGTCACTGACCGCTTCTATAACGATGACCGCTTTGGTGGCAACAACCAACAAGTGGAAAGCAATGAAGCCAACAATATCAAAGTAGCAGCGGTGGTTGGAGTCCCCGACCTAGTTATCAGTAACGTAAGTGCGCCAACCAATGCCAGTTGGGGCCAGAATATGACCGTTAATTGGACAGTGACGAATCAAGGGTCTTACATTGCTAATCAAGATTGGTATGACTCAATCTACCTTTCCAGTGACCCCTTCTTTGACATTAATGATACTTTCCTCAGCCGGAACTATGTCTCTGCTCAAACCCCCTTAGCCCCTGGAGCCAGTTACAGTCTTTCCCAGAGTGTTTCACTCCCCAATGACCCCAACAAACCGTATGTTCTAGTAGTCACTGACCGCTTCTATAACGATGACCGCTTTGGTGGCAACAACCAACAAGTGGAAAGCAATGAAGCCAACAATATCAAAGTAGCAGCGGTGGTTGGAGTCCCCGACCTAGTTATCAGTAACGTAAGTGCGCCAACCAATGCCAGTTGGGGCCAGAATATGACCGTTAATTGGACAGTGACGAATCAAGGGTCTTACATTGCTAATCAAGATTGGTATGACTCAATCTACCTTTCCAGTGACCCCTTCTTTGACATTAATGATACTTTCCTCAGCCGGAACTATGTCTCTGCTCAAACCCCCTTAGCCCCTGGAGCTAGTTACAGTCTTTCCCAGAGTGTTTCACTCCCCAATGACCCCAACAAACCGTATGTTCTAGTAGTCACTGACCGCTTCTATAACGATGACCGCTTTGGTGGCAACAACCAACAAGTGGAAAGCAATGAAGCCAACAATATCAAAGTAGCAGCGGTGGTTGGAGTCCCCGACCTAGTTATCAGTAACGTAAGTGCGCCAACCAATGCCAGTTGGGGCCAGAATATGACCGTTAATTGGACAGTGACGAATCAAGGGTCTTACATTGCCAATCAAGATTGGTATGACTCAATCTACCTTTCCAGTGACCCCTTCTTTGACATTAATGATACTTTCCTCAGCCGGAACTATGTCTCTGCTCAAACCCCCTTAGCCCCTGGAGCTAGTTACAGTCTTTCCCAGAGTGTTTCACTCCCCAATGACCCCAGCAAACCGTATGTTCTAGTAGTCACTGACCGCTTCTATAACGATGACCGCTTTGGTGGCAACAACCAACAAGTGGAAAGCAATGAAGCCAACAATATCAAAGTAGCAGCGGTGGTGGGCAGCATAGCTCCCGGCAGTTCTAGTTTGTCTGACCTAGTGGTGACAAGCTTAAGTGCTCCTGAAGATGCCACTTGGGGCCAAACCATTCCCATTAGTTGGACAGTCACTAATCAGGGAGTCGAGACCGCAACCCAGGCCTGGTCTGACTATGTTTATGTCTCGGCGGATGAAGTTTTTGATATTACCGATACTCTCGTGACTCTCGTGGCGAGAGGATCACAGACTCCACTCGGTATTGGTGCTAGCTACACCATTAACCAGAATGTCACCATCCCGCTGGCAGCAACCGGTAAACCTTACCTACTCGTTTTTACGGATCGAGATCGCCAGCAAGCAGAAATGGATGATACCAACAATATCGGCACTCTCGAATTCTTGGGTGATCCCGACCTAACCGTGACAGCAGCAACAATACCCACTGATACAAGTTGGGGACAGACGGTACCTATCTCTTGGACAGTGACGAATCAAGGTGAACATTTGGCCCGGAGCGACTGGCACGACTACGTCTATGCTTCAACCGATAACACCCTGGATGCTTCTGATATCTTAATTTCCCAGGCCCCCATCATTAGTCAGACCCCCCTCGCTCCTGGTTCTAGCTACACCATTAACCAGACAGTCACTATCCCCAGTAGCACTCTGGGCAAACCCTATCTACTATTCGTTACCAATCGAGACAGGGAGCAACGCGAAACTGACTCCAGCAACAATGTTAAAGCGGTGCAGACCATCAGCCCCCCTGATTTAGTGGTTGCAGACATCACGACTACGCAGAATGGCACCTGGGGTGAACCCATTGCTGTTTCTTGGACGGTCGTCAATCAAGGGGCTGCCACAGCTCCAGGGGATTGGTTTGACTACCTCTATGTTTCAGCCGATGCGGTCTTAGACGCTAGCGATACAGTCCTAGGTCGTTTTGCGGTTAATAGTCAAACCCCCCTAGCCCCAGGTGCAAGCTATACCCTGAATCAAACCGTGACTGTGCCCCTAAGCACAACAGGTAAGCCTTTCATCCTGGTGGCGACTGACCGAGATAGGCAGCAAGTTGAAACCAATGAAGCGAACAACACCAAAGCCATAGCCACCCTAGATGCCCCAGACCTAGCGGTGACCAACTTGACCGCACCCGAATCTGCGACGTGGGGAACCCCCATACCGGTCTCTTGGACGGTGACTAACCAGAGTCAATATAAAGCCCTAGGCAATTGGACGGACTACCTCTATGCATCCAGCGATGCCATTCTGGATCCAACCGATATTCTGGTTGCCAGTACACCAGTGAATAATGCAGCACCCCTAGCCCCAGGTGCAAGCTATACCCTGAATCAAACCGTGACTGTGCCCCTAACCGCAACGGGTAAGCCTTACCTCCTGCTGGCGACTGACCGAGACAGGCAGCAAGTTGAAACCCATGAGGCGAACAACATCAAAGCCTTAGCCACCCTAGGTGCCCCAGACTTGGTTGTGACTGAGATTGACGCTCCTCCCCCGCCAACTTGGGGCAGTTTGATTCCCCTTTCCTGGAGTGTGACCAATCAGGGGACTCACACCGCCGCCGTGACCCGTTGGACTGATTATGTTTACGCATCCAGTGATACAGTTCTCGATGCCTCAGACATTATCGTCGGCCAGACCGTCATTTCCCCTACCACCCCCCTGGAACCCGGCCAAAGTTACAATGCCGCAGCCACCATTAGCCTGCCCACCACCGCTGCCAACAAACCCTATCTGTTGGTTGTGGCCAACGCCGACAAGGGGCAAATTGAATCCAATTTTAGTAACAACAGCCTCACTCCAGACCAAGAAACTTCTTGGATCCATGTTGCCGCCGTCTTAGATCAGAGTGCCGGCCTGGAACTGTATCTCAACGGCCAACGTCAAGCGGTTAATCCCTTAGCCACCCGCCCCACCGATGCCCCCATCTCTACAGCGTCTCTCAGTGCCCCAAGTACAGCTCTGCAAGGACAACTCGATGATGTCCGGCTCTGGAATACCGCCCGCCCCCGAGCCGAGCTTCAGGCCAATCTCCGCTTAGTCGGCAATGAAGCGGGATTAATCGGCTATTGGCCCTTGGATGAAGGGCAGGGAGATACAGCGTTTGACCAAACACCTGGTGCTCACCATGGCACCTTGGTCAATGGCCCTAACTGGGCGGGAGAGGCGGCCCCTCTAGGTCGGGTTTTAGGCAATAATCTGGCGGGTCAGCAACTGGTTTATCGGGAAGATTTTGAAAATGGAGTTGGGGCCGAGTGGTCTGCTAGGGCAGTTGATGCCACGCACCTTAATAGCTTTACTCGCTTTTCTGGACGGTGGAGCAACAGCAGTCAAACCCTGACCCTGCCCACCCAAACCGGGGTTAATTACACCCTGGCCTTTGACTTCTATGCCCTCGATTCCTGGGAGGGGAGCAACACCACCAACGGGCCAGACTATTTTGATGTCTCAGTTAATGGGCAGTTGGCCTTCCATGAAACCTTCAGCAATATTTCCGGTTTCCCCCAAAGCTTCCGGTCTCCAGATCAGGGGGGAGCTAGCATCAACCTGGGATTTGCTAGTTTTGGTGATGCCATTTATCGCCAAATTCCCATCACTTTTACCGCCACGGGAGCGACCACCCAGATTCGTTTTGCGGCTAATGGCTTACAAGGCCTGGCGGATGAATCCTGGGGCATTGACAACGTTCGGGTCACACAAGCAGCGATAGAACCATCTTCTCAGTTGGGCCAGCAACACTACACCTACGACCCGGTCTTTAACCAACTCACCTCTATGACCGATGAGTTAGGCCGGCAAACGCTCTATGAGATTGACCCGACCACCGGCAACCGTCTCTCCATGACGCAAGTGGTGGGGGATGTAGGGGGTACGGATGATGTCGTGACTCGCTATACCTACACGGCTCAGGGCCGGGTGGACTTAGTTACAGATCCCCTCGGTCGGATCATGAACTATGACTATGACAGCCTCGGGCGACTGATCCGCCTCACCCTGGCTCAGGGGAGACCGGAGCAGGCCCAGCAGCACTTTAGCTACGATGCGGCCGGCAATCTCATCAGCGAAATTAATGAGAACGGCTCCCGCACTGAATTCCGCTACGACTCTTTAAATCGCCTCACTCAAGTCATCGAATCAGACCCGGATGGAGCCGGCCCCCTCACCTCTCCAGTGACTAGCTTCAGCTATGATGCGGCGGGCAACCTGATTCAGGCCACCGACCCCCGGAATCACCCGACCCAATATGCCTATGATCCCCTCAACCGCCTGGCCCGAGCCATTGACGCTCTTGGGGAAGAAACCACCTACCGCTATGACCCAGCCGGTAACTTGGCCAGTGTCACGGATGCCTTAGGCCACAGGACTCAGTATCGCTACGATGCCCGCAACCGCCTGAGTGAGACAAGTGACCCAGTGGGTAGCCGCACCACCTACCGCTATGACATGGCGGACAACCTCACTGCCGTGATTGACCCCCTCGGTAACCGCACTAGTTATGCCTACGATGCCCGCAACCGATTAATCCGAGAAACCGATGCCTTGGGTCAACGTACCAGTTATCGCTATAACCCAGTGGATCAGTTGGTGGCCCAAACGGATCGCAATGGGCATCAAACCCGCTACGAGTATGATGACCTAGACCGCCTCAGCCAAATGATCGACCCCCTCGGTGGGGTGATGCGCTACACCTACGATAAAGTGGGCAATCAGCTCAGCAGCAGTGATCAATTGGGACGGCTCACTCGTTACACCTACGACAACCGCAACCGCCTCAGCCAGGTCATCGACCCCCTCGAGGGCAGGGTCAGCTACCAGTATGACGGGGTCGGCAATCTCCTGGCTCTGACAGATCAATTGAACCGAACTACCCGCTATACCTACGACCCCTTAGAGCGGCTGACCCAGGTGAGTGACCCCCTACAGCAGACGACTCGCTATGGCTATGACCCCACTGGTAACCTAATCTCCCTCACCGATGCCCTGAATCGAACCACGAGCTACCAGTACGATGCCCTCAACCGGCGCACGACGACCATTAACCCTCTGGGCGACACGGCCACCACAGACTACGATGCTGTTGGTAATCTCACTGCCACCACCGACGAGTTGGGCCGCACCACCCGCCTCAGCTATGATGCCCGTAACTGGCTCACAGGGATTACAGACCCTCTCGGCCAGACGACTGTGACTCAATATGATGCGATGGGTAATGTCGTTGCTCTCACCGATGCGCTCCAGCAGCAAACTCGCTATACCTATGACATGCTCTATCGGGTGCAGCAAGAAACTGATGCTTTGGGTAAAGCGACGACCTATACTTACGACCCGGAAGGTAATCTCCTCAGTCTGACTGACTCGGTCAATAACACGACTACTTATGCCTACGATGCCCTAGACCGTCGGGTGAGTGATACGAATACGCTCGGCCATCGCCGCAGTTATCGCTATGATGCGGTGGGCAATCAGGTGGGGATGACGGATCGCAATGGGCGCAGACTGAGTTACAGCTACGATGCCCTAGATCGTCAAACTACTGAGCAATGGCTAGATGGGGCAGGCCAGCCAATTTATGGTTTGAGTTACACCTATGATGCTGCCAGTCAGCTCACTACAGCGACTGACCCCACTGCCCGCTATGGCTACACCTATGACTTAGCCGGACGCTTAACCCGTACCGACAATGCCGGGACTGCGGGTGTGCCGAATGTCGTCTTTGACTATGAGTATGATGCGGTGAATAACCTGCGTTTTGTCAGAGACCGGATTAATGGCCAAGCCGCTGGCATTGAGGAGTTCAGTTACGATGCCCTCAACCGGACGACTCGGATCACCCAGAGTGGCAATGGGGTCAGTCAGAAACGAGTCGATATGGGCTATGACAAAGCTAGCCAGATGACGAGTCTCAGCCGCTTTGGGGATTTAGCCGGGAGTCAATCGGTAGCCGAGAGTGAATTTACCTATGACCTGGGCGGCCGGTTAACCAATCTCAGCCACAGTCACCTGGAAACAGTCTTAGCCGCCTATGGGTTGACCTATGATGCAGCGAACCGGATTACTCGCATCAGTTCTGTTGATGGCATCAATGACTACACCTATGACCAGCGTGACCAACTCTTAGGGGCAGACTATGACTACCAGGGTGATGAGGTCTACAGCTATGACGAGAATGGCAATCGCACGAATCCGGGATATGTCACTGGAGTCAATAACCAGCTTCTCAGTGATGGGGTTTATACCTACGAGTATGACCAGGAAGGGAATCGCACCCGGAGAACTAATATTGCCACTGGAGAGGTCACTCAGTACGGTTGGGATTATCGCAATCGTTTGGTGGGGGTGGTTACCAAGAATAGCAGTGGCACAATTACTCAACAAGTTACCTATACCTATGATTTTGAGAATCGCCGGATCAGCAAGGCTGTAGATTCAGATCGAGATGGTGCTGCTCCGGCTGAAGTAGAGCGGTTTGTCTACGATGGCGACCACATTGCTTTGGTGTTTGATGGGCAGGGGAACCAAATTCATCGTTATCTCCATGGCCCGCAGATTGACCAAGTGTTGGCCCAGGAGGATGCACAGGGCAATACGTTATGGGCGTTAAGTGACCACCAGGGGACGGTGAGAGATGTCGTTGATGAGGCTGGCATCCCTGTTAATCACATTACCTATGACAGTTTTGGGAATGCTACCAATCAAACCAATCCAACGGTTTATTTCCGCTTTGGTTATACGGGCCGGGAACCGGATGCGGAAACGGGGCTGACCTACTACCGGGCCAGGTATGTTGACCCTAGAACAGGCGGGTTTATTGGTGAAGACCCCATTGGTTTTAGGGCCGGGGATACGAATCTCTATCGGTATGTTGGTAATAGTCCGACTAACTTCACTGACCCCAGTGGGTTGCAGCTATCAGAGAATCCTTTATCCGATTTAGCCGGCCAAGTTGTAAGCACTTGGTTTATGGCCGGTGTAGCGGCCTGGACTGCTATAGGCAACTCGATTACCACGGGCAATCAAGGCATTGGCGGCTCTAACAACATCAATTTTCCTGGAACTGTACCACCTCTGAAGATACCGAACCATACTGGACATGGCCCTATCGACCGAGGTGCTGCGGGAGAAGCATTAGAAGGTATTTGTCGGATTCTACGCATACCGCTACCGCAAGTACCGGGATTTCCAGAGAATCCAGCAGAGGGCCTGGTTCCTCCTTTCCTCGAATCAAATACTATTAACCCAGATAAACAAGGTCGTCATATACCTGGACATAGAAGATTCATCCCTGGTAGAAGTGAACTGACTCACCCAAATCCCCAATCGTTAATAGATCAATTCGCTGGCAAAGGACAAGCAGCAAATAAAATTCCTATTGGTCAGCCTGGATCAAATGAAAGAGTAGATTTTGGTGAGACCATTGGGAATTTTGTTGATCAAGATACTGGTATCAAAATTCCTACAACGATTGGTACTATTCGCTATAGTAAAAAAGATGTTCACATTGTCCCAGCAAGGCCAAAATCAAATGAACTCGAATGACCTAAGAATCAGAATTCTACTTACACTGCAAAATGCACTCCTGGGAGAAGTGAGTCAATCCTTGAGAGGAGTAGCATGCTCATGGAACTCTCAAAGCATCAATATTTATGCAATCTTTGATGGAACTATAAGTGATGGTGATAGAGAGTCTATGGGATTTGTTGAAACGGAAATAATATCTTCATGCTCTGAGCATCAAGTCAACTTAGAATGTAAGCAAATCGACTATCCCAAGTCTATAAGTTTAGAAGATACTTCAGCAACTTGGGTTTATCTTCGCAAGGAAGACTCAAACACCTAATTTTAACAATACTGATTTTACAATGAATGCAAAATGAACAAGTTGAGGTCATCCTGGACATTACCAAAGATCGAGTGAAACCTGTTATTCCTGGTCAAGGCTTTGGAGATAAGCGTCTTCCCACAGCCGATGAACTCAGGCTCATCAATCAATTACATGGAGGGGGATTATGAGCATCTGGAGCGTTTCGATAACTGAGCTTGTTAACCTTTTTAAAGGTGCATTGCTTGCATTGTCACCTTGGTTGATTCGAGCAAAAATTCCAATCACGATTTTTGCTGCTTACGACGACTACGATGAAATATGCACTCTTTTATTCCAGAAAATCGTAGTAGCTTCTCTCTCTGAAGCTTTGATTGACTATAACCCACTGGCTGATTATGGTCTTGTGCGAAACAACTACTACGATCGAAGTTTCATATCAGTTCATCGAGAGGATGGAGATAAGGAGCAATTGAGTTTGATTGCATTTGAGTTTGAGAACGAAAAACAATTGTTCTTAAAGGTTGCTACTTTAGGGAGTGATCTTAATGTAATTGATATTCATCAACTAATTCCTGATAGGGTACGTTTTGGGTTAGTAAGAAATTTAGGAACAACAACCAACGAAATATTTGAACTAAAAGTAGAAATTTAATGTACCTAGGGCATTGACTTTAACGACATCAATCGTCCTAGAACTGCACCACCTCTGAGGATACCGAACCATACTGGACATGGCCCTATCGACCGGGGCGCTGCGGGAGAAGCATTAGAAGGTATTTGTCGGATTCTACGCATACCGCTACCGCAAGTACCGGGATTTCCAGAGAATCCAGCACCGGGCCTGGTTCCTCCTTTCCTCGAATCAAATAAGAATAATGGTGTTCCCAATTGGTCTCCTAAGAGTAGGTCAACCTTTGGCCACACCTTTGAGAGACACGGTGCTGGTAACCAAAATACCCAGAGATTGAGAGGGCGAGCAGCTAGCACTAATCAACCACAGGGACAATGGACAGATAACAAAGCTGCCGCAGAATTTCTAAAGAATACATCAGAGGTCAGCGAATTGACTGCGCCAGTGACTGTAAGGATACCAGAGGGTCTTGGACAAGTGATCATGCCTGATGGGTCGATAGTTTCTACTAATTATGCTACAGTCGTTCCAAAAATTGGTGGAGGTTACAAAACTGGATATCCTGTTCTAGCGCGGTAAAAACAGTATGCTTACACTAACTATAGAAATTAGCAAAGATTTGGAAGACTTTGTCCAAGTAGATCAATCCCTTAGCCATAATGACCAAGATAATGATATTAATGCCACTATTCAGGAATTATGTGAAATCTTTGAAGATACAGGAGCTATTAAGTTTAGGGTAAGTGGCTTTGGACAAGATATTTGGCCTGTAGATGTTGCTACAGACTTGGCTTCAATTCTCGAACAAATTCCAGAAAGCATTTACTCACTCGATCAAGGAAACTATCCTTTTTCTTTGGACTTTTATGAGCAGGGGATCCAGCGCAGACTAGATTTTAACGAAAATAATGGATTAATCAAAATAAGTTGCTATAGTGGCACGTCTTGGACTCCCCACCCAGCCTCAATCCTAATGACCAAGGAAGATATTTTATTACAGTTATTAAATATTAAGGAAAATTTCTTACAGTTAGTTAATAAAGTTGCCCCTAACTTACTGAGTAGTAATCTGTTTACTGAGTGGCGCAACGCTTCATGATTATAGAATTATTTGTCAAGACGGTATTAGTGATAACACCACACTTACATAGACCTATAGAACCTGTTTGACATCTTTCCCAACGGAATTGCGTGCTTTCAGGCAACCGTTAATTTGGCACTCTAACGACGCAATAGGTTTTTGAGAGTGATTTGTCTTAAAATCAACGAAAACAAGGGGGCTGAAAGGCTTGCAAAATAAGCATTAGATTTCAAATGGGTTCTATAGACTGGGGTGTGGGGTGCTGCGGGAGAAGCATTAGAAGGTATTTGTCGGATTCTACGCATACCGCTACCGCAAGTACCAGGATTTCCAGAGAATCCAGCAGAGGGCCTGGTTCCTCCTTTCGTCGAATCATCGATTGGATCAAGTAGTGAACCGATACTACCCCCTAAAAATTTACCTGCATTTCCCGACACACAAAGAGTTAAACCTAAGACTTCTGTGCAAGGTGGAGGCCATTTACGTAAACGTTGGAAAGATGATAAGGGTAATATTTATGAGTGGGATTACCAACATGGGACTGTAGAGAAATATGACAAGAAAGGTAAGCATCAAGGGGAATTTGATCCTATAACTGGTGAACAAACTAAGCCTGCAGATAACAATCGAAGAGTAGAACCTTAATCATGGGACGAGGAAATGCAAGATATTTGTTTGGAACTTACATGGTATGCAAAAGAAGGTGATCAGTTCATAGGAGAAACTGTCTTAAAGGAAGTAGATTTGGCTAAGTTACGCAACTTACTCAATCTCCCTCCTGATGATCCGATTTCATACATCCACCCAATCAAGGAAGCTCATGCAAGTTTTCTACAAGGATTCACTAATATCAAAATTGATCTAAGTGAGTATGACTACTTTATTGAAAGAGCCGTATAAACAACCTCCTCAGTATTACTAACCCGGTCAATAACACGACCACTTATACCTACGATGCCTTAGACCGTCGGGTGAGTGATACTAATTCGCTAGGCCATAGCCGCAGTTATCGCTATGATGCGGTGGGCAATCAGGTGGGGATGACCGACCGCAATGGCCGCAGACTGAGTTACAGCTACGATGGCTTGGATCGTCAAACCAGCGAGCAGTGGCTAGATGGTGCAGGCCAGCCAATTTATGGTTTGAGTTACACCTATGATGCTGCCAGTCAGCTCACTACAGCGACTGACCCCACTGCCCGCTATGGCTACACCTATGACTTAGCCGGACGCTTAACCCGTACCGACAATGCCGGGACTGTGGGTGTGCCGAATGTCGTCTTTGACTACGAGTACGATGCAGTCAACAACCTGCGTTTTGTCAGAGACCGGATTAATGGCCAAGCCGCTGGCATTGAGGAGTTCACTTACGATGCCCTCAACCGCACGACTCAGATCACTCAGAGTGGCAATGGGGTGAGTCAGAAACGAGTAGATATGGGCTATGACGCTGCCAGTCAGATGACGAGTCTCAGCCGCTTTGGGGATTTAGCGGGGAGTCAATCGGTAGCCGAGAGTGAGTTTACCTATGACCTGGGCGGCCGGTTAACGCATCTCAGCCACAGTCATCTGGATACGGTCTTGGCGGCCTATGGGTTGACCTATGATGCGGCGAATCGGATTACTCGCATCAGTTCTGTTGATGGCATCAATGACTACACCTATGACCAGCGTGACCAACTCTTAGGGGCAGACTATGACTACCAGGGTGATGAGGTCTACAGCTATGACGAGAATGGCAATCGCACGAATGCGGGTTATGTCACTGGAGTCAATAACCAGCTGCTGAGTGATGGCACGTATACCTACACGTATGACAACGAAGGCAACAGAACCAGTCGAACTAATATTGCGACGGGAGAAGTCACTCAGTACGGTTGGGATTATCGCAATCGGTTGGTGGAGGTAGTTACCAAGGATAGTAGTGGCACAATCACGCAGCAGGTGACGTATACCTATGATTTTGAGAATCGTCGTATTGCTAAGACCGTTGACCCAGATGGGAGTGGTGTAGCTTCTGCGACGACAGAACGGTTTGTTTATGATGGCAACCACATTGCTCTGGTCTTTGATGGGGAGGGGAATCAGACCTACCGTTACCTGCACGGGCCTCAGGTGGATCAAGTGTTGGCCCAGGAGGATGCACAGGGCAATACCCTCTGGTCACTGACTGACCATCAGGGGACGGTGAGAGACTTAGTGGATGAGGCTGGCATCCCTGTTAATCACATCAGTTATGACAGCTTTGGTCAGACCACGGCTCAGACAAACCCAACGGTTTATTTCCGCTTTGGTTATACGGGCAGAGAACCGGATGCGGAAACCGGGTTAACTTATTACCGAGGTAGGTATTTTGATCCTAGAACAGGCGGGTTTATTGGTGAAGACCCGATTGGCTTTAATGCAGGGGATACCAATCTCTATCGCTATGTTAGAAATAGCCCGACTAACCTCATTGATCCCCTAGGACTAGATGGCAAGGTTATAAGCCAAGAACGAGTAATCGTTTTGTCAAGTGGGGACAGATATATAGATAATGGCCAAGAGCAATCCTATATACCGTCGTTAACCCCGTTAGGAATACAATTCCCTTCAATCCCGCTAAGGACACCAGGCTCTTCTGGCAGAGAACCGATTATTGGTAATCATAGAATTATTGAAGATACAACAAGAGCCAAGATTGAGTACACACCTATACCAAATGGGGAAAGTAAACGACGAGCAATACCTTGGGGTGGTCTTTATACTCACCCAGGATTAGATCAAGAGCATAGAGGTCACATTACTCCCAAAGTGCTTGGCGGTTCTGATCGCAATAGATTTAATTTCATGTCTCAAAATCCTAGTATTAACAGGGGAGGGTATAATCAGTTTGGTAAAGATATTAATGCTTATCTAACTCGTCTTGGTATTCAATACGAAAAGGAAAAAGCAGCCTATGATAAAATTATTAGGGAAGGTAAAACTTGTCCTTCTGGGCCACGTCCAAAACCTCCAACGGTTGAATTAGTTGTAAATCTAGGGCGATATAAAAACGAGCCATATAATCGTGCTTTTCCATTTAGACCGGATGTTATTGAAGCGGAAGCTACCTTTTCAGATGGAAAAGTCATACGTGGATGGTTTAGTAACGATCCAAACGTAGAAACAAAACCTAAAGCTAGCTGGTTTTGGATTCAAAAATAATTACTAAGGTGGTAAATCTTATGAGTTTAAATCAATGGTATGACCTTCTTGCTCAACTAGAACTGTCAGGTGACCCATCGCCAAATAAACAAGAAGATATTGCTGCTTTTGCTAATATTTGTGGTTTTAAGTTACCACAACAATTTCAAGACTATTGCCAAGTATTTGGTTATGGTAAATTTGCTAAAACCCAACTATCCATCTACTGCATCAATCCATTTAATATGGATAGTCATTTAGCAATAGACTCTGATATTCGTGAAACATTTTCTTCGTATATAGAGGAAGATTTTCCTTGGCAATATAATCTACTTAAAAATTCATTTATGTTTGGCACGGGAGATGGCTATATTATACTTCTCTGGGATTTAAGAACATATAGCGAAACTGACGATAGCTATGACATATATATCTATGAAGATTATAATATTGATATGCCGTATTGCTATCTGGGGAGAGATTTTTATGCATTTGTGAGAGATTTCTGTATGGGTCAGAATATTACGGAAGCGTTTGCAGATATTATCTATCCTAAGCCAGACGAAGACGATGAAATTATTGATGATCCAGATTATGGCGATGCATATTCAAGTGATGATTACACAAATTCTTTTAAGTGCTTTCGTTATCAGCCTGTTAAATTAGGAGCAGGAAGTTATGAGGAATTTTTGACAGAAATGGGATTGACGGAAGAGGAACATTTAGAAAAAATGAAAATTGATGCCGAGAAAGCCAGGGCAAGAATGAAAATTAATTTTGATGATAATTAGGGACTAATTTAAAAAATCAAAATATAACAATCTCAAATCAATTAACTCCTACAATCACCGCATTATTAATCCTATTTCTCCTGAAGATGCTGGAGCAACAGCAGCCAAACCCTGACCCTGCCCACCCAAACCGGGGTTAATTACACCCTGGCCTTTGACTTCTATGCCCTCGATTCCTGGGAGGGGAGCAACACCACCAACGGGCCAGACTATTTTGATGTCTCAGTTAATGGGCAGTTGGCCTTCCATGAAACCTTCAGCAATATTTCCGGTTTCCCCCAAAGCTTCCGCACTCCAGATCAGGGGGGAGCTAGCATCAACCTGGGATTTGCTAGTTTTGGTGATGCCATTTATCGACAAATTCCCATCACTTTTACCGCCACGGGAGCGACCACCCAGATTCGTTTTGCGGCTAATGGCTTACAAGGCCTGGCGGATGAATCCTGGGGCATTGACAACGTTCGGGTCACACAAGCAGCGATAGAACCATCTTCTCAGTTGGGCCAGCAACGCTACACCTACGACCCGGTCTTTAACCAACTCACCTCTATGACCGATGAGTTAGGCCGGCAAACGCTCTATGAGATTGACCCGACCACCGGCAACCGTCTCTCCATGACGCAAGTGGTGGGGGATGTAGGGGGTACGGATGATGTCGTGACTCGCTATACCTACACGGCTCAGGGCCGGGTGGACTTAGTTACAGATCCCCTCGGTCGGATCATGAACTATGACTATGACAGCCTCGGGCGACTGATCCGCCTCACCCTGGCTCAGGGGAGACCGGAGCAGGCCCAGCAGCACTTTAGCTACGATGCGGCCGGCAATCTCATCAGCGAAATTAATGAGAACGGCTCCCGCACTGAATTCCGCTACGACTCTTTAAATCGCCTCACTCAAGTCATCGAATCAGACCCGGATGGAGCCGGCCCCCTCACCTCTCCAGTGACTAGCTTCAGCTATGATGCGGCGGGCAACCTGATTCAGGCCACCGACCCCCGGAATCACCCGACCCAATATGCCTATGATCCCCTCAACCGCCTGGCCCGAGCCATTGACGCTCTTGGGGAAGAAACCACCTACCGCTATGACCCAGCCGGTAACTTGGCCAGTGTCACGGATGCCTTAGGCCACAGGACTCAGTATCGCTACGATGCCCGCAACCGCCTGAGTGAGACAAGTGACCCAGTGGGTAGCCGCACCACCTACCGCTATGACATGGCGGACAACCTCACTGCCGTGATTGACCCCCTCGGTAACCGCACTAGTTATGCCTACGATGCCCGCAACCGATTAATCCGAGAAACCGATGCCTTGGGTCAACGTACCAGTTATCGCTATAACCCAGTGGATCAGTTGGTGGCCCAAACGGATCGCAATGGGCATCAAACCCGCTACGAGTATGATGACCTAGACCGCCTCAGCCAAATGATCGACCCCCTCGGTGGGGTGATGCGCTACACCTACGATAAAGTGGGTAATCGGCTCAGCGCCAGCGATCAACTGGGACGAATCACTCGTTACACCTACGACAACCGCAACCGCCTCAGCCAGGTCATCGACCCCCTCGAGGGCAGGGTCAGCTACGAGTATGACGGGGTCGGCAATCTCCTCGCTCTGACGGATCCACTCAACCGGACTACCCGCTACACCTACGACGGGGCCCAGGACTGGGGGGTATCTGGGTTGATCTAAGATCCACTCAACCGGACTACCCGCTACACCTACGACCCCTTAGAGCGGCTGACCCAGGTGAGTGACCCCCTACAGCAGACCACTCGCTATGGCTATGACTCCACCGGTAACCTGCTCTCCCTGACCGATGCCCTGAATCGAACCACTCGCTACCAGTACGATGCTCTCAACCGTCGTATCGGCATGACTAATGCGTTGGGAGACACGGCCACCACCGACTACGATGCTGTCGGTAATCTCACTGCCACCACGGATGAGTTGGGTCGCACCACCCGCCTCAGTTATGATGCCCGCAACTGGCTCACAGGGATTACAGACCCCCTTGGACAGACCACAACCACGACCTATGATGCTATCGGGAATGTCATCACCGTCACCGATGCCCTGCAACAGCAGACTCGCTATACCTATGACGGGCTGTATCGATTGCAGCAAGAGACGGATGCTTTGGGTAAAGCAACGACCTATACTTACGACCCGGAAGGTAATCTCCTCAGTCTGACTGACTCGGTCAATAACACGACTACTTATGCCTACGATGCCCTAGACCACCGGGTGAGTGATACGAATACGCTCGGCCATCGCCGCAGCTACCGCTATGATGCGGTGGGCAATCAGGTGGGTCTGACGGATCGCAATGGGCGCAGACTGACATATACCTATGACGGCTTGGATCGTCAAACTACTGAGCAATGGCTAGATGGTGCAGGCCAGCCAATTTATGGTTTGAGTTACACCTATGATGCTGCCAGTCAGCTTCTGAGTGCCGCAGACCCAAATTCAGTCTATGGCTATACCTATGACTTAGCGGGACGCTTAACGAAAGTCGATAATGCTGGGACTGTGGGTGTGCCGAACGTGGTCTTTGACTACGAGTACGATGCGGTCAACAATTTGCGCGTTGTCAGAGACCGGATTAATGGCCTGAGTCGGGGTGTTGAAGAGTTCAGTTACGATGCCCTCAACCGGACGACTCGGATCACCCAGAGTGGCAATGGGGTCAGTCAGAAACGAGTCGATATGGGCTATGACGCTGCCAGTCAGATGACTAACCTGACTCGCTACAGTGACCTGAATGGTACGCAACAAGTCGCCCAAACGGACTACAGCTATGACTTAGCGGGACGACTGACTAATTTAAGTCACAGTCATCTAGATACAGTCCTGGCCGCCTATGGGTTGACCTATGATGCGGCGAACCGGATCACTCGCATTACCTCAGCCGATGGCATCAGTGACTACACCTATGACGAGCGTGACCAACTCTTGGGTGCTGATTATGACTATCAAGATGATGAGGTCTACAGCTATGACAGCAATGGCAATCGAACGAATAATGGTTATGCCACAGGCGGAAATAACCAACTACTGAGTGATGGTGTTTATACCTATGACTATGACAATGAAGGGAATCGCACCAGAAGAACTAATATCGCCACGGGAGAGGTCACTCAGTACGGTTGGGACTATCGCAATCGTTTGGTAGAAGTAGTTGAAAAGGATGCCACCGGGACGGTTACTCAACAAGTGATCTATATAGTACTTTCAATTAAGAAGTAAAGATGAAAAGTCAATGCCGTACAGCATGGATTTGCGCACCCGAGTCGTGACCTTTGTAAAAGAGGGTGGCAGCAAAGCAGAGGCATCTCGTCGGTTTCAGGTGTGTCCGGCAACGGTCTATAACTGGTTGAACCGAGAGGATTTACGTCCCACCGTTGTCAAACGTCGTCAGCGCAAGCTCGATTGGGCGGTTCTAGAACAGCACGTTAAAGACCACCCCAATGCCCGCCTCTGTGACCGAGCAGCCCATTTCGGGGTGAACATTCACGCCATTTGGTATGCCCTGAAGCAGATGAAAATTACCCGAAAAAAAACAGCAAAAGTATCGAGAACGCAATCCTCAGGAACGTCAAGTCTATCTCAAGCAATTACAGGAGATTGTGAAGCGACAGGGGTCGAGATGTCTCGTTTACATCGATGAAAGTGGCTTTGACAACCGAGTCTCTCAACCCTGGGGGTGGGCCCAACGAGGCACCAAGCTCTTTGCAGACAGAACCGGAAAACGAGAAAAACGGGAAAATCTACTCATGGCCAGATGCAAAGATGCTCTATTAGCCCCCATGGTAGTTGAGGGAAGCGTTGATGCCGGATGTTTTGAGAAATGGCTGTCTGAGTGGGTATTACCAACCCTCCAAGTCCCGTCCGTGTTGATTTTAGACAATGCCCCGATTCACCGGAAAAATGTGATTCGAGACATTGCCCACCAATGCGCGCATCAGGTGCTCTTCCTACCCAAATACTCGCCAGACTTTAACAAGATTGAGCACGATTTTGCTGCCTTGAAGAAACGAAGACAGTATGCAACGCCAGACACCGCCATTGATGACATTATTCGAGACTATGCCAACCGCAATCTCTAAGACTTATTTGTAATTACTATAATAATCATGAGTTGACAAACCAAGAAAGTAAACTAATCGGTCATTTAATCAAATTTTGTCAACCAGGCCAGGAAATGGGGTCGTGCGGTCGCCTATGGCTCACTTACTCCCGTACTCCCAACCGGCCAGTCTATCCAGTCCAATACCGTCAAGGGCTTATGCAAGTCTGGCAAAGCCAGCCCCGGCACCCCAACCCCAGGCCACGGATATTTCGACTACGGCAAACGGGGTGGGGGGGATTGCTGCCGCCCCCCCTTGTCCCCCCAGGCATCACTCGGTTCCCTCGCTCACGAATAGGAGGGTTTGGTCGGTGAGCTTCATGATTTAGGTAATCGCTGCTGCTTTTTCGTTCTGATGTATTCAGTGGGAACCTTATCTGGAAATCCGAGCGGCGTTTTTGTCTGTTTGGCTTCGTAAGGCGATCACTCAAGATTGAATTCTAGGCGGGGTGACTTGATGCCTATGTTAAGGGTTGATCGCAGGGCATTAGCCTTTGGAATGCTAATTTTAGAGATTATGTGCCTGATTTTCTTTTCGAGTCTTTGACTTTAAGCAATTAGAGTGAAATTACTGATATCGCTCAGGATAGGTTGATTTCCATTACCATGAAAATTTTGCTTGTTGAAGATGATGACCGGATTGCCAAACCTTTAGCAGAAGCCCTGAGACACCAGAATCACGGCATTGATATTGCTAAGGATGGTGTGGAAGGATGGGATTGTGCAACGGCAGTACGGTATGACCTAATTTTGCTTGACATCATGCTGCCCCGGTTGGATGGTATTACCATGTGCAAACAATTACGATCTGCTGGCAGTCAGGCATTGATTTTGATGTTGACCGCGCGAGATACCACAACCGATAAAGTGGTGGGTCTGGATGCAGGAGCGGATGACTACCTGGTCAAACCCTTTAAGTTGGAAGAGTTGGCAGCTCGGATCAGAGCATTGGCTCGTCGCAGTGGGGATGCTAAACCCTCAATCCTCAGTTATGGCAAGCTGCAACTTGATTCTGGTTCTTGTATGGTGACTTATGCGGGACAAGTTTTGTCTCTAACTCCCAAGGAATATAGGATTTTAGAATGTTTTTTGAGAAGCCCCACCCAAGTTTATTCCCGTGCCACGCTGCTCGATAAAATTTGGGAATTGGATCAGTTGTCCGGTGAGGAAACGATTAAAACGCACATCCTGAACCTGCGACGTAAGTTCGAGGCTATAGGCTGTTCAGAAGACGTGATTGAAACTGTCTATGGGCTTGGCTACCGCCTTCGCTCTCCCTTTTCTTAATATCTGTGTTTCAAACCCTTCGCTATCGACTGTTGTTGTCTTACCTGGGGGTTCTGGTATCCATTCTGGGTGTGTTTGCGATTGCCGTGCGGGTTGTGTTTACTCATGCCCTCAATCAGCAGGTGACTGAAAAACTTGTTGCACTAGGGCAAGGAGCTGCCACTGGTCTAGAGCTAGAGAATGGACACCTTAGCCTTCAGAGTGACTTCCCTGTACAATCCTTGATTGACCGAAATCAGGCACTGGAATGGTTTGATTCACAGGGCAGGTCTATGGGCAAGCAGGGACACTACAGAGTGACGCTGCTTTTCGCAGGCAAAGAAAAGGAAGCGGTACAGACCCAGGTAGGCACGCCTCGGATTCGTGGGGTGACGCTCCCAGTGATGAGTAGTGACAGTGGGCGTTTAATGGGCTATGTCAGAGCCAGCCAATCTCTCGAAGAATTTGATGAAACTCTCAGAAAACTGGATTGGGGACTAGGCGGTGGGGTAATCGTCGCACTGATGTTGAGCGGTGTAGGTGGAGCGATTTTAACTCGTCAGGCAATGCAGCCTGCTGAGCAAAGCTTTGAGCGCTTAAAGCAGTTCACGGCTGATGCTTCACACGAGCTTCGGAGTCCACTCATGGCGATTGAAACGAATGTAGAAGTGGCGCTGACATATCCAGAGTGGAATCGGTCGAAGGGCGATACGGAAAAATTCGAGGCGATCGCCAGTGCCACCAGCCAGATGACCCGCTTAACCGAGGATTTGTTGTTTCTAGCTCGTACAGACCAGTTGCCCAACCACCATCGGGAAATTCTCAACTTGGCAGACCTGTTAGATGACCTGGTGAGGCTCTATCAAGCGCAAGCTGAAACAAAGAATATCGGTTTGCAAGCGAGTGGCGGTAAATCCCTGTACCTGTTGGGGGATGCAGGCCAACTCAAACGACTGTTCACGAATTTGATTGTCAATGCCCTTCAGTACACGGCTGAAGGGGGACGAGTAGAGATCGAGTGCCATCTTGTTGGCAAACAGATTATTATCAGCGTCAAAGATACAGGAATGGGTATTCTACCAGAGCAGCTTGATCGGGTATTTGATCGGTTCTGGCGAGCTGAGCAGTCTCGGTCTTACCAATCGGGCGGGTCTGGTTTGGGTTTGGCGATCGCTCAAGCGATCGCGCAGAGTCACGGCGGATTGATTACAGTCACCAGTCAGCCAGGAGTCGGGAGCTGCTTTACAGTTCGATTACCTGTTGTTGACACACACAGTAATCCTAAAATTGAAGCCAATATTTAATTCTTTTAAAGGTTTTAATTGTTTTTTTGATAGCGCTGAGTTTTTGATTTATAAAAATAATGAATTGCCATAAAACAGATAAATTTACGAGAAATATAATAAAATTTAGAATTGTTGCTCTATGCATTGATTCTAAAATTTCAAAAGGAATGCTGAAACCAACCAGCAAAATCACTAGGATTTCTGCCCAAATCTTTTCATGCCATAAACCTACGGCTTCAATCGCTGTCATTCCCGCGTAGAGTCCAGCAGCTATCCCACTAAGTCGAAGGGTTTTGAGACTAAAATTTAGAATTTTATCCAAAATAAAATCAATAAAAGTGAGTTTATTCTCTAGAGTATATGATGCTGAAAATTGCTCTAAACTTTGATAGTTTTTTACGGTAAATAATAAAGTGATTGCACCCACTGCCATTAACGAAGCCACAAAGAATTTATAGGCTACGATCATAACTAACCAACTGGGAGCTTCTTTCTCAAGATTGCTCCTAAATTTATAAATTCTTCGAGTTCTTAAATTTCTTAATTAAAAAAATACTACTGGGATAGAAATCCATGAAAGCTCAGTTAATGTAGGACTAAAGAAAGCAATTGGCATTGATATAAAAAAGACTACGGGCGGAACTAAAGTGCGAAAGAGAATTAATTAATCTTTTAGAAAAAATTTCGTGAACTAACCTATGATTACTAGATGCGTACCACCATTTTTATTAAGCCTGTAGCAATCATACTGCAAGCATAAAATATTACGGCAACTGGTTGCCTTCTATAATCATTTAGTACAGATGCTGGGAATGGCAAAAAATCTATACACATTAACAAGATAGTATTGAGCCAAAATAATTTATAGTCACAGTGCTTAATATAGGTAAAGTATTGATATTGATTAATCCAAAAAAATCCAATAATCAAAAAAGTAAAAATATAGCTCTGGTGCTCAGGAAAAAGATTAAGTAAATCATGGGATAACTCTGTGGAGTTTAATTGACCTGATTCAAAAGGAAGCTTTATCTCTACTGATATCAAGGTTATGGCAATTGCAAAGACCGCATCACTGTAGAAAACAATCCAATCAAGTCCGTGCTGCTTTCTACTCATGTATAGCCTCAATTCTCTACAACAAAATTATCTGAGCATCCCAGCTCTTAACTTTCCTCCAGTCGTCTTCTAGGACTGCGACGCATTTATAACCACATCGAAATCCCGGTACCAAGCAATGCAAATAAGCCTAGGGCATTAAGAAATGGATACATGGCTTCCGGCTTCAGGATGCCAAAAATACCCTTGTCCATCTCTAGTAACCACTTGGATTCGTTTCCTGAAAGGTCTGTGATTTGGTAAATCGAACCTGTAATTGCGGTGAGCAACAGTGGCAGCGCTACAAGGGGCGCAATTGCCTGATGAAATTGGCGGAATTCGGAAGATTTACGGCTGGTCATGTAAATTACCTCGATATCACTAGGTCACAAATAGAAAAATTAAGATTGAGAAGGCGATCGCGAATCATTTTCGTTGATCGATTGGTAATGATGCTGGTTTCTTCTGCTTAAGGCTTAAGTAAATAATCAGACTTGTAATTACAGAAAGAAAAAGAATACTAGTGCCGACCGTACCCCAACCAAAACCACCATTTTTAGTAGGCTGAGATAGTAGATCGCCGATAGATGCTCCCAGCGGACGGGTCAAAATATAAGCCAGCCAAAATGCTAAAACTGCATTCATGCCAAAGTAATAGTAAGCGGCTGTTATTGCTGAAATTGAAGCGCCAAATATTAATGCTGCTTGAGTGTAGCCTAACTTCAAAGCCTCTGCTAGAAAGTCTCCTGTTGCAGTGCCCAAGGCAAATGTAAATAAAATAGCTGCCCAGTAGAATAGCTCTCTTTTAGCTGTGTTGATGGAGTGCATCGCTAAGGTCTTCTCGTTTGAGTACCAGAGCACAAAAACTATCAATAAAATAATGCTAAAAACTATTGTAGTTGTTGCTAGATTTATCCTAAAATTGTCTACCAAACTATCTGTAATCAGCGTACCAGTAATACTCATAAAAACAACTACAATCCAGTAACTTAGAAGGACATAGCGTTTAAGCCTAAACTGATTCAAGAGCAGAAGGAATAAAATACCGCTCATCATATAGGATGTAACATTTAGACCAAGCTTTAGGTTTACTGATAGAAAATCTGCCGCAGTTTCACCTACTGTAGTTGCCAAAATCTTGATAATCCAGAAGGTAGCCGTAACTTCTGGAACCCTGTTAAATAATTTATTCATTGTCTTTCTATTACCAATTTATTGTTTTCGATCATTAGAAACTCTAACCTAAGCTAGTCTTTTCTGTTTTAAAGTTGTGAACAAAATACAGACTCCAAGGATTGATAAAAGAACTATTGATGAGCCGACTGTACCGTAACCGAGTCCACCTTTTTCATGGTTTTTTGTCAGAACATCTCCAAATGTTGCGCCTAAAGGTCGGGTAAGAACAAACGCAATCCAAAATAAAATAATTGGGGAAATTTCAGTAAAATAATGTGCCGCCATTACCAAGGCAAGCAAGCTAGAAATTAGCAGTGCTCCTCCTGCAAAACCAAGTCCAGAAGTATCGGCTAAAAAGTCTCCTAAGGCAGTCCCTAATGTATTTGAAATTAGAATTGTTGTCCAATAAAAGAACTCAACTTTAGGTGTTTTGATGTTTGTAACTGATAAAGACCCAACACTGAATTTCCAGTACGCCAACATAACCAACAGAAGCGTGACTAAAATCATAGACCCGTTGGCATAGCCCAGCTTCAAAGTGCGATCCATATAATCTGAAATTGTTGTTCCAGCCGTGCTGGTTGAAAGGATGACAGTCCAATAAAGCAATGGGTGATAGCTTTTCGATCCCAATTGAGTCGCAAGAGTCGCTAAAAACACTCCAATTAATATCGTAGAACTAACCGCGTAGCCCACATGTAGCGTCATTGATAAAAGATCTCCTGCCGTTTCTCCTAGGGTAGTGGCACAGATTTTCATGATCCAGAAAAAAGCAGTGATTTGTGGCAGTTTACTCATGATTTATCCTTTCTCTGTCGGCATTTAACTTTGAACGATGGGTAATGGCATAGAGCAGACATCAAAAAGCTCCTCAGCAAAAGCTGATTGACAGGTTGCTAGGGAGCACAACCACTATCAGGCTTTTAGCCTGCTGTACTAGCCATCGTCATTGGTTTCACCGTCGCCATCACCACCAGGGGCTTCAGAGACCTGAATGCTGCTGCGGGGATGATTTGCTTCATTAGCTTTATTTTCTTGGTTGGCAGTTTCGGTAAACAGAACTTTGCCGTTGCCAGCATCCACTGTCACTTCTTTATTGCCGATGTCAACTGTGTAGACCAAGTTGCCATTTTCGTTTTCTAGCTTCACATTTTTAGCCTGTCCGCCTTGTGCAGACTCAGCCGCCTGTTGAGCTTGCTGGGGTGTGACTTTAGCTAGAGCTTGCAGTTTGCCAGATTCCCGTTGGTCTGCGGCGGCTTCTTTAACACCGTCGTTCGTTACTTTATTACCATTGCCGACTTGAGCCGTCAATTTATTGTCGTGTTGCTCAGGGATGGTGGCATAGGGTGGCTGGGCTGGGCCAGCAAAGGCAAATCGTGCCATCCCAGCAAGTCCCAGGGTTCCTAGCAGTGTCCCAATCACGATAAATTTTGTTGAGTTTTTCATAAGGTGAAGTCTCCATGCAATTTCGATTTGTAGGTTCACCCTAAACAAAGGAAGTCAAGAACCCGTAAAGTAATAAGCCTCTATATCAATCCGGCAAGAAGGTTTATGCTCAATGCCCAAACGACGGTTTTGAAGAAAAAGCGTAGGAGACCCTGCAAGAGAGCAAATCGTCTTATTGAGCGCGATGCCACCTGAACATCGGGAGCCTGACAAGGGTTTTCCTTTCGTAATAGCTCTTTTTCTCTTGTTCTTGACAATTACTCAATAAGCTGTGAAAACTGTTTGAGCTGATTGGGCCGCTCTGGGTCGCTCGGCTGGCCCCGTTCGCAATCGGAGCATGGCTCAGGCGTGTGACGCAGCAGTTGTGTTCTGGGACGGCATTAGCCGTGGCACGGCGAATATGGTCGCTGAGGCTAAAGCCGCTGGCAAGCCAGTTCGGGTTGTCCGCTACTAGCGGGATGTTTGTCCCAGGCATCTCGCTTTTTAACCAGGCCATGAGAATGCCGCCCCTTACTCGCTACGCTCGTAGCCCCGGCACCCACCCACCCCATACGGAACGCCTTAATCGGGCTTAACTTCTTTTTGAGTCTTTCCCCCCCACGCCCCCCGTCCCTGTAATTGACGAACCTTAACACTGGTTTCGTAGTGTAACGATCCGACTGCTACTGTCAAGGGCTTTTGCGGCATAGGATTTGGCAACAGCGACTAACTGCTTCCCTTCCCAATGCCTACGGCAGGCTCACGCCAACGCTTTGCTCAGTCAGCCCCTCCCTTCAGTCGGGGAGCGGTAAGTCTTGTAACCACATCTATTCCACAGTCCCTTGACAGTCCGTGCAGTCTAGGATCGCTCCCTCGTCCGGCGTAGCGTTGGTACAACTCCATGACTTTAGACGAAGCTCTAACCGCATTTGACGAAGGCGAACTCACTTGGGCAGAGCTACAAGAAGCCCTTGAGCAAGCCGAAAACTAACTAACAAGCTCCCGCCGAAAGGTGGGAGTTTTTTTGCTTACCAAAAGTTCACAGTTTTGAACCCTTTTGACCCTTAAGGTTACATCGATCAGCGGTGATGCCTACCAGGCAAGGGACGCGACTACGCCTCAACTCTCGCTCGGCCGGTGACGGTAGAAGCCGGAAACTGGGAATCAGAGTTCTCGCACCGTCACCGGCCGTGGGGGGGATGCTAAAACCGCCCCCCCTTGCCCCCCCAGGTCACGCTCACTCTGTTCGCTCCATACCGCCCCTGCGGATATAAACATCTCTCGCTATCCCAACCATCTCTAGCCGCAGCCCCGGCACCCCACCCGATGGGGGACGTTCCCTCCCCCAAACCCCCTCCCGTACCTGTGATTGATCGAAACCAACTCGGGGACGGCAAGTTTACAGGGGGCAAGCAGTGGAAAAGACCTGTTTTTTGCCCCGTTGGTCAAGGGTACGCTCCAGCTTGCGGAATGAAACTTGACTAACGGCGACTAACCACTTTCCCTCCGCTGACGCCACAGCCCCTCCTAAAGTCGGGGAGCGGTAAGTCTTCGTAACGTCAAATTAATTACCGCAATCTTCCACTTTCCTCCCTTGACAACGGGTAGCCCCCTGTACGACCCCTTCGTTGAGTTGGTTGTTAGCTATGCCAGAACAAAATTCAGTCCTGCAAGAAATCCTAGATATTGATGCCGCATGGGATGCCGCAGAAGCATACTGGGATGCAATCGATCAGCAACAGTGGGAAGAAGACCTGCAAGGCGATAAGGAGTATAAAAACTACTTAGAGCAACGGGATTACTACCACGACTGCCCAGGACACTACTAAAAATTTCTAGCCCGGCCCGAAAGGGTTGGGCTTTTTTTATGCTCGTACCCAAAAACAAGGGAACACAACTACGCCTCAACTCTCGCTCGGCCGGTGACGGCTAGATAACTTTGATTTCCACGTTTCCGGTATTGTCCGTCACCGGCCGTGGGGGGCGGTTTTATTCGCTCCATTTCTCACACCGCCTGTAAGCTCCCAATAATAAAAACAACCTACGGATAATTAGAGTTAATTGGAAAAAAATGAACAGTTGCCTATACATTTTCAACAGTGAAAAACTTAATAGTCGTGAGGTTTACTACCAAAGATCAGACGGTGAACCCGAAAAAGGCGGGATTCAACTTGCAAAATTCTTAAAAGAATATGGGCCAAATGGAAAACTATTCATGGAAAAAGTCAAGGGTTTGAAAGATGGAAATATCTTGACAGATGCAAAGTATGAATACTGATCCTTGATAATGGCGTGTCGGTTCGACATCATAAAAATAGCGGAAAATGCCTAATTTCATACCAAGAACTACTCGAATGGTGCGAAAGTCGGACTGATAAGTGACAAGCCAGGTTTCGTATTCTAGCGATCCGGTTGCTGTCGTCAAGAGCTTTTGCGGCATAGGATTGAACCAACTGCGACTATCCGCTTTCCTTCCGGTGCAAGCACCTTCAGCCCCTCCCAAGGTCGGGGAGCGGTAAGTCTTAGTACGTCAATCTATTCCACAGTCTCCTGACAACTCATGCAACCTATGATCGCTCTCTCCCACTCCGTTGTCTTTGGTCAATACCAAAATGTTTAAACTCATTCCGTTCTATAGCTTCGAGATCTTCACGCCAAACTTGAAGTACGTCACGACCGTTAAAAGCCAGTTCGAGTTAATCGCCTGGGCTAAGTTTTTGATCGCTGCTCGAAACTACTCATGCTTCTGGTGATACACATGGGGGCTTCGGCCCCCTTTTTTGACTTTTCAAACCAAAATATATATAGTCCTACGGGATAGTCAAATCTACTTTATAAAGATAATGAAATTTGAAAAGCTAAATTGGCCTATCGGTCAACCACGAACTCCTAAATTCAGCCAAAAACAAGCTAGATTCAACAAAGATGGCAAATCAATTACGATTGCTGAGGCAAAACGGCGGCTCATTCGAGAAATCGAATTATGGACAAAAAGCGGACAAAAGTGGCGCATCCCACATGACTCTGTAATCGTTACGGCAAACTGGTCAGTTACCGAAAAAGGAACTGTGCGAAGCGAAAAAGAACCGGACGATTCCGGCGTGGCAGTCTATTTTGAACTGGATGGCGAAAGTTACTGTTTACCCTGCGACCAGTGGAACCGAGCCGCTGATAACCTTGCTGCTATCGCAGCACATCTGGGCGCAATGCGCGACCAGGAACGATGGGGAGTCGGTACTACAAAGCAATCCTTCCAAGGCTATGCCGCACTGCCACCCATAGCAATTTCACCGGATGAGGAATGGTGGCAAATTCTCAAAGTCAGTCCAAATGCCACACTGGATGAGGCAAAGGAAGCCTATCGGAAGCTGGCAAAAACCAACCATCCCGATGTGGGGGGTAATCGAAAAGATTGGGACAAAATTCAAAAAGCCTGGGAGATGGCCCAACAACAGCATTGATGCCCCCAGGCCAGGTTGCCGCCCCCAACGCCCCGGCACCCCACCAACAAATCCACCAACAAGTCTTGGATGGCACACTCGACGAGATGCCAACACCAATCCGAGAGGAGTACATCGGCTGGAAACGGAAACTCGGAATCGAGTAACAGACAGGGAGGGGCGAAAGCCTCTCCTTTCTTCGCGAGTCCTGCTAAAAAATCAACTTAAATATCCGAATGCCGCCCCTGTGGATATAAACTATCACTCCCTATCCCAAGCTCTATCGCCACAGCCCCGGCACCCCACGCTTGAGGGCGAAACCACCATCTCGCATCAATCCCAAACTCTTACCCGCCCTCAAGCTCCCTGACTACGCCTCAACTCTCGCTCGGCCGGTGACGGACAGCAGCCGGAAAGGTGGGAGTCAGAGTTGTCGCACCGTCACCGGCCGTGGGGGGGATGCTAAAACCGCCCCCCCCAGGTCACGCTCACTTTGTTCGCTCCATTGCCTTCCCCTAGAACAGACACAGTAAAGTTCAAATCAAAACAACAAAAATGTCCTTCGGAAAGGCAGATGTAATAGGAAATAAAAATGTTAAATGTAGCAAACGATAAGCTCTTTAACGGTGAATTTCAATCAACCCTTGAGGCATTAAACCTCTACGAATCAGCCCTCAGTTTTGAGATTAAAACCTTCCCAGACTTCGCCACAGACGAGGAGAAGAAAGACCTCGAACTTGTTAGGTCAATCCGAAATGAATATCGAGAAAAAATACTCGAAATGGAAAAGGAACTCATTCAGGAATGGTCGGGCAAGTCAAGCATCCATGATCAGATCGTTGGCTGTATTCAAGAAAACGACTTTACAGGACTCGCATTCTAATGCTCGTAATCATTCGTGGCTTACCAGGGGCCGGAAAAACAGACCTGGCCAAGCGACTCACCAAGTATGAATGTAGTGCAGACGATTTTCCCAACCTTTACAACAACGGACAACTTGAAAAAATATTAGTCTCTGCGGCTCATGACTGGTGCCAAGAAAACATCAAGGAATACTTGGAAGTCTACGACAACAATGAGATTGTCGCAGTCCACAATACCTTTTGCCAAAATTGGGAAATCAAACCCTACATTGAAATGGCCCAAAAGCATGGCCACGACTTCTGCGTAGTGACAGTCGAAGGCGATCATGGCAGCATCCACAATGTGCCACCCGACATAATGCAAGCCATGAAAGAACGATGGCAGTCTTTCAGCCTGGAAGAAGTTAATGCAGAAACACCATGCTGAAGCCAAAGGAACAAGGACTCGCCAACCTCGCCGCTATTGAAGCCCTACAGCGGCTCGACTGCGGAGAGAAAGACCCAAGCCTATTCGAGGCCCTCAAGCAGTTCAATGGATGGGGCAGTATTTGGCAAGTCTTTCGTGAAGATGCCAACGGATGGGCCAAGGACTGTCAGAAACAACTCAAAATCTTGCTCAGTTCAGAAGAACTGAGCGCAGCGCGAGCCTCTATTCTCAATGCTCACTACACTGACCCAGAGATTATCAAAGCAACTTGGCGAGTCGTCCAAGGACTCGGCTTTACAGGCGGAAGTGCATTAGAACCCGCCTGTGGTGCTGGCCTCTTTATTCGCCATGCTCCAACCCAACTCCCAATCCAATGGACAGGCGTAGAACTTGACCCCATTCCCGCCAAAATTGCCCAATACCTGAACCCAACAGCCACCATCTACAACCAGGGCTTTGAAACCGTCGTCATGCCAGACGACCTCTTTGACCTGGCCATCAGCAATGTGCCGTTTGGTAGTTATAAAGTCCACGAACCGCGCTACAACAAGCTCGGTGTCTATATCCACTCCCATTTCATTGCCAAGATGACCGACTTGGTTCGCCCCGGTGGCCTCATTGTCGTCATAAGTAGCACCGGAACTCTCGATACTGACCAGAACGAACAATTCCGAGAATGGCTATCCAGAAAAGCAAGCCTGGTTCATGCCGTGCGACTACCCAACAACACCTTCAAAGCCATGGCCCACACCGAAGTCACCACCGACCTCATGTTTTTCCAAAAGGTACGAGAAACTGAATTGCCAGTCTGGGTCAATAGCAAGGTCACTAAAGAAACTGAGCAGCTTGGTAAAAACCTAAAACTGAATGCCTATTACATCCAAAATCGGCAACGGCTCCTTGGAAAACTATGCTTGGCCACCCTATACGGCGGGGAAACACTCGGTCTTGAAAGTACCGGCCTCAACATTCCAGAAAGCATCATTAAATCAGCCGCATGGGTACCACCCTGCTACAAGAGCGGGCCACACAACACCCTAAAAGCAATCCCGCCCGAACTGCAATACCTCAAGCCCTACCAGTTTGTGCAACATAACGGACGAATTTACCAACGGGTCGGCTCAACCCTAGAACAAATTGACAATCACAAAGACCAAATCATTGACCTAATGGAACTATCAGAAATCCTTGAGTACCTGATCGCCATCCAAGGCACAGCAAGCGATGAAAAACTCACTATAGAGCAACAAACCCTCAGCAAAAAATATGACAGCCTTATTCGCAAATATGGCTACATCAATAGCAAAAACAATGAAACCGTCTTTGGTGATGACCCTCGCTACCCTGGCCTACAAGCCCTGGAAACCACCAGCCTGAAGAAAGCGGACATCTTCACTAAACGCACCAGCAAAATATACCAAGTCCCCGACTCCTTTCAGTCGCCAGAAGAAGCCCTCATTCATTGCCTTAACGTCAAAGGCAGAGTTGACCTGGACTGGATTAAAGAACATTGTTTTCCTACGGAGTAAAAAATATGTGGAAAGCTGAACTGAACATTAGAGACTTGATCACAGGCGAGAACCTGGAAGGAGATGCCCTCAAGCATCGCAGCCAGGAACTCGCAAAGCGATTAAAGCAGTTCCAGAAAAAACAAACCTACCTGTTCCTCAAAAACCCCTACGGAAAGGAGGATTTTGAAGAAATCATCGAATCCTTTGAAACCTATATTCAAAACCTTGACCAGTTCAACGAAGAATTAAAAAACCTTTGGGATTGGTGTGACCTATACGAAGTGTGGGTACCCTTTCCAAACCCTTTCATTAAATAGAAAAAATAGGAAGACAAGATGGTAAAACAATACGATCTATGGCTATGGCAACGGCTATCCCAACTAGCCAAAGCAGAAGGCGGAATCGAGTCCGAAGCCAGGAAACTACGAAATATGATCGGAAGCGGAAAATATTGCGAGGAAGATCGGGAGCGGGCCATAGAGTATGTAAAAAGCCACGATAGCGAATAAGTCCTACGGCATCAATAACGTTAATAGGAAAAGCCTATGGATGCCGTTACCCAAGAACTCCACGACAAAGGACTCATCTACTTCGACCCAAAAGAAAACGAATGGGTAACAGCAGAAGAATACCTATCCGGCAATATCAAGGCAAAGATTAAGGCCGCTGAGGATGCTGGATTAACCAAAAATGTCGCAGACCTAAAGAAAAACTTACCTTTGGCCGTAATGCCCGATGCCCCACCCGACGTTAAAGCCGAGTGTGCCAAAGCATTAGGAATTGAACTCAGCGAACTCTCAGAGCCTGAATTTGACAAGCTCATGGCCAATACCCTCAGCATTCGCTTCGGCAGTAGTTGGGTACCAGCCGAAATCTATCAAACCTTCCTGCGTCAATTACTCAATCTGAACAATATCAACGTCCACTACAGTCACGCCTCTAGCACCTGGACAGTCGTAAATAACGGAGCGAGTAGCTCAGTTGAAAATAACCGTACCTATGGCGCACGGTATGACGGTATCAAACTGGCCGAAATTGCCCTCAACCTCAAAGACCCTGTGGTGTACGATGTCGTCGATGATAAAACCGTTCTAAACCCTACTGAAACTGAGCAATGCCGGAATAAGACCGGACTGATCAAAGACGCATTTATGAATTGGGTCTGGACAGACACCGGACGAGCCGTTGAGCTGACCACGCTCTACAACAACACATTCAATACCCAAAAACCACGGCGGTACAACGGTTCACATCTCACCTTCCCCGGTATGAACCCAGACATTAGTTTACGAGAGCATCAGAAAAACCAAGTCTGGCGGATTATCCAAGAACAATCCACCGGAATATTCGCAGCGGTTGGCTCCGGTAAAACCTACACCATGATCACCGCCTGCATGGAACTACGGCGGCTAAAACTGTGCTTCAAACCCGTCATCGCTTGCCTCAATAGCACCGTCAAGCAGATCACGACAGAAGCCAAACTCCTCTACCCCAATGCCAAAATTCTCTCTGAACCGGAATCACTCAGTAAAGAAAAGCGCAGACGTTTCCTATCCCGAATTGCCACCGGCGATTGGGACATCATCATCATTTCCCATACCCATTTCTTCTCAGTCCGCATCGACAAAGATGCTGAGTTGAGCTTCCTTTACGAAGAACTCAATAAAATTCGGACAGAGATTCGCTTATCGGATTGCCGAGATGCGACAAAAACCTTGGAGCGACAAAAGAACAATCTGGAGGCCCGCATCAAAAAGGTCACAGAATCAGAACGAAAAGACGATGGCTTTACCTTTGAACAACTCGGTGTTGACTGCCTGATGCTGGATGAATCGCAGCAGTTCAAAAACCTAAGCTTCATTACCAAACAACGCAATATTGCAGGGTTGCCCAACAGCCACAGCCAACGGGCCCAAGATACCTGTATGAAAATCCATTACCTCCTGAACAACAACGGGCGGGTCGTATTCTCGACCGGGACACCCATCAGTAACTCCATGGCCGAGCTTTATACCCAAATGCGCTACCTCATGCCCGATGAAATGGAACGTATGGGTATTAACCACTTTGATGCCTGGTGTAGCTTGTTCGGTGAAACCGTCACCGCTCCCGAAATTACGCCAGCAGGAAAATACAAAGTCAAAAATCGGTTTGCCAAATTCGTTAACCTACCCGAACTGATGAACCTGTTTCGGAAAGTAGCTGACATAACCACCGAGGACATGATTGATTTACCTAAACCCAAGGTCAATCTCATTAACCCCGTCAGCCCACAAAGCTCGGAGCAAGCCAGTTACATGACCAGCCTGGCCAAACGAGCCGACCGGATCTATAACCGGATGGTCGAACCTGAAATCGACAATATGCTCAAAGTCACCAGTGATGGCCGTAAATGCTCCCTTGACCCCCGCTTAGTCGGAGCGGGCCCAAACTTCCAAGGCTCCAAGCTGGATGAACTCATCTTCAATGTTTGGACAATCTGGAAACTCTCAACCCCAATCCAGGGAACACAAATCATCTTCTGCGACTTACGGGAGTCGATTTACGGCTGGATTAAGGACGGCCTCATCCAGATGGGTATCCCTAACCATCAAATCCAAATCGCCCAGGAAGTTAAAGATAAAAAGACCCTCTACGCCAAAGTAAACCGAGGCGAGGTGCGAGTCATCATCGGCTCTACCCAAACACTCGGGACTGGCGTTAATGTGCAGCAGCGCATGATTGCCCAACATGACTACGATGCGCCCTGGCGGCCCAGTGACGTAGTGCAACGACTGGGCCGGACAGCACGGCAAGGCAATATCTGCAAACAGGTCTGGGTGTTTCGCTATGTGACAACGGGCGCAAAGTCGCTCGCCAGCTTTGATTCCTTCGCTTGGCAAGTCCTCGAAACCAAAGCCAAATTTATTGCCCAGGTCTGGCAAAGTAATGACCTACCCCGGACAGCCGAAGACATTACCGGACAGGCTCTAACCTATGCCCAGGTCAAAGCACTCGCCACAGGCGACCCGATCATGCTGGAGCAAGCCGAACTGCAACAGGAGCAAAGCCGACTTAACCTCCTCTACAAAGCCTGGAGTAATGAACAAACTCGGTTCCACTACGACAAACAGCAAGCTCCAAAACTCATCAAAGAGTTACCCGCCAAGATCAAACACCTCGAATCCATCCTCAATAACCGAGAAATTATCATCCTCGGTCAACAATACAACTCCTTAAACGATGCAGCCAATGTCATCCAAGACTTGCGTAAAACTAACCTGGGATGGGGTAATGAGTTAGGCTCCGTCTATGGCCTACCCCTAAAATGTGAATGGCAAGAGAAAAATGTCTTTTTCTTGGACAACACATTCATCAAGTTAGGTTATACCGAGACAATCCTTGAAAGCCTTGAAAGAATTACTAATCGGTTACCAGACACCTTAGAGCGGCTCAAGCAGAGTTTAGATGGAGCCAACAAAACGCTGAAGCAGAACGCCGCTCCCTTCGCCTATGCCGAACAACTAAAAGCGATCAACCAACGGCTCAAAGAAATCCATGACATTATCTTCAAACCGGAGGAAGCCGCCCCTGGTGAAGACGATACCAGCGAAACTGAGGAATTGGAACAACCTGAACATGACGTAATCACCACGCCCACATACCACTCTTTCGATTACCTGAAAGACCGTGAACTACCGGAATGGGCCACCGAGATGATAGCAATCATCCCTCAACCGAAAAGCAACAATATCATTCCCTTTCCCATTCACAAGGAAATCACACCACTCGAAATCATTACACCCACTCGGTTTGAAGCCGTTAGCCGTGATGAATCTATATTACAAGGCTGTCTATTCTAACTTTCAGAGTAAGTGTCATTAACCATCCCAGGATTGGTAGCGATTTTATTTGCTCTTCCAGTCCGGTAGCAGCCTGCCCAATCGCAAACCGTCACCGCCTATGAAGCCACTGAACTGGATGCCAGGTTAGCCCTAACGCAACAGATTCAGGGATGGGGAGATTGACAGGAGGCACTTACGGTGAGCCTATGTATAGTCATTTCACTTAAGAATGAAACACAAAAAAGCTTGAAACCCTGGCGAGCAGTCTTTTGGGGTGTCCCAGTTTTGGCAGAAATGACTATATCACCTGGATGACCAGAATCAGCGAGTGATTTGGCAATACCAATGTCGGGTACTGGTAAAGCGTTGACAGACTCCAGTCCTGGGATAATCCTTTGCCATTGGCGTTCTCCACAGAAATGATGCTAACCCGGCCCAATATGTCGAAAAAAACCTAAAATATCGACATATTCTAACCATGTGTCGAAGTCATCAACATATCCTATGGGTAACTTTTCTCCTGACACTCCCTACAACGGTTTGCCCTTACTGCCTCCTCCAAGCCCAGTTGAGACCCATGATATTTTGAAACGATGTATCGAAGCCCGTGCTGCCTTAGCCGAATTAAAACAATCTGGCGAACTCATTCCTAACCAGGCCATGCTGATTAACACTCTGCCAGTCTTAGAGGCCCAGGCCAGCTCTGCCATTGAAAATATCGTCACCACAGCGGATCGTCTGTTTCAATTTGCCCAAGTTTCCCCTGAGAGAGCCGATTCTGCTACTAAAGAAGCTTTACGGTATGGCAAAGCATTGAGGTCAGGTTACTTAGCTGTTCAAAAACGGCCTCTCACCACCCAAACCGCCATCGAAGTGTGTTCAGCAATTAAAGGGGTAGAGATGGAGATCCGAGCTACGCCTGGTGTTGCCCTGATCAATGACCGCACTCAAGAGATTATTTATACTCCTCCAGTAGGGGGGAGTATTCTTCATGAAAAACTATATAACTGGCAGCAATTTATCCATAACTCAACAGAGATTGATCCACTGATTCGAATGGCGATCATGCATTATCAGTTTGAAGCGATTCACCCCTTTACTGATGGCAACGGTCGTACTGGACGAATTCTTAATCTTTTATACTTGGTAGAACAAGGGTTGCTCAATCTTCCCATCCTCTATCTCAGTCGTTATATTATTCACCACAAAACTGAATACTATACATTACTCCTGCGAGTCACAACCAATCAAGATTGGCAGGCTTGGATTATATTTATGCTGACAGCGATACAAGAAACAGCAACTTGGACAACGGCAAAAATCCAAGCCATTCGTGACTTAATGCAACTAACAGCCAACTATGTTCAGAAACAGGAGTCGAGAATTTATAGTCGGGAACTGATTGAGATAATCTTTACTCAACCCTATTGTCGGATTATCAATCTTGTTGAGGTAAATTTAGCTCAACGACAGACCGCTTCAGACTATTTAAAACGATTGGTCAATATTGGTGTATTAGAGGAGTTTAAGTCAGGACGGGAAAAGTTATTTATTCACCCTAGATTTGTAAAGCTACTCACAGACGATGGCAATGAAATCAAGCCCTATTGAAAACTTCTGCAATAACATCACTATTCCTAATTTGTTATTGTTTTTGGATTCACACCGTCTCACCGTTAACTAGAATAACTATAATGAGCACTAGCTTTCCATTTTGATTGTTGGCTTTATTTATAGTGGCGTATTACCTACTGATGTATGTTTCTTATGAATACAACTTGGACATACGTCCTGGAGTGTTTTTTTAATTGAATTAGGAGCCATATCTTGATAAATTAGTTTTGGCTGATTACCCATCATTATTTGCTCCACAGCCATCTTCAAAGATTGCGCGCTAAGTGCATACATGGCACCCCTTGCCCCGTCAAAAAGACAGTTCAGAGCAGCTAGGGCCTGCCCAAATTTCAATGCTTCAACAAGCTCATCATTTGAACAATTCTCAAGCTTACTAGTGCCGCTTTGTCCAAGCAAATGGATCATTCCCGCTGTACACCAATCTCCAGAACCAGCTGCATCTTTAAAGCTCTCAGCAGTAAATCCTGGAACTAGCTGCCATTCTGCTAAAACTCCATTTTCACCTCGTCTTCGATATCGAATGCCCTTTGCCCCTAGCGTTTCTACCTGAAGAAGTACCGTTGCTTCTTGAGTAAAATCCTTAATATGTCCTAAGCGATCATGAGCATATTTGAGAATATGACAACTCTTTAGTGCCCTATTAAATAGGGACTTATTTCCAATACTAGAAGGCTCAAAAACTACAAGTTTTCCACTTGACGCAGCTAAACGAGCTAGCTCAAGTGTGCCTGGAGATAGCTTATCAAAATAAAAGGTCGTAGCTCTAGCTAGCCTATGTGAAAGATTATATGCGTTCTTAAAAAGAAATGGCTTGTATCGTGGTAGCCGTGATTTGCACTCAGAACACACTAAGTGAAAACTATGGGTAGGAATTCCATGTCTTCCTACGCCAATTTTTTCAATAATAATAGGTGTAGCGATATTTTCTTCATTTTCTATAAAAGAAAGATCGACTTTGAACTGCCTCATATCTGCCTTAATTATCTCAGCGGCAGCATCTCTGCCAAGGCGTGAAATTGGATTTACTTGCCAGCCAAGGTAAGATAGTATTGTAAGGACATTGCCACAAGATCCACCAGCCCAGAATTTAGCATCTGTAGGTTTATCCTGATTAATAACGACATCTAAAGCAATGAGTCCTGCCCCTATACATATTGGTTGCGGTTGCAGTATTCTGAAATGCTTGTTATTGCTCATAGCATTCTCCTGCCAGCCATAATGTGAACAATTCTGGTTGGCTAGTGTTTTTCTCTATCTCTATAACTTGATAGCCCTGTGACTCTAAATGAGCAATTCCTACTCGACAACCTGCCTTATCTAATTCATCTGAATGCTTTATTTCATAAGCAGCCAAAAGGGAGCCAAGACACAATAGTTTACTAGACATTGGCGATATGAATACCTTGCAGCCACCAAGCACTTCTAAAGCCTTGTTGTATTGAACTACTGCCTGATGAATTTGTCTATAAGCCTCAAAAGGATTTTGTTCAGATGCGTAAATGATATCTCTAGGATCTACTCGAAACTCATCAAAAAATAGCTCGCGGTACTCTAAGAGCATTAATGTATCACCACGTCTAGGATCCAAGGATGGAGAAGGAAGTACTGGACAGATTTCTGTAGGGCGACGAAGAAAATCATAAACCCGCCTCAAGTTAGTTTGCTTCCCTTCACCAAGAATAGGGAACCAAACTTTAGGAAGATTTGCTGTCGCCTCCAACTCAAGGTCACCCGAAAAACCATGCAGGCAGATAGGGTCTGCATCAATCCCTTGCTGTTCAATTCGTTTATCCAAGCTGACATTCTCAGCTACTATAACGTGTAAATTAGGGATAGATTTACCCTTGTTCTCTCGATCGTCAGCATCAATCAAGTAGAGTAACTTTGCAATCAACGAGAAATATACGCTTATAGGTAAGGCACTAATATCAACTATCACATCAGTAACTTCTGTAAACCCTGCAAGGTTTTCTAAATTGTCAAAGATGTCATTAGCTCTGCGTGAACTTATCCGTCGTTGTCCTTGTGCTGCCCACATTTGCAGATTGAGAAATTTGATATTTCCTCTATTATGTAGTAATTCATGAAGAGTACGGCGGTTACTTTCAACCAAATTAGTATGGGTATTGGTAAGAGAGTTACTACCCTCATCACATTTAATTATCAAACAATCTCTCTTCCCATTACCACCAGCTTTTAAAATAGCTTCTAGTCCTGTACATGTTCGAGGGTCAAAACCTAATCCCAACACAATGAGAGCATTACGCGCTCTTTCTGAAAAAAGTTCTTTCCAAAAAGAATTAAAGTCTTGTCCTTGTTTAATTAAATAATTTTCCCATCGCCTCATGATCAAAAATTTATCTCCTTTTGAGATGGCTTAAAGCCACCTTGTATCCATGTAACTAGCTCTTTTAGAGATTTTGAACGCCATCCACCATACTGCAGTGGGAGATTAAAGTGGACACAAAGCATTCGATTAAAATATAAAAGCATCCATCGCTGTCCTCCTTTCTGACCTTGCTTCGCATCAAGTATTACCTCAAGAAGGTTATAAGCTACACAAGTCTTTAGTACACGAGAGAGCTGTGCTAATCCAGGATCATTATCTAAATTTTTAGGCTCTTGGAGCTTATCTCTATCAGACATTGAAATGGCAATTCCAGTTACTCCAGGAGAATAAGGGGCATTAGGCTTATAAGTCTCTGACTGAGCAAAGAGACCAAGTGCTTCTAAAAAGTTTCGAGTGTCATGCCCATGTTGTAAGTCTTGAGGCAGAGAATTCCACCTCTGCTCAACTGCTTTCTTAAGAATTTCTTGCTGCCGCTTAGGAGAAAGAGATATAGGCTCTTTTAAGAGAGATGCAGATGCTGCTTCCTCAAAAAGTCCACATGTAAGCCACAAAAATTGTTCAATATTTGATGAGGCTATAGTTGCCAACCTTGAAATCCCATAATAATAAGGAATATTAAAGTCTTTGCATATAAATATTTCGGCTGCTGAGCGGACTGAAGAATCATTACGTTTGTTTAGTTCATCTACTTCTAGAGATGAACTAAATAAATTTAATTGTGTAGGTCTATTTTGTTCCCGATTTATAATTATTTCTATCGATTTCCAGTGAACAGCATCTTCTTGAGGTGTTCTTAGATTTTCTCTTGCCTTATCAATCCATTTGGTATAGCGTTCCTGGTGATAATATCTTTCAGTTATACGTTTAGCTATAGTCTGAGAGATATCAAAAAAACGATCTTGTACTTCTTTAGACTCTAAGGAATTCTGAAGACACATTTCAAAGGAACCAATTTTTATATCTTTGCCTTCTCTAATCCTTGAATCTGCTATGCTTTTAACAACGCTTTCAAAGCGCTTGTCTTTACCTCGCCAGAAAGCTTCTAAACTTAAAACACCTTCATGATCGCGCCCTACAATTGCACCGTCAGCTAGGAGATCCTTCACACTCAGAGCAATTAATCTTTCAGCTACCCAAATTCCAATAGGAGCACGGAGTTCAATCAACTCCTTCAAAAAAAGATAACGCTGTTTTTCTGTTAAATTGTGTACGTCATCGAACATGAGTAATACTCGCTCAGCTACTTGCTCACCATGATGCCAAAGGAAATCTGGGCGGATTATATCAAGCATGACTAAAGAATCATGACCAGGAAGTCTTTCTGTAGGAGTGACAAAACTATCGAGAGCATCACGGACTCGTTTTTCTACATCACAGGCCCAGTTATATAAATCACTGCCAGAGCAAGGAAGAATGAGACCAAGATGTGTGGCATCTATGGATGCTCTAATTTCAATTGCATTAAGATTGGATATTGGTGGATGTCTTAGTCCCCGAAGGCGCATAGCACCTTGCAGGGCGGCTATAGCGATCCTAGCATTCAGTAATGCTAGAAGTAGGCGTTTTCTTTTGGCTTCATCTATATTCAGGTCATCAAGAGTTGCTAAGCTGCGGGCGCAGGATAAGTAAATACCTAAAACTTTTGGACCACTTTCAGTCAAAACTCCAAGTTCTTTTAGCTTTCGGAATAGCTTTTTAGACTCTTCAGATCTGTCTCTTAAAGCACGAACAGTTAAAAGTGAATTGGGTGTAAAGAGACGCAACAAAGAAGTTTTACCACCACCAGGTGCACTTCTAAAAATTCTTGGCCTGTCCCAGAAACTATCTGTTTGACCCTCTAGCATATCAAGTACATCTGAGCTGAATAAACGGACAAAAGTTTCGTCCGATTCACTCGGTTCTGAGACTCGCATCCTAAATGGATTACGTGGCCTATTCATGACTAACTCCGATGCCTACTAACTCTGGGAAATAGCCCTCTAACTTTATACATCTCAGGATCAGACCAGAGTAAGAATATAGAATTATTTGGGGTGTTGTGGCTAAGGACTAAGGGAAGACTACAGTCAGCAAAACCGCGTTTAACAGTATTACCACCTACTTGTGTATGCTTATTTTCAACATTAGAGTCATAGTAGGAATCTTTATCTATTAGTGCTAAGAATGATGAGTCTTTTATGTCATTTAACGGTACTTGATCTGAAAGCTGTTGAACGACTTTAAGCCCCCATTGAATCGGCTTATCTACAAAGAAGGCATTTGAGATTTCATTTAAATGTGAATAAGCTTGCTGCGTTGCCATATAAAGAACAAGATAAATATATAAATTATTTCTATATAGAAAATATTTTGTATGGTCAGACTCATCTGATTCCCGCATATTAAGTTGCCCATAAAACTTAGCAATTTTACCTTTGAATTTCTCACTTTTATCTTCTTTCCTCAGGTAGCTTAGTCCACTAGCTGAAAAGTCATCCAGAAGAAAAACCATTTGAAAACAGGATTCATCTCGTGTCGGTTTGCGCTTGAGCTTCTCTTCTAAATCTTTCGATAGGTCCTTAAGCATATCTTCTGCCTTGTCAGGAGATATTTCATATGCTTGCCATATTTGTTCATGACTCAGCTCTGGATTGCTTCGACGAAATAGATCTGTATGTGCACCATCACTTAACCCAAGAAATAAACATCGTCTCTGAAGAATTTTAAACTCTTTACTGGCTGCAATTTTAGAGATATATCTATTGGGAATGCCAAGTTTCTTTGCTGTGTAATCCAGTAAGATTGGTCGAATGATATCTGGATATGCCATTGATACTAAATGCTCCATCTCCTTTCTAGAGCAAAATATTAATTTCTGCTTTACAAAACCGTAAGCCAGTTTTCTGTCGTCGTCAGAAAACTGTTGAAGCCAGAGAGCCAAACTTTCAACAAACCGCATCCCAGGTGAAAACTGTCCATACTCGTCATATTTATAGGCTGCCATTGCTTGTAGTAAAGGACGTTCTTGTGCCACATCTTCCGCTGCCCATCCCATGACTGATGCTAAAAGACGTTCAGCTAGCTCATCTTTCATAGCTTCTTTACCTAATTTGAGTTAGATCAAAATGTAAACCATCGTCTTTAACCTGCAGGCTCCTCAGATAGCCCAACGTTGCTTGCGCACCTCGATATCCTGCTGGTGCTAGGTTCCAGCAGGTCTCTGAGTCAGACGAAGTCTCATCTACACTCAGTGAAAATAGTTCGCTAAGCAAATCAAAGTCATTTCCAGGCCATTTTCCACGATCTCCAATACATAATGCTTGAGGATTTAGTATTTCACCAGAAAGCTCACGAGCTTTCTCGACAACTGTACGTTTAGAGACTCCTGGTCCTAATACATCGATTGAGCGGCTAGAAGTCACTAGCCTTGCCCCAGAAGAATTAGTCTCATAAACTATCTGATTAATAAGGGATATAACTGTTTCCGACCATAAGACTTGTTTAGGCTCGACTGTGATCTGTTTACTTCTAACTGTAAGATCTGCTAATTGAACAAGTTTCAAGTTAGATTGAAATACTTTTGCTAGGACTCCTAGCTCATGACAAGGTTTTTCCATCGTATTAGGATGGTTGTCATCGCTCAAAAGCCCACAGTCTGCTCCGTTATAGCAGCCTACAATTACATGTTTCCAGTATCGGTTCGGAATTATTTCACGGAGTGCCTTTTTGACGGACTTACCTCGACCTGTTGCAATTCCAATAATAATTCCTGCCCTGAGTAAACGTGAAATTTCTTTAGCTATATTTTTTTCTGGACTTCCAAATCGGTCACGTTCATCACATAAGGTTCCATCATAATCAAAGACTACTGTAGAAAATGAGACGGACTGTAGTTTTTGAATAAAATCTTGATAGGCATTATACCAAAACTCTAATTGCCCTTGTGCCGCAAGAACATTAGGGAGTGTGCCAGTTTTTCGTATTATTGCAGTTTCACATGCATCAACTGTTCCACCAAATATTATCGAAGGTGTTCCTAGCGCCCGAAGATGATAGAGACGCTGTCCAAATAAAGGAACTCCTGGACGACCTGGATCAATTCCTCTCTGCTTTCCAGCAGAACCAACTACATAAAGACACGCCACTAGAGACTTAATAGCTACAGCTGTATCCCCACCAGTGAAATGTAGCTTTACTACAGGTATATCTGGTGGAAGCAGCTGAAGTGTAGCTTGTATAAGCTCCCTTTCACTATCCGATCCTAGTGAAAGTACAGCCGTATCATTTCCACGTTTAGCAAGCCAGTAATGTCTACCATGAGCAAAATTGCGATAATCTGAATGCTGAACATCACCAAGTGCTGCTTCAACAAATTTAGACTCAATATCAACTGCTGCTGACTGAGTTGGGATGCTATAGAGCAAAGTTAGTGATCTACGTTCCCATAACGGAAAGCATTTCTGTTCAATTCTCATTTTAAACTCATCTGCTGTAGACCCTTGATAAATAAGTCCGGACAGACTCTCTGGGAGTTCATTATCAACTGTGAAAACCCGGTGATACGCCCTGGCAAGAAGCACAAAAAAGGCAAGTAATGAATTCGTAGCCAAGAAGCCATCTTTTTGAGATGGCAGATCAAACTCGAATATACCTGTGTAATGATGTTTAGAAACCAAATGTGAAAGTGGACTTCCGGTTTTTGTACATATTGCAAATAACTGTTTAGGTTCACGAAGAACTGCTGTCTGAAAAGCAGCTTTAATATCAGGGTTGCTACCCCCAGCACTTAAACACCAAACAGCAATCTCTCTAGTTACAGGAGCAGCCACAATAAGTTCGAGTGGTGTTACAACTTTTGCGATTTTTCCAGCAAAACGCTGATGAAGGGTACTCATGAAATGAGCTGCAGTGAGCGAACCTCCTGAACCAACAGCTAGTAGAGGTAGAGAAGCTGATGCTGCAACAGCAGTACACAAATGATCAATATTCAAAGATATGGCGGCTGCATAGGTGTCTTCTAATTGCTTCAGTTCAGTACTGTAAGGCTTTCCCAAAAGAGGCTCCCTGTTCAAAGTAATTTATTTTACTATAGTTGAGTTTTTTAGTTGCTTCAACATTAGGGTAGTGTCAATCTCATTGATGCTTAATTATACCTGAAATAGTTGTGATTGCCAAGAAACTTTTCATGATTAGCTGCCATGATTGTTCATCAACAAAAGTGATTAAGTATGAAGGAACTTATAATGATGGTAAGCAAAGATATTGTTGTCATCAATGTCATTGTCAGTTTGTTCTGAAACCAACTAAGAAATATATCTCCAATGAAACCAAAGGGCGAATTGATAAGCTATAGCTAGAGCCTTTAGCCGATATAGATCGCGCTACTGGCATGTCTGAAGCCTGGCTCAAAAACTATGTTAATCGGCAGGCTATCTACACTGTACAAATCATAGATGTTACTGCGCCAAAAAGTCTCAGTTAATCCTGGAATGTGATGAACTATGGTCGTTTGTGGGTCGTATAGATCATCAGTAATGGCCTTGGATCGCTTTTGAGAAATCAACCAGAAAAGTAGTTGCTGCTGTAGTCGTAACTCAGAGGGAAACGAGTGCTCAAAAGCTGTGGAATAGAATTCCAATTGATGAACATACAACCTGCGTTAATCCGGGCAAACCTTCCCAATCTGCCACTGATACTGAGTTCCCAACTTCATCCGGCGAGTGAGCGCAAACCCATGAATCACAAAGGTTTCAGACCGAAACCATGTCCGGGCAAATCCCAATATCTCGGATAGCTGCGATGTGGTTAGCCACCACCGCCGCTGATACGCATACTCCAAAACAAACAGGGCCTTAAAGCCTGGAATAGACAAAAGCTCCGAACCGGAAAGCGAAAGATCAGGCTGATCTATTAGCCCACTCTCACTCACTAACTCACCATGGCCATGGCCGTTACCATTGCCATTCTCCACATACCCATTCCCATTACTCTGACTCCCTTCAACCACAAGACCAGGAAAGCCATTAGGCGACCCATACTGTCGTATCCATTGCCGAAAGTTAGACAACCGCTCAATATCATCCATGGTCAAAAACGAAGCACGACCCACCCGAATCGGCCGGATCGATAGTTCCTTCATCGCTTCGTAAAACCGAGATTTACTTAAACCAACAACCGACTGTGCCTGAGCAACAGGCAACCGATCCAACGCCATACATCACCTCTACGACCGGAAACATTAACAAACTATGCCGAATAATAACATTTCCGCCCGGAAGTCCGACCGGACTAATCACTTTCCCAGGCCCATGCCGCCCCTTCAAGTTCTGGCGAACTTACGCCCCGGCACCCCACCCAGGCTGCTAATGCCGCCTTAATATAGCGGCTCCCGATGGTCGCGGCTCACTCTGTTCGCAACGGTTAAAACCAGTTCTGACCATTTTCTTAAGATCAGGAAAATGGTCAGGTCAATAAAATGCCGCCCTTGCTTCAGTCCGTGCAGTCGCCTTGCTCCCTTACTCCCCTCGCAACCCCCGGCACCCCAAACCCAAATAAAAGACTCGGCTGCTTCACAGCCTCGCAATAGCCATTCATAAAAGTTGTTCTAGGGGTAGTTTATTGCCCCTAGAACAAACAACAAAATCAACCGTCCTACGGAAGAACGAAGTTAAAGGAATTAAAAATGGTCGAAACAATAGAAAAAGAAAAACAAAAGGCTTGCGAGGAACTGAAAAAAGAACTCGGACAATTTCACGGAACAACTCAATGGTATCGCTTCGGGAAAGGGATGTTACTCACCGATGGTACAAAAGCATTGGGCGATGCCGAACCTGGCCACTACTGGCTGCTAACGCTAATCGCCAGTTACCAGGGATACCCGAAGTTGAAAAAGCTAGACTTCCAAGTTTGGACATTAAAACGGGATGGAACGAAGGCGGTTGTAACCTGTCAAGAAGATACAGGGAAGCCAAACCTCGTAAAACAATCCATTCCTTTTACTGATACACCACTGGACGAATTAAAACTGTTCGTGTGCAAAGACGGTAATCAACGGGTTATTTTACTCCCAAGCGAATATTAACTCTGTCCTTCGGCTAAAGTGTTCTCAAACGAGGAAATCTAACTTATGGTGATGACTACTGAACGTCCAGAAACCGAAACCCAAACCAACACCTACAATGTTGTTCAACCGCGACATAAAGGCGTAATCCAAGCACGGGTCATCTTTCCCGCCAATAAAGTATTCACGTCTGAATACGGCAATAGCCAAAACATCAAATTCCAGGCATTGGAAGACCCAAGCATCGAAGATGTCGTCTGGTTTGAAGAAGGGAAGGAACCCTACGTCAACCTCAAACGGGACGACATCATTGATGTAGTGCAACTGTCCAACGGCAAATGGCGGATCGCTGAAGGCAATAAGCCCTCCTTGCAAAAGAAAGAAGCTGTTGTCGAAGCAATCAATGAACTGTTTCCGATCTACGAACATTGCTTGACCATCGCTAACGCCCTGACCAGCAACCTCAGCGGTAAAGCCACCAACATCGCCACGATCAACATCGCCAATACCTTACTCGCTGAGGCAATCCAGTTGACCCGCCGCTAAACAAACAACCTGGGGGGGAGCATTAAGCTCCCTTTCCCTTTACAAATTGGAGCAAAAAAATGGAAGACTTCACCAAACTAAAAAAGCACGAATCACCCCGTAGCGGGCCACGCCGAAATAGTAAAGGTCGAGGCGGAGTCGCCCGTAAACGACAAATCCAAAAAAAGTTTAAGCAACTTAGCCAAAATCTAAAAAAGAGCTAAAGCTGCATAGAGCTTAAAGTCTGGACTATAATTACTAACGTTCCCCTAGAACAAAGGAGGAAGCATGAAAGTATTTACTGCCCAAGCAAAAGAAAACAGGAAAACGATTAAAACGCCAGAAATCTGTGCCGTCAACACCGGAGAAGCGATTCGGATCGTGACGCAACTATTTCCCAATGTTTCAGAAGTGAAAGTGAAAGAGAAGGAATTGGATCGTCCTACCAGGGTTCTCAATCTTACAGGCGCGGCTGTCAGTTAAAAACGGCAAGTGTCGTTCCAGCATTGCGGCATAAACGGTTCCCCCCTACGGGCTACCCCCCATTTAATCCTCATGGCTGAAGCCTCGCTTGCCGCTAACGGATTCTAAGGGTTTATACCCAAACCCAAAGAATCCGTAAGCCGACAACCGTCCTGTCCAGGTTCTGCGTCCTGATAGGTAGAACCTATGCCTCAAAACTTATCGAAAGAAGAACTCAGTGCAATTCTTGAAGATGTTGAGTATCTGTACTCCAACTATCTGATCACCATAGAAGAATACGACTGGTTCTTAGAGCAACTCGACTAGCAAAAAGAGAGCCTCCCGAAGGGGGGGCTTTTTTTATGGCAGACTTCAGAAAACCTACGGAATGGCAAACCTTAGAGAAAAGCCATGATCAAAGTTTCAGAATACTACAGTGCATTTGGGCCAGCCGCCCCAATCCAACCCCGAACACCCAAATTAACCACCGGACTAGAACTACTCAAGAAAAATGCAGAACGACTGATGGAGAGCATCGAAATAAAATTAGAGCATGAAAACCTGGAGCAAGGCCGTAAAGAACTGCTACTGCATCCCAATATTCCCAAACCTCTGCACAGCCTCGCCCCACGCACCATCAAAGGCCAAAAGTGGTGGGACGAAACCCGCAAAAAAGCCTATGCCGCACAAGATTACCACTGCCATGCTTGCGGCATCCATCAATCCAGAGCCAGATATCGGCAATGGCTAGAAGCTCACGAAATCTATGACATTAACTACCAAACCGGAGAAGTAAAACTCATTGAAATGGCTGCGCTCTGCCACGCTTGCCATAACTTCATCCACGATGGCCGGATGCAAACCATGACCCAGAAAGGAAAATACGACCTCAGAAAATACCTAACCATCCTCAAGCGTGGAAACCAGATCATTGGCTCTAACTGGAAAGAACCATTTATGCAAGCAAATCCACTGAATCTGAAATCAAAGCTGATATAGTAAATCAAATATTTATTTGACGGCTATGGATGAATTTAACTCTTGTGGCATTGAGCAATACCAACCAAACGAGATAGTATCAGTAGATGGAAAGTTGCCCCTGCATATAGAACCTTACACAGGGCAGTCATTAAACGTCCTTGAAACGCCTGTCAAGAAAGAGCTAGCGTTGAGGTGGCCACCGTTAACGTGAAGCGTTGTACCATTTTCCGGTCATTTTGGAGTGTATCTTTGATCCAGCGTTTGTCGGGATAGTCACAGAGCCAGTGAATAAAGACTTTCCAGGGAACGCCTGGTGGGCGGCATGGCCGCCCACAATCTTGGCACGTCCAGTTGGCATTGTGCTTGATGGTATGGGCAATGGACTTCCAGTTTTTTGGGTATTTGCGTCTATCAATGGGCATTTTGGCGGGTGTGTACACAGTTCTTCAGGTTACCTAAGCCCCAGTGAGGGAGGGAAATCCATTATCTTTAATGGCTATACCAGGCCTGATACCATTGCTTCATTTGCTTAATCTCTGCGCTTTGAGAACGAATAATATCGTCAGCGAGTTTTTCCATTTCCGGACGATTAGTGTTGGTTTTGAGGTTGCTGGCCATCATCACAGCCATTTGGTGGTGGGGAATCATCTGACGAATAAATTCACGATCAAAGTTCTGTGCAGTTTCTAAGGCTGCCAAATCCATCGCCATCATCCCGTGTTCCTGGTGCATTCCCATCAAGCCCTGAGTGGATAGGGGTGGAACAGCCCGGCCAAACCACTGTTGATACCAGGTCTTCATTTCGTTAATTTCACGCTCTTGATCCTGGATAATGCTCTGAGCCAGCGTTTTGAGTTCTGGGTGTTGAGCTTTTTTTAAGGCAAGCTCGGCCATATCAATGGCATCTTGGTGATGCGGAATCATCATTTCGATAAATCCTTGATCAGTCCAACCCATTTGCATCGGACGTTGAGCGACGACACTGGATGATTGACTTTGATACGCCACTGTTACCGCCGCCGCAGACCCCGTAAGAATAAGCCCAGCCAAGCCATAAATCCATAGTTGATGACGCATACAAGTCCTCTCCTGTTTACTTTCCTACTTCTAGTCTGACCAAACATCATGAAATCAAGATGAAATTGAGAGTGGGTCATCTTGCATTCAAAGAACGGGTAATAAGCCTTTGGATTCATGCCGGATCAAAGCGATATCCCAGGCCATAGACGGTCTCAATCGGATTAGTCAGTCCATGGTCTGCTAATTTACGGCGCAGAATCCGAACTTGGGCCGCAACAACATTACTGGTGGACTCAGAAGCAATCGCCCACAGTTGATTTTTAATTTTTTCACTGCTGAGAATTTGCTGGGGATGTTTCATGAAATATTCGATCAGTTGAAATTCTTTAGCCGTCAGAGGAATCCTGACCGAATCAGCTTCCGTGTTCTGAATGATTAAATTAGCTGTGCCATAGTCTAAGGTAATGCTGCCAACAGTTAATGTATTAGCTTGCAACTGGGGAGAACGACGGTGTAAAGCCCGCAAACGCGCTAAAAGTTCCTCCATTCCAAAGGGTTTAACGAGATAATCATCCGCCCCTGCATCCAGGCCAGCTACCCGGTCACTAATTTTATCCTTTGCAGTCAGAATCAAGATGGGGAGAGGATTTTGGTTAGCTCGTAACCGTTGACAGAGTTCAATTCCTGTTAGACCTGGTAATAACCAATCAAAGATGCCAAGCGAGTAATGAGTCCAATGGTTCCCTAAGAAGCCCCAGGCCTGGTTGCCATCCTGAACCCAATCCACAATATAGTTTGCTTGAGTCAAAGCCTTTTGAACTGCTGCCCCTAAATCTGATTCATCTTCGACCAAAAGTATTCGCATAACCAATATAGTAAACGGAAGCTAAAAAACCCTCCAGTTAAAATACCAGAAGATTTCTCGAAAATTTTACCAAAGACATCTAATCATAGGTATTAATTCGAGCTGTACCAAAGGGAATAAAGTCAGACTCACCGCGCAACTTTGCGGAAAGATAAAAAAACCAGGAACGAGCATTGATATTTGAGTCTTTTACAGATTTTAAAACAATTTTTAAGTTTTCTTGATGAACAGGTTTATCAAAACTTAGTCGAACTAGATAATTGTCAATAGTATAGCTCATCTCAACCTTATTTCCAGCTTCATCAATAACACTAATGCCATTTATCACACCCAATTTTTTGGGAATTGTCATTGACAATGCTTCAATATTACCGTGACCAATATTGATCAAAATATAATAATTAGAAAAGACAGTGCCTGTACTATTAGGATTGGCATAAGCCTCTTGAATATTCGGCAATAAATTCTTAGAAAAAGAAGGCTGAGGAAATAAACCCAATGATAGTAAAGCAATCATCATATACCTGAAAACATTCATGGTTAATCCTTTTAGAGCAAGTTAGCAATTACAAGAACAGAATTTCTATTCTGGCTCTTAGATATAAGCTTAGAGTGTCATTATGAAATGATGATGAAATTTCATGAATCAAGTTATATAGTAAACAGTAATAAATTGTGAGATTAGGGCGGAATTATATCTCCCTGAAAGTTTCTAGTTTTAGCGAAGGGCTGTTCCTTGTTAAGGCCTGTGATGATCAATTACTCTCACAAATGAAGACGGACTGCTATAGCCCTGATTCCAATTCTGAGTAATGATCATGAAATTAAGATGAAATCAGAGTATTGGATGCTAACGAGAATACTCTTGAATCAATGCCATTTCCGTTCCCAGAAGTTGATTTAAGGTTGGGGTCTTTACTAATTCAGGCTCGCCAGGAGAAGCTAGCAACATGACTCCCATCAAAGCCATAATCGCATTTTCGGCAAAACTGACCAGGCCAAGAGGTGCTTTAGAATTACCACCCACACAAGCACAATTTAAGGCTAACTTATCAATAAAAACTGCCTTAAACACAGAAATTCCACCACTAACCCCAACCACCAAAGCCCCCACACCTGTCGCCATTGGAGCCAGGCCCGATAAAATCCCCAGGCCAATAAATAACTCGATAAACGGATAAACTTTTCCATAGGGTTTACAGCGTTTCGTAATCAGGTCGTATTTGGCAAAACTCTCGGCAAACGCATCTATATCCATCAACTTTAAGGAAGCCAGCATCGACAGGGCAATCCCCATAAACCCAGTAAACCCAAGGGAAGTTGCTACGGCCATTAGCCCTGCAGTCGAAAACAAGGCAATCACAGGGGTGTAGGAATACTCCGGGGCCTGGGCTTGCACCTCTAAATAGGCCGCTAAATCCGTATAACCCCCAATGCGAGTTCCATCCCAGAAGATTTGCGGCGTGGTTTTAACCTGGTGCAGGGTCTTGAACTCTTCTACTTCGGCTTTAGTTGACAAGCGAATATCCTCAAACGGAATGTTGTTGTCATTGAGTAATGCAACCGCTTTTACTCCCCAAGGACACTCATGGTCAGGCATTGACATCCGATAGACTTTTACTGTGGTTTGTCTGCGCTCTAAGTTCATCGTCTTGACTCCTAATGAATTCAACATAGTTTTATGTTAAAGTCTAAAGCAGACTTGAGAGTCAAGTGTTTTTTAGGATATTTTTGATGATGAGTCGTTCACCTCTGAAAATTGGCGATGTGGCCAAACAATCGGGCGTATCTATCCCAACTCTGCGCTACTACGAAACTCTGGGTTTAATTGGTCCGGCCAAACGAGGTGATAATGGTTATCGGTACTACTCTCCAGAGGTTATTTCCCAAGTTCTCTTTGTCAAAAAAGCCCAGGCCCTAGGTTTAGCCTTGGATGAAATTCGCCAAATTCTCAATGTTCGAGACCGGGGGGAATTACCCTGTGAGATGGTGCAGAGTTTACTGGCCAAGAAAATCCAACAACTTAACACCCAAATTTCACAAATGCAGACCTTCAAGCAGGAACTAGAGACTTATCAAACCCAGTGGCAAAGCATCACACCCAAACTGACTGACGCTGAAATTTGTCCGCTGATTGACACAGTTACTCCCTAAATAGGAATAATGGAGCTATGGCAGTGAGTCAGGACAACATCAGGGAAGGTTTATTTACCCGAATGAATAAAGGTTGACTTGTTTGGGCAGATAAATTAAATCAAAGCTTTACTCTATTTCAAAACTCGCGAGGCATTGAAAATAGCGAATACTGCCACACCAACATCCGCGAACACAGCTTCCCAAAGCGTTGCTAATCCAATGCTGCCTAATCCAATAAAGATTGCTTTAATCATTAGCGCTATCACAATATTCTGCACAACAATTTGGCGGGTCTTCTGGGCAACTTTGATAGCCTCTGCCACCTTTGAAGGATCATCTGTCATTAACACCACATCGGCTGTCTCAATGGCAGCATCCGACCCCAGTCCTCCCATTGCTATGCCAATGTCAGCTCTGGCAATTACAGGCGCGTCATTGATGCCATCTCCCACAAACGCAAGTTTCTTTTTCCCAGCTTGATCTAGCAATTTCTCGATTTCATAGACTTTTCCTTCCGGTAGTAGTTCAGCAACAAATGCATCTAAACCAAGTTGATGGGCAACGGATTGGGCAACCACCTGGTTATCTCCCGTCAACATCACGATCTTTTCAACTCCCATACGCCTTAAGTCTCTGATGGCTTGAGCTGCATCAGCTTTGACCTCATCAGCAATCAGAATATATCCGGCGTAACATCCATCAACAGCTAAATGAACCACCGTACCTGCCACATTACAGGTATCATGTTTGATATTTTCTCGATGTAGGAGGCGATCGTTACCAGCAATCACCACATGATTTTCCACAATGGCGCGAATTCCATGGCCTGCGATCTCTTCATAGTTCGTCACTTTAGAGTCCGCGATCGGTTGGGCGTAAGTCTCCCGAATCGACAACCCGACTGGGTGGTTAGAATGAGATTCTGCATTTGCGGCTAGTCTTAGCAATTCAGCTTCAGAAAAACCATTCTTAGTAACGATCCGAGTAACATTGAACGTACCTTTCGTTAAGGTTCCAGTCTTATCAAACACAACAGTTTTAACCTCTGTAAGGGAATCCAAAAAGATAGAACCCTTGACTAAAATTCCTCGCGTGGCCGCTCCTCCAATCCCACCAAAATAGCCTAGCGGAATGCTAATGACCAATCCACAGGGACAAGAGATAACCAACAATACTAGAGCACGATAAACCCAATCAGAACGATCTGCACCAGGAATAAATAACGGTGGCAACAGAGCAACAACTAATGAGAGAAATACAACTATCGGGGTGTAGTAACGGGCAAATTTAGTAATAAATTTCTCAGTAGATGCCTTTTTGTTAGATGCATTTTCAACTAAATCGAGAATTTTCGCAATTGAGGATTCACCAAACAGCTTAGTCACTCGAATAGTCAGCATACCGGATTGGTTAATCATACCCCCAAGGATCGAGTCTCCTGGTTTTACCGTGCGCGGAACAGACTCTCCAGTCAGGGCTGAGGTATCCACCTGCGATCTTCCTTCTAAAATCTCCCCATCCAGCGGTATTTTTTCACCGGGCTTCACTAGAACCAGGTCTCCAACCTTCACCCTTTCTGGCGAAACCTGTCGAACTATGCCATTCAGTTTTAGATTCGCAGTATCGGGACGCACTTCCAGTAAAGCTCTGATGGAACGACGTGATCGCCCCACCGAGTATTCCTGAAATAGCTCTCCAACCCGAAAGAATAGCATCACGGCAACAGCTTCGGGTAGCTGATGAATCGCTAGTGCGCCCAAGGTGGCGATTGTCATTAAAAAGTTTTCGTCAAAAACCTGCCCTCGCAGAATATTACGTCCCGCCGTTTTGAGCACGTTCCAGCCACTCAACAGGTAGGCAGGAATAATCACTGCAAATTCAGCAGAGTTGTAGGGTGTGTTGTGTAAGGGCTGCTTAAAAATAATGGCAATAGCAAACAGGGCAATCGCAATCAGGACGGGTGGCAGTTCTTGCTTCAGCTTAAATTCACCAGAGCGGTGATTGTGACCATGCTCGTGCCCATCATCTGTATCCGGCTCTTCGTGAGAGTGTCCTTCAGCGTGAGAGTGATCTGCACCAGGATTGTGCTGAAGTCTTGCGGTTGTTTTAAGGGTGTAGCCCAGAGATTTGATCCGGTCTTGAATTGCGGCTTCGTTGACCTGTTCTGGGTCGTAGGTTACAACTAATCGCCCGGTTGCCACCGTCACCGCTGCCTCTGTTACCCCTCCCAGCCGTTCCAGGCTCCCTTCTATTTTCATCTTGCAGCCTATACAGTCCATGCCGTCGACCTGCATCTGCTGAGTTTTGAGCGATGGCGTTTGAGTCATAGTCATTGCCTACAGTAATTGCCCGCAACCGGAGGGTTTTCCAAATTGTAGATCAATTTCGGCAAATATATGAATGATTATTCATATATAAAATGATTCTCAGTTTCACCTCTATAATGAGGCTGAAAGCATTACTAGCTCATCCAAAGATCAACTTCATGACCAAACCCACTCAGGATGTAGAGTTTGCTCCCGATAATGCAGAAGTGCCGCAATGTGAGCAGCATTGCCCAGTCCATCTGGATCAGATTCGGCAAGTGCAGCCAGACATGCTGCCGTTGGATCGGGCACAGCAAATGGCAGAATTTTTTGGCACCTTAGCCGACCCCACTCGATTACGCTTACTTTCAGTGTTGGCAACTCAGGAGTTATGCGTTTGTGACTTAGCTACCGCGCTGAAGATGAGTGAATCTGCAGTGTCTCATCAGCTTCGTGTTTTGAGATCGCAGCGTTTGGTGAAATATCGCAAAGAAGGACGCAATGTTCATTACAGCCTTGCCGATCTCCATGTGGTCAACCTGTATCGAGAGGTAGCAGCGCATCTGAATGAAACGGAGTAACGAAAACATGACTGAAGCTCAAGTTCGTAAGCAATACAACCAACTAGCAACTGTGTATGACCAACGCTGGAGCAGTTATGTCTCTGGCACGCTGGAATTTCTCAGAAGTTGGTCAAGGCTCTCTCCAACAGACAAAGTGCTAGATGTCGCGTGTGGAACTGGAGAGTTTGAACGGTTAATCTTAGGGGAAAATCCAAGTCAACAGATAGTCAGTGTGGATATTTCAGTCTTATTCCAATGTTGATTTTTAACTTGCTTCTGTCACTGCCCTACCCTTCGATGATGCTAGTTTTGATACGGTCATCTCTGCTAATTCATTATCACTATTTTAATCATCCCAACGTTGAGCATGACGAACAGCAAGAGATTGGAACGGCGAAACTTAAAGAACATTATTCAGCGTTCAACTTTAGCGACTAAACAAGCTAACGGATCGAGAAGAACATCGATGAAACCAAATGCCAGCTAACAAACTTAGAACAAAAATTCCAGTGTAGTAGACAAGTGAAATCAACCGAGTAGAGAGCGGAGGCGCAATTCCTTCTACTTCCACTTCGTGGCTGACCGGTAGCATTGCGCTGCTGGCTGATACAATCTCCGCAACAACCTGATGAGGTGCACCATCAAAAAACTGCTCATTCCAAGTTATTTTGCCTTGAGCGTCAGTTTCACCCTGATAACCAAATATCTGTTTATTGTCCTCAAGGGCAATTGCTTTTGCGTTGACAATAACATTTGCTTCAGGATTTCCAGTTGTTGTGTTAACAACCTGAATAGTTTGGCTTGAGAGCTGCCCAACCATGGCTTGCTGATCCCCTGATAAACGAATTTCCAGATCCTGCGAACGTTGCACCGATGGACTCATTGCGGCTTGGGTCTCTCCATGATCATGAGCAGACATAAATTCTGCACTGATATTGACAAACAAGAGAACCGCAATTGCAACAACGGTAGCAGCACTGAGCAATAACCTTACGGGTTGAGGCGCAATTTCACCAGCTTGAACTATCTGCCTTCCTCCGATGATTAAGCCACTCCCGACTCCAGCAAAGATCAAAATGCCAATCAAAATAGTAGCATTTCTATACTTTACAAATCTTTCGGGCACTGAAAGCTGCAATGACTGCTCGAATGGCTCAAACGCACCTGTGACAAGAGGAGCCACTTGAACTTTCAAAGCATAATTCCCCCGAATTGGCATCACTTGCTCAAACTCTAGTTTGCCGCTCGGAGCTTTTGCACTCAGTTCAAGCAGTTGAGTTCCCTCTACGATCGGAAAATCAGAGGTAAACCAGGGCGTTTTTGCAGGGGTTAACAGTTGCAATTGAAACTGTGCGTTGGACAAGGGCTGTCCGATCGCATCAACGGCTTGTAATGCAACCCGAATCGGGGTTCCATCGGGAACGGCTTGACTCAAAGGCGGCTCAGTTTGGAACTGAACACTGGGCTGAGCGGCATGGGAAGGAAGGGGATGAAACCAGAGGACGACACAAATCAGGCTAGCTGAGAGAGCCAGACCAACATACTTTAAGTTTTTCATGATTAGCCTGCTAAATCTGGATGACGCTGTAATGACCCTAATGGCAAGCAACCGCTGCGGTGTTGTGTCGAGTGCTGTGCAGGGCATCATGCACGGGTGGGTAAGTGCTGAAATACAGTGTCCAAATAATAAGCGCACATAGGCTAGTCAACAAAGCCGCCTGAACTGGAACTGAAAGCGTAACTTGCTGAGTGCGCTGCCAAAGAGAAGTTGAACTGACCATATCTGTACCTCGCAGATAGATTGACTCACGGACTAGGATATCGGCGGGCATCCTGGCTTGGAGCGTCATTCTCTCCTCACAGTTGCGGGACAGCGACAGATTTGCACTGCTCTTTCCCCCTTGCGTCTAACGGCTGCTCCCCGGTAGAACCGACACAACAAGTTGAGAATACACCACTTTTGCGATCGCTGCTTTATTTTGTCATGGCAGGCTTGTGTGAAATCGGGGGCGGATACCTGGTTTGGCTGTGGGTACGGGAAGGCAAAAGCGGCTGGTTGGCATTGGTTGGGGCACTTTTACTCACTGCCTATGGATTTGTGGCAACGCTTCAACCTGCCAACTTTAGATGAGCCTACGTTGCCTATGGTGGAATTTTCATTATTCTCTCTATCATCTGGGGATGGAAAGTGGACAACATGATGCCTGATCGTATGGACTGGCTTGGAGCCGCAATTGCTTTAGTTGGTGTCTTGGTCATCATGTACGCCCCCAGAACTTAATTCCATTCGTTAATCCTGATTCAAGCTTGAGAAGCCGTCCTTCTCAGACTCTGTTCTCATTGAATCGCTCCCTGGAAGCATGAACTTTCCTAAAGGCTTTCTGAGCGTAGAAGGTAATACGGTTAATAATGAAAGGATTATGAAAAGACTATAACAATGGCACTCTCCGATCGTCCCCCTAGTTTGCCCGAGGTTCACCGCAGTATCTCGATTCCTGCTGCTAAAGGCTTTTGGCGCAAGATGTTGGCATTTGCGGGACCGGGCTACCTTGTTTCTGTCGGGTATATGGATCCTGGTAACTGGGCTACCGACATTGCAGGCGGCTCACGCTTTGGCTACACCTTGTTGAGCGTGATTCTGCTCTCAAACCTAATGGCAATTTTGCTGCAATCGCTGTGTGTGCGGTTAGGTGTTGCCACTGGAAAAGATTTAGCCCAGGCTTGTCGAGACTACTTCAGTCCGCGTGTCAGCTTCATGCTGTGGGTGTTGTGTGAGATTGCCATTGCTGCCTGTGATTTAGCTGAGTTATTGGGAAGTGCGATCGCCCTGCAACTGCTGTTTGGCATTCCGTTACTGTGGGGCGTGTGCCTCACTGCACTGGATGTGCTAGCGTTGCTATTCCTTCAAGGCAAAGGCTTTCGCTATGTAGAAGTGCTCATCATTATGCTGGTGGCAATCGTTGGCGTGTGTTTTGGCGCAGAAATTTTATTCTCTCGTCCTGATGTGGGCGGAATTTTACAGGGCTACTTGCCGAATCCGGAAATTTTGCGAAACCCAGGGATGCTTTACATTGCGATTGGAATTTTGGGTGCAACAGTGATGCCGCACAACCTGTATCTTCATTCATCGATCGTTCAGACTCGCTCCTGGCAACCTACACCCCAAAAGAAATGGGAGGCGATTAAGTTTGGCACGATTGATTCTACGGTTGCGTTGTCTTTTGCCCTGTTCATCAACTCTGCCATTCTAATTGTTGCCGCAGCGACTTTTCATTTCTCTGGTTATCACGAAGTCGCCGAGATTCAGGATGCTTATAAGCTGCTATCTCCTCTGCTCGGTGTCAGTGCTGCCAGCGCCATTTTTGGATTAGCGTTGCTGGCTTCTGGTCAAAGCTCGACATTGACAGCAACTTTGGCAGGACAGATTGTAATGGAAGGCTTTTTGAGATTTCGCCTGCCAGCCTGGTTGCGGCGGTTAGCCACTCGCTTGCTAGCAATTATTCCGGCTTTGATTGCGATCGTGTTTTTGGGTGAGCAAAGTACGGGGCAGTTGCTCGTTTTCAGCCAGGTGATATTGAGTTTACAGCTTTCATTTGCAGTAATTCCACTAGTGATGTTTACTAGCGATCGCTGCTTGATGGGTGAGTTTGTCAATCCTAAGTGGTTGAAAGTTGTGGCTTGGGCAGTTGCGACCATCATTGTTGCGCTAAATATTTGGCTACTTGTACAAACAATTATGGGTTGGCTCAACGTTTAAGTCACATCGCTACAGTGTCTCCATGATCTGGAGTAGGAAGCCATGACATTAAGCCAGAGTACCATCAGTGAGACTGTGTATATTGAAACCAGTATTTTGGGCTATCTCACAGCGAGATCTACGAAAAATCTAATCCTAGCTGCAAACATGGAGCTTACAAAAGATTGGTGGGAACTGCGCCGAAGTGATTTTTCTCTCTACACCTCGGAAGCTGTTTTGGATGAAGTAGCCCAGGGCGATCCTCTCATTGCACCCCAAAGACTGGCAATTTTGCGAAATATTCCACTCCCATCGTTAAACAAAGCGGTTGAGGATTTAGCAGTTCACTTTCTTGCTCTAAGTAGCCTTCCCGCCAAAGCAAAAGTAGATGTAATTCATATAGCGGCTGCAACTATTCACGGCATGGACTATTTGTTAACGTGGAATTGCAAGCATATCGCCAATGCACAAATTCAAGGAAAGTTGGCAGAAATTAGTCTCGCTTTTGGCTATGTCCTGCCAATTCTTTGCACACCCAACGAATTAATGGGAGATTAGCTGATGTGGACAGATGAAATTGTGGCTGAGATTCACAAAATTCGAGAAGACTATGCAAAATCCTTGAATAATGATTTGACGGCAATATTTGCTGACCTACGCAAAAAAGAGGCTGTAAGTGGCCGAGAAGTGGTGAACCTATCGCGCCGGCCTGGGGCAGCAAGCCGTTGGAGTGGACGGATCAAGGATGAATCCCATTCTGAGCATTAAGGCGTAAAGGTAAAGCGGCCATTAATTTTTTCACCACTTAGTAAAAATCTCTTGCCATTGAACTATTAGACTGTGTGTAGTTCTAGGCAGGGTTCACCAGGACAGTGATTAACTTCAACAAGCACATGATAAAGAGACGGAATGTGATTAATTAAACTCTTGTAATAGTCAGGATTCTGAGGATAATGAGTTACAAGAGATATTGTGGCTGCCAAATGATTTTCGCTGAGCTTCCAAATGTGCAAATCGGTGATACGATTGTCAGCATCTTGCTCAACTGCACTTATAATATCCAGCTTTATTTGTTTATCAATAGCTCCATCCAATAAGATAGAACCCGTTTCACGAACCAGGCCATATGCCCATCGTGCAATGACTAATGCTCCAACTAAACCCATAACTGCATCCATCCAAATCCAACCTAAAAACTTCCCGGATAATAGGGCAAAACTGGCAAAAATAGAAGTTAGTGCATCTGCTAAAACATGAATATAGGCAGCACGAAGATTATGGTCATGGTGATGATGATCGTGGGAATGATCGTGATTATCTTGCAACAGAAAAGCACTAGTCAGATTGACGACTAATCCAACAAAAGCGACATAAATGGCTTCATTGAATTGGATAGTTTGAGGCTGAAACAAACGAACAGATGACTCCACCGCAATGGCAAGAGCGATAACTGCAAGCACAATCGCGCTCGTAAACCCTCCCAAAACACTGACTTTACCAGTACCAAAGGTATATTTTGGATTGTTAGCATTTTTCCGGGCATATTGATAGGCAAACACTGCAATTCCGAAAGCTCCAGCATGTGTGGCCATGTGCCAACCATCAGCGAGTAGGGCTAGTGAACCAAAGACTGTACCAGCAATAATCTCGGCAATCATTGTTACTGCTGTGAGGAGAAGCACAATTTTAGTGTTTTTCTCTGCCTGATTGTGATTAATGGAAAAACTGTGAAGATGTTGCCATTTTTCAAGAGTATTGATGTGCATAGTAATTTCTGTACAGAGAGTGGAGATAATCTACAAGCAGATGAATGTGGTGATATTTAATGTACCTAATTATGAACTCATTACTCGCGTTGGAATTGCAGAATCAGGAACATTTCTAGCTTGGATATTAGGGTGTAAAGGTAAACCGGCCGTTGACTTTTTCCCCTTGAATATCCGAGAGAACAACCAAACGATATTCTCCCGCAGGTGCATCTGTCAGGTAAGCCGTGTAGTGTTTATCGGTATCACTGTATTGAAAGTCCAAGGTTTTCTGGCTGCCATCAGGGAGTTGCAACTGACCGACAACTTTTGCACCTGCAACCGGAGCATGATCCAGGCCCTGTTGGACAAAAAAATCAATGTGCAAACCGGCCGGTTCTCTCCCGACCAGCAACTCCAAATGATACTTACCTGTCTCAACCACTTGTCCCCCTTCGCCATGACCATCTGAGGGTTCAGCATTCGTGACTGAATTGTTGGCTTCCATTGAGGGCGTGGGACTAGGGCTAGACATTTCTGGGGACGGACTAGCTGGAGATGGAGATGAACTGGTTGTGTCCGAACTGCCACCACAGGCACTAAAGATGAAAGCCAAGCCCATGACCATAATTACCGATAAAATTTTGACTTGCATGATGTCGTTCCTCACAAAAATTAAATAGGGTGATTATTGAGAAAATTAGGGCACTTGACTAACGTTCAGCGGCTCGCCTGGGCCTGGTGGGTTAAACTCCTCTAGTTCAGGTTCCAGCGCAGTTTTGGGCAGGAAGTAGCGACCAAACTGGGCATAGAGGGCCGGTAACACCAGCAAGGTTAAGGCCGTGGAGGTGAACAGCCCCCCCAGCACCACAATCGCCAAGGGTTGCAGCACTTCTTTCCCCGCCCCCGTTCCCCAGGCCAAGGGCAACATCCCCAACGCCGAAGTCAAAGCCGTCATCAAAATGGCCACCAAGCGTTCCATCGAACCTGCCGCAATCACCTGTTTCAGAGGCAAGCCCAAGGCAAACTTTTGGTTGTAGTTATCCACCAATAGCAAGCCATTCCGCACTGCCACCCCAAATAAGGTAACAAAGCCCACCAGAGACGAAACAGAAATCACCGCTCCTGTCACGGCAATGGCAAACACCCCCCCCGCCAACGCCAGGGGCAAATTAATCATGATCATCAGCATGGCCGGGATAGATTTAACGGCGAAGTACATCAAAATTGCAATGATGACAATTGCCAGGCCCCCGTAGAGGATCAAGTTTTGGGTTGCCCGCTCTTCCGATTCAAATTGGCCACCGTATTGAATCACATAGCCACTGGGGACGGTGACGGTTTCAGCAATCTTGGCTTGAATCTCATTCACCGCTGAACGTAAATCCCGTCCTGAAACATTACTGGAAACGACTAACAAACGAGAGACATTTTCCCGATTGATGGTGTTGGGGCCGGTGTCGTAATTCACTTGCGCGACTTGGGCAAGAGGGATTTTGCTACCCGTTGGGGTTGAAATCAGCAAGTTCCGAAACGTCTCGATATTGTTACGGGCTTCCGGTTGCAGCCAAACGACTAAATCAAAAAGCTGCTGCTCCTGTAAGACCTGGGAGACTACCCGCCCGTTAAAGGCTGTTTCAATGGTTTCGGCTAATTGCCCCACAGTTAAGCCATAGCGACTGGCCTGGGCCCGATCAAACTGGATTTGGACTTGCCGAATCGGGACTTGCGGTTCCAGTTGTAAATCCACCAGGCCAGGAATATCTCGCATCGCAGCTTCTACGTCTTGTCCAATTTGCCGCAATTGGTTGAGGTCAGGGCCAAAAATTTTGACGGCAATAGCACTCCGCACCCCGGACAGTACCTCGTCCATCCGATGGGAGATAAAACCACCAATATTGGGTGCAACACCAGGTAGTTTATTAAACTCTTCCCGAATCGTCTCAATACTACCTTCTCGGTCTTTAATCCCCAAATCGCTGAGTTCCACATCTAAATGGCCTAGATTTACCCCACCAGCATCGCTATCCCCAGGCGCACGACCGGCCCGCAACTGCACCGAGCGAAATCTGGGATCATCCTTGAGCGCATCTTGCATGGCCAGGCCAACCCGATTAGTCGCTTCTAGAGAACTGCCGGGATAGAGCAACATGGCATTGACCAGGGAACGCTCTTGAAACTCTGGCAAAAAGACCCGCCCCAGCATTGGCAAAATCAGCATCGCCGCCAGAAATAGGCCCAAGGCAATGTAGAGAATTCGTTTGGGCTTGTGAATCGCAAGATTGAGCAGGGGACGATAAAACCGTTGCGAAAAAGCACTCACCCATGTTTCATCACTCGGAAGTTGCCGGGGAGCTAAGAGAAAGGCACACAGGGCTGGGGAAAGCGTCATTGCCACAAATGTGGAAGCCAAAATCGAGACAAGGTAAGCGACTCCCATCGGGGCAAAAATCCGCCCTTCCACCCCAGTTAGGGTAAAAATGGGGGCAAAGACAACCACAATAATCACGGTGGAAAAAATCACACTGGTGCGGACTTCGACCGAGGTGTCATAAACCACTTGCAGCGGGTGTTTGGGATTGCCCTGGGCCTGGTTTTCCCGCAGCCCCCGATAGCAGTTCTCCATATCCACAATCGAGTCATCCACCACCGAACCAATGGCGACGGCCAAGCCCCCTAAGGTCATCGTGTTAATCCCTTGCCCCAGGCCATTCAGGATCAACAAACCAATTAAGACGGAGAGGGGAATGGCACTGAGGGTAATCACCGCTGTTCGCCAATTCATCAGAAAGAGAAGCATCACCACCGAGACAATAATGATCCCGTCACGCAAAGAATCCCGCACATTATCAGTTGCAGCGGCAATAAAATTTTCCTGGCGAAAGGTCTCAATCACCTCCACATCCTCAGGTAAACCGGCTTTGATGGCAGCCATTGTCCGTTCAACATCCCGTGTCACGGTCGGGGTATCGGCCTGGGGTTGCTTATCAATCACCATAACGACTGCTCGTTGCCCATTGACACTGCCATCCCCTCGGGCCAAGGCCGCCCCAATTTGGACTTGAGCGACATCCCCTAACCGAATCGGGACACCATTGCGAGAAGTAATCACCGAGTTAGCTAAATCTTCCAGGCTCTCAATCCGCCCAATGCCCCGAATAATTTCTTCCTGGTCTGGGCCGATCAAAAATCCCCCCGCGCCGTTGAGATTGGCTTGTTCGGCCGCCAGCGTCACATCGTCCAGGGAAACATCAAAGGCCTGGAGTTTAGCTGGATCTACTAAAACTTGATATTGGCGAATATCTCCCCCATAGGTCAGGACATTGGAGACTCCTGGAACTGCCAAGAGTTGATTCGTGATGGTGCGATCCACCAGGCGGCGGACTTCCATCAAATCAGTTGTTGGAGTAGCTCCGTCCTCATTTTTCACCGTCAGGGCGTACATCAGAATTGTCCCAATCGGAGAGGAAATGGGCGAGATAGCTGGGGTTTCAACGCCTGCGGGTAACTTCGTTTGGGCCTGTTGCAGGCGTTCTGTGACTAGCTGCCGGGCCCGGTAAACATCTGTATCCCAACTAAAAATTGCTCGAACCACTGAAATCCCCACCGCCGAGGAAGAGCGCACAGTTTCAATGCCGGGTGTGCCGTTAATCGCACTTTCAATCGGTAATGTCACCAGGGACTCCACTTCTTCTGGGGCCAGGCCTGGCGCTTCCGTTTGAATTTCCACTTGCGGTGGGGCAAACTGGGGAAAGACATCCAAGGGCATCTGGGTGAGGTTGTAGCTCCCCAAAATCGTCACGATGATGGCCCCGATGACCACCAGCCAACGTTGGGCAATTGACCACTTCAAAATTCCATTGAGCATCGTCCGCTCTCACTGCTCCAAAAACGTTATGAAGTCAAAGAAGGGGGTAATCTCCAACCATTACTCCCGATGCGAGCCTTCTAAGATGTGGGGTTCTTCTGAGACATACCCCGGTAACAGGCCGGGTGGGGTGAGCGCGTTTCTATGGCGTTCTTGACGAGTTGCCCAGGCCAGGCCGGCCCAAAACATTCCCCCGGCAATGCCAATCGTGCCTAGCCCAGCAAAGACAAAGACCCACCAGGGAAATGCCTCATCGCTATGAGCTTCAGCCTCACCTGCTGGCCCTTTATTGCCCCGGAGCGATTGGGTATAAAGCTGATTCGCCCGCTCCGTCACCACCAAGTCCCCGGCAAATAACCCTGAGGTAATTTCGATCCAGTCTCCTGAACGCCGTCCAGTTTCAATTTCCACGGGTTCATAGGCTGCTCCATTTTCGACAAACACAATTTGGCGTTTATCGTTGGTTTCGACTACGGCCGAGGTTGGTACCACCAGCACTGGATTAGCCGTGGCCCCGGTGAGAATGTCTAAATTGACAAACATTCCCGGCCGGAGTTGCCCCGCAGCATTATTCAATTCAACGACGACAGGCACCGCCCGACTATCTCCAGCCACAACCGGATCAATCACTGTGACTCGCCCCTGGAATTGCTGATTCGGTAAATTACTCGCCTGCCCCTCAACCCGTTGGCCCACTGCAACCTGGTCTAAATCCTTTTCATATAAATTTGCTCGCACTTGTACCTGTGAGGTATTGACTACCGTTAAAATCGGTTCCCCGGCATCCTGACGCGACTCTCCCAAACGGACAGCGCGACTATCGGCAGCATCAGGTAAGGTCACTACACCTGAAATCGGGGCTGTGATGGTAATTGTGCCATTGGCATTCGCTTGTGTTCCCAGTTGCCGCAGACGGGTTTTGTAGGTGCGCTGACTCAGGGTGACTTGGCGTTGCGCCTCCTGTAATCTGGCCTGGGCCTGTTTGAGTTGGGTGGCAGCGGTGGCAACATTCAAACGACTTTCGGCCCGACTCAGGTTGGCTTTGGCAGTGGCAAGTTCACTGGCGGAGGTGAGGGATTGACGGCGGGGTAAGGCTCCAGCAACCACTAGCTCTTGATCTCGGTCGTTACTTTCTTGGGCTAAAGCATAGGCCGTGCGGGCTTCGGCGATCTCTTGTTGCGAAATAATTTGTTGTTGGCGGTAATTTTCTTGGGCTAGTTGGACATCGGCCTCGGCCTGGTTGACGGCGGCGATGGCTTCATTTTGGCGATCCAAGGCCTCGGTACTGAGTTGGGCTAGTTCGGGGCTGCTCATAACCGCTAAGGGTTGTCCGGCTTTGACGGCCTGGCCTGGGGTGACCAATAATTTAACAACCGTTCCCCCAACGGGCATCGTAACTGAAACCGCTTGGTTAGGCAGCGCTTCCACGGTTCCGGTAACAGGAATCCCCAAGGGCAAGACTCTCTGCTCAACGGGACTGACTTTTATCCCTAACCGTTGCTTGACCTCTGCATCCAACTTCACCGCCGCCGCAGACTGAGCCGCCTCACTTTCAGCAAACTCATCTCCATGCCCACCATGACTGAGAGCAGGAATGGGATAAAACAGAAACAGGGTCATCAGGGCCAAACCTAAGGACTGATGAGGTAATCGGGCTTTAACCCAAAAAGGCATTTAATGTTCTCCCATGAAACCAAAGCGGACAAGCAATACCTAAGAGTCTGATGGATGATTATGAAATAGAGATGAAATTAAGCAGTCGTGGAGACAGTGCTATCAGGACTAAGGGGATAAGAACGCGCCAAGGGTAACTCCACGGTAAACGTACTCCCCAGACCCACCTGACTGACCACACTTAACCGCCCCTGATGATACTGAGCGATGGATTGAGCAATCGCCAACCCCAGTCCAGTCCCCCCCGTTGCCCGTGACCGATCTTGATTGACCCGATAAAATCGTTCAAAAATCCGAGCCTGAGCCGCTACTGGAATCCCTGGGCCATGGTCTGTGACGTTGATCTGGGCCATCTGTTTATGCTCTTGCAATGAAATAAGGATTTCACCGTGTTCTCGGCTGTAGTGAATCGCATTAATAATTAGATTTCCCATCAGCCGATATAAATCATCTTCATGGCCCATAACCTCTAACTCTTTAGTGGCACTAAACCTGACCTGGAGAGATTTTTCCCAAGCCATCGCTGAAAATTCTTCAATCAGGTCTGCAAGAATCACATTTAGATTACAGGGTTGAAAATCAGAAGGCGTTGTAGTCAAATCTAGGCGAGTGAGTAACATCAGGTCTTGAATTAACCCATTCAGTCGCAGGTTTTGACGATGGAGAGTTTGAAAAATACCTTGTTTTTCTGGGTTAGTATTTGCCTCATCAATTAAAGCAGTTTCCAAGGTGGCTTGCATCGCAGCAATGGGCGTTCTTAATTCATGGGCCGCATCAGCGGTAAATTGCTGAATTTTGATGTAGGAATCAGTAACAGGTCGCATGGCAATTCCTGCTAACCACCAACTTGCCAAGCCGATGCCCAGAACTGCAATCGGGTAGCCAATACTCAAGAAGATCAATAATGTATGTAAATAGGCTTTGGAATGGTCAAGGCTACGACCAACTTCTAAATAGCCCCAGGCCTGGCCTTTAACTGTTTTTAGTCGTAACGTTACGGCATAAACGTTTGCATGATGATTAGTAAGAAAAGATACAGCAGTATGTGGCTCCACCCTGGATTTCAGGTGTAACTGAGTCGTGGCAATTAGGGTTTTAGATAAATCCCAAAAATTGACATAATAACCACTTTGATTAATTACACTTAAAACATGAATTCGAGGCACTCGACTTAAGGCATTGCATTGATTAACAACAATACAAAGATTAGGGATTAGTCGCTCTACATCTGGCTCAATTTGTCCGGGTTGAGTTAAAACTGGCTCTAAACCATCATGCAATGTTCCGGCAATGGAGACGAGTTCACGGTGCAGAGATTCCTGCTGGTTATAGGCTTCAAGTTTATAAACTGCAACACTACACAGGCCCAAGATTAGGCTCATAACCGTTGTGTAATATCCTGCAAGTTTAAGTTTTGTTTGGCGAAATAACTGTTTCTCACTCATTAGCATTTAGTTGATTTACGTTTGTCAGTAATGCCAAATAAGTACCCCTTAGCTCCAATTTTGAAACAGATTCAGAAAATTTACCCTATGACTAAAACTTGTTGGCTCAATAATACAGAAGATTTGATATTAGAATGGTACAGTGAAAAGTCGTATTTCTCCTATCTGAGAAAGAGTTTCACGTGCCAGATGGAGGCCGAAACTGGTGTAACTGGAGTGTAATGTCAGTCTAGCTCGGCCATCAAGCTCTTAACCTCCGTCCCGTCCAGGCCACCCGTCCAATCACAGCAAAATCGGTCAACTCTGCCTGCTCGGACACCTCAAAAGGTGGGTAGGCCGGATTATCACTCACCACTAACACCCGATGCCCCGGTTGAAGTAATAATCGTTTCACCATCAAAAGCGCATTACACCGAATCAGATAAATGCCCTCAAACAACAGCTCCGGTAACCGCTTGGTAAATAACAACATATCGCCATGCTGTAAGGTCGGCTCCATCGAATCACCCCGCACCGTCAACACCCCTGCATCCTGTGGCTTCACCTTTAACTCCTGCTCTACCCAGGCCAAATCCAAAGAAAGAGCATCCACCGCCGCCTCACCATCCAGAAACGTTCCCACTCCTGCTCATAGCGAATCAAACTCCGCTGACTAATGCCCAATAAATCCGCCAACACCTGCCGACTTCGCTTCCCCCGTAACTGCCGTAACCGCTGCCCAATCCCTCCAAGCTCTGCACACCCTAGAGCAACAGTATGGGCGCATCTTAACGCGGTGGCAGTTTGGCAAACCCCGCACCACTCTCACTGCTAACGAAGTGAGCCGCATCATCGCTTACTGCCAACCGCTCATGTCCCACCCCACCCCCTACCCCTTGTCCCCCACTCTCTGCCTGGAACTGAACCAAGGCAACGTCTGGGCCGTCCGCATTGACTGTCGCAACGAACTCGAAGCCCATCGGATTTATAAATGGGCCGTCAGTCAATCAGCCCTAGTTACTCTGCAACCCCATGACCAAGGCTGGTGGGTACGCTGCTGGGGCCTCAACCCTAGAGCCTGGAAAACCGTCCTCTCCCCTCAAGCCAGCTAACCCCAAATAAAACAAAGAAAAACAAAAAAATAAATTGAGATTCTGTCTTTCAGTCGGGTGAACTCAAACCAACAAAAAAAATGTCGACATTACCCAATGCAATGGTTCTTGAACCCACGCAGGAGATGGAATCATGACAATCTTTCATGTCTATCTCTATCAACTCCCCGCTACCGATTTGGCCCTAGCTTTACTCCTGCGAGCCTGTCGGTTACAAAACAAAACTGCCCTGGATAAACTCGTCGCCAGCTTCTGCCATAGCTTTGGCATCCCCTACTTCACCGACTGGTTAATCAATGAAGGGATGGTACACCTCAGCGAAACAGAAAAAGAATGGCTCTGGAGCATCATGCGTGAATTGCACCCACCGACACCGTAACCATCTTCAAAAAAGTCAAAACTCAATATCAATGAATTGTCTTTCAGAGGTTATGACGTTAATCAACCATCAATATGACTGAAGATGAAATCTATCAAAGCCATCAAAAACGAGATTTACAGATTCAAACACAACTCCAACAGTTTCAACACAACCCGCAGCGAGTTAAGTATTGGGCAGGGGGGTTAAGCCTAACTGAAGGGACACAATTCCTCATTCAACATGGCTATCACTGGCTCATAGACATCATTGCCAGTTGGCAACCCATCCTCAAACTGAAGAACAAGGACGAATTTCAAGTCTGGACACTAGAAATCAATCTGGACACTAAAGCTGGAAAACTCATGGCAACCGATGGAGAATCAACCATCGCCCAACAAGACATTCAGCATTGGAACACTTCCATCAAGTCCATCACCGTAATTATTAACAACAAGGACGTACTTCTACCTTCCGAGTACGAAGGGCTGGACTTCCCCTAGAACAAACCAGTTACTATGCAATTGTCCTACGGCATCAACAGCACTAGGACAACAATATGTCACTGATTTATAACTACCAAAATGCGTCTCGGATTCTCGGAGTCGCCCCAGAAAATATTGAAAAAGTGGAGGAATGGTTCAAAACAGTTTGGGTAAAGGTCAAAGACCAATCACCCATACTCATTAGCAAAAAGAAATTTGCTGAAATGTTTGTCGAATATCGACAGCAAGGCAGTCATAGCCTAAAGCCAGTCAAACTCTCAGAGCATCGGTATGGGGTTCGCAATGCCACAAACCCTCACATCGCTTACCAAGTTCTGCTGAATGGGCCAAGTGTGGAATGTACCTGTCCCGACTACGAAAAACAGAAAAAAGTGTGGAAAAAAGGATGTTGCAAACACATCTACAGCGTGATCCGTGCCATTGGTTTCAATTCACTCAAGGATTACGAACAGTCTTTCAGTCTCAATGTCATTAAGGAGGAAAACCCCTGTGTTCACTAACGTATTTGAAGCACCACCAATGGACGGAATCATTTACATCCCTGGACGGCCACGCCAGTATCGTGCCGATTGTAAAGCCGGACAATTCAAAATCGGTGACTCCAAAATGGTTGGGCCAAAGCTGGAGATGGAAATCATCGGATTCCGGGCCATCGAAGGCGAACTGTTCAACTATCCCTACCAGCAATGGGTCGAAATCCTGTTCGTGCGAGAGAATGTCGTTTCTCAAATCCTGATCAAAACGGAATCACTGGATAACTTCACCAACTACTACCTGGAACTAGCCCAACAACAGCTAAATGTTGGCATGGGAATCACCGTGGCCCGGATGGCCAAACGCTCTAACGATACAGGCAACTACTACGCCGTAGAGTTTGAGTTTCAAAACAGCAAGCCAGAACGGATTGAAGAACTGCAACTGTTCGCCTCCGAACATGAAATCTACTCCGCTCGGTTAAATGCAACCACCACTCCGACCACACTTCCCGGCTCGACCGAGGATACAGAAGTCGGGCCATTCTAAACCCGTCATGCCCCTGGCCGTCCGGGGGCATCTTAAAAAAAACGATAGAAATTTAAATTAACAAAACCCTATTAAAACCTTCGTGACAATGCTCTTAATAAAAAAAGGTGATGAAATTAATCTACGGTTCATTTTGGAAAGACCCCGCTGAGATCGTTGTCCCAACCGTGACAACCAACAGCGTCATCAAAAAAGATGGAACCCTCGTCATGGGAAAAGGAACGGCCTTGGAAGCGGCCAACCGTGACCCATCTATCCCAGGTTTGGCCGGTGACTATATTCAAAGAACGTGCGGCAACCTTGGCTTTTACGGATTTATCATCGTCAATGGAATCGGTCTATTTCAATCCAAAACCGATTGGAAAGAACCCAGTACCCTATCCCTGATCCAACAGTCAGCTACTGTACTTCAGGAATTTATTGAAACCACTGGAGGGAAAGTCGTGGTGGCCATGCCTATCCCCGGTACTGGACTCGGCGGACTAAATAAAGAGGATGTTCTCAATATCCTTAAAACGTTGCCTGATACAGTCCACATTTACGAGTGGTGGTAAAAGAAACTCATCGTGTTGTTCTCAACTGGAAATTCTGTGAATACTCTAATCCACAACATTAGCATTGCAAATCGCAACCTTGACCTCGCCTTCGAGGCCATGAAAAAAACGGCATCAAACGATGACCTCCGAAACTTGATCGACATGGCCGTTGAATACAAAAAGGCCAAATCCAAGCTCAATCAGGCAGGACTGACAGTAGTGACCGAATCTAAAGAACTATGCTCCGCCTGTATGTAAGCATCCACAAAAATTAAAAGTGTTCTAGGGGTGAGTCCTACTCTTAGAACAGCCGCCCCTCCAGTTGTCGCCCCGGCACCCCACCCAGGCGATCAAGTTAGTTACCCCTAGAACAAGTTTTTAAGAAAGGGGTTGCTTTCCCCTAGAACATCTCCCATAAGATGTCGAAAAAAGAGGACAAAAAAATGAAATGGAAATGGTGGAAACGTCCTTCGGGGGAGGGTGTCGTTACAAAAAACAAAAAAATGACTCCAACAACAAAAGAAGCAGCAATCGCTACAACCGCTGCTGGCAAAGAATTGATCATCTCTACAACTGAAACCATCGTCACCTTGGTTAAATTCACCTTCCAAGTCTGTGTTCTCACCTACAACTTGGGTCAAGACGCTCGGATCGAGTTTGAAAAAGGTCGGCACTATCTCAATACTTGGTTGGCCGAGCAAGAGCGAAAAAATGCCAAATTGTTAGCCGCTGCTACCGAAGTCACAAGCTCAGAAGCTACCACCATCGAAGATGCTGAAGTGGAAGCTGAAGCTGAATCCGAAGCCGATCTCAACGAATTAACCTTAAAGCAATTAAAAGAATTGGCTGAAGGGTTAAATATCGAGAACTACAAACGGTTGCGGAAATCCGAGTTAATCAAAGCTCTGGAGGCTCATAAAACTCAGACGGAACCCCAGGAATCACAAGGGAATACCGACCAAAACGAGCCGCAAACTGATACACAAACCCATCCGGGTCAGTCAGACGAACCTCTTGAAAGCCAAGCGCATCACACAGTTGTCCCCAGCTATGGCTTAGTCGGCGCACCAGTAGGTTAACCAACGTTTCAGAAGGGCATGACACCAACAATGTGCTACCCGAAATTTCCACTTCGCATTGATGCAATAGCTGTCTCGTCATGGGATCCAATGACGAGGCGAAGCGTTGCATTAGAAAAACGTAAAAAAGCTGTTCAAGATCAGCAACGTCCATACGGCACAAGTAGATTTAGGACTCTACCAATGTACTACTTAAAGCAAGTCGTTGAATGCCATGGCCGACCCTATGAAGAATGGGGTTACGAACCTGACGAACCCGAAGAACCGGAAACATCAAAGCCTGAAGAAATAACCAATCCAGACGAACAGTGGGAAGAAAAGGAAGATGAATGGTAACAAAAAATATTCCGAAATCGAATGCAAAGTATCGGTAAGACTCCTTAATGCTCTTGGAAGAATCTCAGAACAAAAGTGGAGATGGGGAAAAGGAGTATTAGAGAAAGTAATCCTGAAACCCTGCCAAATGAAACCGACTTACAACATCCATCTCAAGTATTCCTTCCCACCTGATTACGGAGACTAGAACCAATGACAATCTCATTAGGCGACATCGTAAAACTCAACAAGCCATATCGAGAGTTCGAGTTTGGAATTGTTGTAGAAATATTAGATCAGGAGACAGTAAGCCTTCACCTTTACAACGAAAAGGGAAATATCTACCTAATCCCTAAAAATATTCCCCGATATGTGGACTTCAAAACAGGTCAGATCACACTGTATAAAATCGCAGAGGAGAACGGGTACAAGACAAAGGAAACAGCCGCTTACCCTGAACCCATAATCAAGCACCTGGGAACCAAAACTAACCCAATCAACAAAAACATCAAGCATCAATTCCAAGTTGAAACAAAACCTGGGCAAAAATTGTTTGTCAACATCGGAGAGCAATCAGTCTATACCAACACACTCAGATTTGAAGTGATCGAAAAACCCATTCAAGAGGAAAACTAAATGTCTGAAATGACAGAGACAATCCAGAAAATCAAAATTGGAGGGTCAAAATCCACGATCTGGCTGAACCGCTATATGCAGGACGGCAGCATCGAGGAAGTCCAGTTTCACGTTCGGGGAAAAGTACACCCCGACTTGCAGGACAGTCTAAACCAACTCATGAGCATCCTGATCGAAGAGACTCGGCTGGCCGATGACTGGAACGAAGGCGCAATCATTGGCCTCAATCTCAAACCGCAGGGAGAAGAAGGCTATGGCATCCAAGCAACCGCCAAGCTAGAAGTCGAGCGAACCATCAGCATCAACTCTCGAACCATCCAAGCCTACGAAATACCCCAACACCAAGCCACCATCAAGAAAATCATCAAAGAGTGTGAGGCCTGCATCAATGGCAAACGAGGGGATAAATGAGCGAATCCCTCTCAGACCTCCAACGCATTGCAGAAACTAAACACGGCGAGTACGCCTATTGTCTCGCCTGTCGCTACGGCAACCCAAGAACTAAGGACGCATGGCGTAAAGCCATCGAACACCCCACCCCATCCCCCACCCAACAAGCTGAAACGATCACCTGGCAACAAAGCCTCAGAAAGAAATTTCCTTGGCTACCACCAGTGGGATAACAACTACGGTCAGACTGCCCTATCAACATAACCTTAAGGAGAAAACCATGACCATTCTTGAACTGAGTAGTGACCTTGTTGACCTGAAAGAAGAAGTGACCTTCTGCCACGATTCAGAAGATGCCGAAGAACTCATGTCCAGCTACCTGATCGAATGTGTAGATGGAGCCAAAGACCACAAACGGCTCGATAACTATGTCGCCCTAATCAGCGAGTTTGAACGGCAAGCCGAAGCCCGAAAAAAAGAAGCAGAACGCCTCAATACCCTGGCCAAGATTGATGAGAGCCTCAGCAAACGGCTTCGCACCGCCCTAAAAAATCACCTGGAAAACATTGGACTTCGGAAAATCAGCACGGAGCGGTACAACATCAACATCGTCAAAAGCGGAGGGCTAAAACCACTCATCCTTGACCCTGACCTTGACCCAGACGACCTACCTGAACCCTACAAGGTCACACTAATTAACCCAGATAAAGTCGCCATCCGGGCCGCACTGGAAGCCGGGGAATCATTACCCTTTGCCAGCCTGGGCGAACGTTCCGAAACACTCCGTATTCAATAGGAGAACCCATCATGCTTGAACGCACCATCTACCAAGGCTACGAGATTGAAACCTGGGAGACAGAGCTTGGCTATGGAGCCAGTATTGACCTGGGCCACCGAGTCTTCACACTGACGACCGAAGCCATCAATCGGAAACAGGCACTTAAAGAAGCCAAACAAATTATTGACAATATTGTTCAAGGCCATAGACGCACCTACCAAAATGCCCATTGATAGACGCAAATACCCAAAAAACTGGAAGTCCATTGCCCATACCATCAAGCACAATGCCAACTGGACGTGCCAAGATTGTGGGCGGCCATGTCGCAAACCAGGCGTTCCCTGGAAAGTCTTTATTCACTGGCTCTGTGACTATCCCGATAAACGCTGGATCAAAGACACCCTCGAAAACGACCAAGAAAAAGTACAACGGTTCACCCTAACCGTGGCCCACCTCAACCATCGCCCCCAAGATAACCGCATCGAAAACCTGAAAGCCCTATGCCCCAAGTGCCACCTTGCCCATGACATGGAACACCACATCGCCAATGCCAAAGCAACCCGCCGCCGTAAACGGGAGCGATATTTCCAACAAATTGGACAGAAAAGTATTGACTTCCCCTAGAACAAATAGGGTTAAATATTCAGAACGAAGCCAAACTCATTAAGGTCAAACTGAAATGCAAACGCATCAGGGCAAACAAAAAAGACCTGAACAAAGCCTAATGACTGACAACGCTGGCCTAATGACTGATTCAAGCAAGTGGATAACTTGATGGCCACCTGATCCGAAGGACAACCCACCACCAATGAAGAACCAGATTTTGATACCCGACAACCACGCAACAAATAAGCCGTACTACCATCCAACCGCTCTAGCACACGACTCATTACAACTTCAGAAAATAAACGGCTAAACTCGTCCATTCGGAATCAGTAGGTTAAGGATACATTAAGTTTACCCAAAAGAAGGAGGAACACCAAACAGTCCCATTCAAAGAATCGTTAGACCTAACTAATCAATAGTTTAACGAAATTGAGAGAATTAAAATAATCAAGCCCATTCCATCATTGTTTTATGTGTGTAAACCAACCAGGAGTTCCTAATGAAGACCATCGAAGAATTTGAAGCCGAAATCAAGGAAAAGCACTGCGCCATCGAAGTTGAGAAGATTATGAGAGAGTACGCCAAAAGCTGCCTAGAATCCAATCGGCTTAATGAATACCATCAGCTTATCCAAAAGCTAAAAGAACAGGCAATCCAGAAAATCCAAGATTCCGAAAACCTATTCCATGAATCCATCCGGCTACGGAACTCAGGAAACATTGATGGCATCCTCGCCATCCAACTCAAGAAAGCACTTAAAATCTTTACTGAATCAGTTAAGGAAGAAGCAATCTAATGCGGGGCGGCCAACGAAAAGGAGCGGGACGCAAAAGTAGCTGGAAGAATCGAGAAACCAGTATCATTCGCGTCCCGACCATCATCGCGCAACAACTACTCGAAATCGCCCATGAACTCGATAAAAACTACCCCATCGAACAACAACTCTCAATCTTGGATGTCCTACGGAGGCATGAACTAAACCCAAAAATAATCCATGCCAATCACCCAAACAACAACCAAACCCAGAAGCAATCTTGATTCTGATACAATTTCAAAGAACATTAGTCCCAGTTGTATGTTGCCATTAGAGGCCCTCAAGCATTATTTCGGATATGAGGCGTTTCGCCCCGGACAGGCAGACATCATTACAGCTTCTCTCAATCAGCAAGACGTTTTAGCAATCCTCCCAACGGGTGGGGGGAAGTCCATCTGCTTCCAGTTACCCGCCCTTCTCAAAACAGGCATCACCTTAGTTGTGTCTCCCCTGATTGCCCTGATGTTAGACCAGGTGGTGGCCTTACAGAAAAATGGCATTGCCGCCACATTTTTGAACAGCACTTTATCGGCCGCAGAAGCCAGGGGAAGAATTGCGGCCATCATGGCCGGGGAAGTGAAGTTACTCTACGTTGCCCCGGAGCGATTAGTTAGTGACTCCTTTACCGCCTTGCTCGAAACCATTCACCAGACCGTTGGCATCAGCAGCATTGTTGTAGATGAAGCCCATTGCGTATCGGAATGGGGCCATGACTTCCGACCCGACTATCGCCAACTCAGTCGGCTGCGAGAACGATTCCCAACTATCCCCGTCATCGCATTAACCGCCACAGCTACCCACCGCGTCCGAACCGACATTACCGAACAACTCTCTCTGAAAAAGCCCTTTGTCCATGTCGCCAGCTTTAACCGCCCTAACCTCTACTACGAAGTCATTGAAAAAAGCCGAGGCAAAGTCAGCCTATCGGAACTCACTGGCTACATCAAGGAGACAGAAGGCTCTGGCATCATCTACTGCATGAGCCGCAAACAGGTTGAAAAGCTGGCCAGTGAATTAAACGAGAATGGTATTTCAGCCCTGCCCTACCATGCTGGACTGAGTAACGAAACCCGTACCGACCATCAAACCCGTTTTATTCGGGACGATGTGCAAATCATGGTGGCCACCGTTGCCTTTGGCATGGGCATCAACAAACCTGATGTCCGCTTTGTCATCCATTACGATCTGCCCCAAACCATCGAAGGCTATTACCAGGAATCCGGTCGGGCCGGTCGGGATGGTGAACCGGCCCGATGCACGCTGTTCTTCAGCCCTGGAGACATCAAACAAGCAGACTGGTTTATTCAGAACAAGGTTCACCCGGAAACCAATGAACCCCTGGAAGATGAGCAGCGCATCGCCAGACAACAACTCCGGCAGATTGCCGCCTATGCCGACAGCACCCTCTGTCGCAGAACAACCCTCCTCGGCTACTTCGGTGAAGTCTTTGGCGGAAACTGTGGCCAGTGTGATAACTGCCGCTTTCCCAAACCTAAACAAGACTGGACAATCGAAGCCCAAAAGTTTCTCTCCTGTGTGGCCCGCACCAATGAACGCTTTGGCATCCGCCACATCGTTGATATTCTCCGAGGCTCAACTCAAGACAAGGTTATCAAGTACGGTCACGACAAACTCTCAACCTTTGGCATTGGCCTTGATAAGTCAATCAAGGAATGGCAGCATCTAGCCCGCAGTCTCGTCCAACAAAACTTGGTTAATGAATCGGATGATGGCTACGGTATCCTCACCCTCAATACCCTGAGTTGGGCGGTACTTAGAGGACAACACCAAGTCTGGGTATCAATGCCCAATCAACTCAGCAAGGAAAAAGTAACGGTCGAAAAAGAACCCAACCTGGGCCCCATCCATACTGGACTATTCCAATCACTGCGTACCCTTCGCAAAGAGTTAGCTGATGACCAGGGCATCGCACCTTACCTCATCTTCACCGAAACAAGTCTGAAGGAGATGGCCCGGTATCGGCCCTGTAGCCTAGCCAGCTTCAGCCGAATCACGGGTGTCGGGGACAAAAAACTAGAAGTCTATGGCTCAACCTTCGTAAACCGCATTTTCTCTTATTGCAAAACCCATGGCCTCAGTGAAGCCATGCCCCACTTCATACCCAGAGAAGCTGTCCCAGAGAAGAAAGCAGCCGGAGAACGAACACGCAATGTCTGCAAACTATTCCAAAATGGACTCTACCCTCAAGACATAGCAAAAAGCCTTGAAATGAAAGTACAGCGGGTCTATGAACACTTAGCCGATGGAATCGAAGCTGGACAAATCGCCAGCATCGAAAAATTAGTCTCCTCAGAACGTCAAACCACTATGCTCAAAGCCTTTGATAAACATGGAGCCGACCGACTCAAGCCTATCTATGAAGAACTCAATGAACAATTCTCCTATGAAGAACTAAGAGTGGTTAGAGCGTTATGGAAAGTAAAAAGCAAATAATCTTTCCATAAAAGCATGGAAGTATGAAAACATTTACATTCGCAGCGACTCCTGTTATTTCGTTGACACTGAACCGCTGTTGATTAACGTATTATTGAATTATGCACAGTAATCAAAATCATGTCTAAAGGTGGGGTAAGACCAGGGGCAGGACGACCTAAAGGGACGGGGAAATATGGTGAACCCACCCAAGCGATTCGCTTACCCCTAAGTGTCATTGGGCAGATTCCCCAATTACTAGAGCGGCAACAGCCCCGGACAACCCTGACTGAGTTATATCGCCCCCAACTGGGAGCAACTTTACCCTTACCCCTTTATCAGATGCCTGTCTCCGCCGGGTTTCCATCCCCTGCTGATGACTATATTGAGCAACGGTTAGACCTCAACCGCTATCTCATCAAAAATCCGGCTGCAACCTTTATGGCCCGAGTGTCTGGGGATTCGATGATTGGGGTTGGGATTCATGACGGGGATGTAATTATTGTTGACCGTTCCCTGGAGCCGAAAGACGGGCAGATTGTCATTGCGGTGTTGAACGGGGAATTAACGGTAAAACGACTGAGACGCAAGTGTAAAAGGCTGCTCCTGCAAGCCGAGAACCCCAACTACCCTGACATTGAGATTACGGATGCCAGTGCCTTTCAAGTCTGGGGTGTTGTGACTAATGTAATCCATGCCTTATGACTAGGCTATGGGTGTGTCCCAAGAAATTGGCATTATCGTTCTGGTAAAGAGTGAAACAGTAACAGGATTATGAAGCTAGACCGGATTACCTTAAACCCCTTTGTCATGGGGGGGAAGCCTTGTATTCGAGGCTTGAGAGTGAGCGTGGGTGCGATTGTTGGTTTAGTTGCCTCTGGACAGTCTATTGAGACGATCTTGGTGGCCTATCCCTACCTAGAGCGGGATGATATTTTTGCCGCCCTATCCTATGCCGCTTGGCGCGCAGAAGAGTACGAAGTGGGCCTAGTTTCTGCGTGAGCCTTGATGCAGATGAACCATATTCACTACAAAGGGAGTATTTTTGGACTGCAAGAAACCGCCCAACTCATACAGCACTGGTCTCTAGAATAAATTTTTTAACTTCCATAATTTAGAGGAAACAAGCAGTGAAATACCAAGACCGAATTACAATCGAACCTGGAAAGCGCAGTGGTAAGCCTTGCATTCGTGGGATGCGGATTACGGTTTATGATGTCCTGTCTTATCTGGCATCCGGCATGACCTATCAGGAAATCCTTGATGATTTCCCCTACCTTACTCAGGAGGATATCTTAGCTTGCCTTAGTTATGCTGCCGAACGCGAACGCCAAACCCTTCTGGTTCAGGCATGAAGCTGTTATTTGACCATAATTTGTCTCCTCAGCTAGTTAAGCTCCTAGCAGACTTATTTCCTGAATCAACTCACGTTTATTTACTGGGTATGGATCAATCCGAGGATCAAGAGGTCTGGAACTATGCTCAAAATAATGACTTCACCATTGTCACGAGAGACAGTGACTACAATGAACTGCTTACCCTGCGTGGCTTTCCACCCAAAGTAATCTGGATTCGGCGTGGCAACTGCTCTACCACAGCGATTGAAACCATGCTGCGATCCCACTTGGCTGATATTCAAGCTCTGAATGACGACCTAACCCTAGGCGTTTTGACACTTTACTAAAACTTCTAACCTTCTACCTATGCTTGATGGCGTGATTCAAGGCCTGATTTGCCAACAACGTCCCTACTATCTGCCTTAGGCTAATTCAATGTCCCTCTCACCATGAAGCAATCGCTAATTCCAGAAGTTCCCCCATGTTTGCCCTAGTGGACTGCAACAATTTCTATGTGTCCTGTGAACGTGTCTTCAACCCCAAGCTCCAAGAACAGCCCGTAGTCGTCTTATCAAATAATGATGGCTGTGTGGTGGCTCGCTCCCAGGAAGTTAAAGCCTTGGGTGTACCAATGGGGGTTCCCTTCTTCAAAATCAAAGACCTTGTAACTCAACACAATATCCAGGTTTTTTCGAGTAACTATGCTCTCTATGGAGATATGAGCCAGCGGGTGATGCAAACTCTCGCATATCTTTGCCCAGACCTAGAGGTGTATTCGATTGATGAAGCCTTTCTCGATTTTTCTGGCTTTCAACAAACTCACCCACTAAAACATGGCCAGGTCATCCGTCAAACGGTGCTGCAATGGACAGGTATCCCCGTTTCGGTTGGGATTGGCTCAACTAAGGTGTTAGCGAAGGTGGCGAACAAGTTAGCGAAACAGCAAGCAGGAGTCATGGCATTGTCACCAGCAACAGTCAACTCAGCATTAGCAGATCTGTCTGTGGAGGACATTTGGGGTATCTCAAGCCGATGGGGACTACGATTACGAGCCTTGAACATTACCACCGCCGCTGAGTTACAATCTGCTAACCTGGGCATGATTCGCCAACAGTTTAATGTCGTCATGGAGCGGATTGTGCGGGAACTACGGGGTGAGTCCTGCTTACCTTTGGAGTCAGTCACCAATCCTCAGAAAAGCCTGGTTGTCTCGCGCTCCTTTGGCCAATCTGTCACTACTCTCACAGATTTACAACAGGCTGTAGCAACCTATATCAGCCGAGCCGCCGAGAAACTTCGCATCCGGGGGCTAACCACAACCCATCTGACGGTGTTTGCTCAAACCAATCGGTTTCAGGATAACTTTGAATCCCCTAGTACCAGTGTGACGCTACTCAAGGCTACTAACCATACCGGAACATTAGTTGGCTATGCCCTGCGGTGTACAGAGTCTATCTATCAAAACGGGCGGTCTTACAAAAAAGCTGGGGTCATCCTCCAAGAATTAAACCCAAGTCAGTCAGTGCAACACACCCTCTTTGATTCCCCATCTGATGGGCGAGATGAAAAGTTAATGGAAACCCTTGACTCCATCAATCAAAAACTTGGGAGACATACCCTCCGCTATGGTGCAATGGGGCTAAAGCAACATTGGGTCATGCGATGTTCTCAACGCTCTGCAAACTACACGACTGACTGGGCTGATTTACCAAATGTTAAAGCCTAGCACATAGCAAACAGTAACAATTTGTGAGATCAGATGTCTATTTATTTTTATGAAAAAAATTGTTTGACCCTAGACTAAATGACTACCATGATTTACAGAAATTATTTTGTTGCTAATGGCTTCCAAATATGACTTGCCGTTGGCAACGACCGAATCATTTCACGAATGACATCCGACTGAGTTCGATGACTAATTTGGCAATAGTCCTTCAGGGCTTTCATTTCTTCGTGAGGTAAGCGCACGTTTAGGTATTCAGTAGACTTATTCTCTGAAGTTAAGTTTTGTTTCAGCCTTTGCATTCTTTCCACGGTTAATCAGATTTGCATTACCCTGAATGTAGTTTAGCAGTTCCACTCCTCTCTATGCCTGTGAAGCAATCAGAGCTTATTCTTCCTACATTGCTTCAGGACGATGTAGAAGGATGGCGAAATCAAGGCTGGTCAGGCGTTACTCAAACTACGGCCGAGTTACTGCACTACTGGTTTGAAGAAGAACGAGATGGGAAGAACTTCCATCCCTGCCAGCAAAACGCGATTGAGACAGTCATCTATTGCCACGAAATTCTGAGGATTCAGAACCCCTACCAGCTTTATCTTGAATTTAGCCCGGCAAATGCCAAAGTTGCCCAAGCCATTCGTTCTAAGGTATTGCAGGATGAACTAAACCCAATTACCTGGCCCAAATACTGTCTGAAGATGGCTACAGGCAGCGGCAAGACATGGGTACTCAATGCCCTAATGGTTTGGCATTATTTCAATGCTCTGAATGACGAACCTGGCCAGTTCAGCAGCCGTTTCCTGATTGTTACCCCTGGAAAAGAAGTCCAAAAGCGCATCCTGGAAGCAACTAAAGGCCGTGATGATGGTGGAACCTGGATTGCTCCTGACCTGGATGAAGATTTATTCATGCCTCGCGGTACACGCTGGCGTGATCGGTTCTACCTAGAGCAGTACGAACCAAGCGACTTCCGAGAAAACCTGACCCTGACCGATGGCCCATTCCTGGCTGTTACCAACTGGCAGCAGTTTCGGTTTGCCACCAGTTCACCTTCGGTCTGGGAAGACCTAATGGGTGAGCAAGAAGAAACACCAAAGGCGGAAATTATTGCTGAACTCCTGACAACTTACCCAGACCTTTGCATCCTGAATGATGAGGCCCATCACGTTCATGCCGAAAAACGACCCAGTGCTGACTCAAAGACTGAGGAAGAACTGATCTGGCGGCGGTTTATGTCGTTCCTAAACCAGAAACAAGCTGAATGTCATCCCGATACACCCCGCTTTTTTCAACAAATTGACTTTTCGGCTACTCCTTTTTTTGGCAGTGGGGATAATAAAGCCTACTTCCCTCATATCATCTATGACTACAACTTGGGCCAGGCTTCCAAGGATATGCTTGTCAAGCAGTTATTCTTAGAGCAACGCCAGGGAAACAACCTGGAAGACCTCGACTTTAGGGCAGAGCGTGAAAAGGCAGAAGGCAGAAAGCGGGGCGAAGTCCTTGGCCTATCCCTTGGCCAAAAAATCATGCTCGAAATTGGCAAAACCAAGTTAGAGCAACTCACTCAAGAATTTAAGCAGCATGGCATTAACCGAAAACCAGTCATGCTGGTTCTAGCAGAAGAAACCGAGGTTGCTGATAAGGTCGGAGAACACTTAACTACCCTGCACGACCCTGACGGTAATCCCTACGATGAAAGCCGAGTTGTGGTTTACCACTCAAAACTCAAGGATGCCGCATCCAAGGAAGCGGAAGCCCTACTCAACGATATTGACCGAGATAATGCTCCCCTTCAGGTCGTTGTCTCTGTCCTCTCAGTCCGAGAGGGATTTGACCGCACTAATATCTGTGTCATTGTCATGCTCAGAGCATCAGAAGCTGATCTGCTCCTTGAGCAAATTGTTGGCCGTGGACTACGGCTCATGTTCCCACGCTACAAACCAGAGTATGACCAAATCCAGGAAATGAAGGCTGAGGCCAGGCAAGCTCTTGAAAATCAAGAACAACCCGATAATGCCTTTGATTGCCTATTCTTAGTCGAGCATCCGAAGTTCAAGGAGTTCTATACTTCGTACCTGGCCTCTCAGGGACATTTGATCGGGATTGGTGATAGTTCTAAGCAAAATGCCGGGGGCGACCTCGTTTCAGTAGATGCCGATGTCACCCGCATCCCCAAATACGACATTTCCTGGCCCATGCAAATCTATGACAACACTCCCATTCCCAACATTGCTGACATTGAAATCAGCAAGATGGGCCACAACCTTGTCCCGTTTGACACACTTCAAAAACTTAGTGCAAAGACACTCATTACTGATGTTCATGCTGAAACGGGTACCAAGGCTAATACCTGGGCATTAGAGCAGGATTACTTCGACTACAGCTTTTTCCTGCAAAACATGACTCGTCTGGTCACACGCACCAGTAAGCTGTCCTACCTAACGGCCCTATCCTCAGAGATCGCCGCATTAGTTGATGAATACGTCAGCAATCGCCTCTTTAACCAACCCATAGATTTTACTGAACCAGAATGCTACAAAGTCCTGCAAAACCAACAACTCATTGACTTTATTGCGAATCAGGTAAGAGCCGCCATTACAGAAGCAACAGGTGATCTCCAGTACCAACCAGGGGCAGTATGGCGGAATCTGTCAGATGTACCGCAATTACTCATGCGTCAGAAGAATATGGTAGCTGTGCAACGGTGCATTTATCCCCACCAAGCCGTAGAAGCTGTTAAAGGCAATTTTGAACGCCGAGTCATCACTAAACTAATAAACCCATCGCCTGAAGTTCTTGCCTTTGCCAAGCTGGATCGCAAGCACGACCTCATCATCACCTGGCGAGATGACCGAGGTATCCAACGCAAGTATGAGCCAGATTTCCTAATCCGTACCGCAGACCGCATCTACCTTCTCGAAACCAAAGGCGATCATCTTATGACCGACTCAAGCACAGCACTTAAGGCCCAGGCAGCCGTAGCCTGGTGCAAGTCAGCTTCTACTGTTCCCCCACCCACCACCCAACCGCAACAGTGGGAGTATCTCATCCTTAAACAAAGTATTTTTGAAGCCAATGACGGAGCATCATTCAATGCTTTGCTGCCTCTAATGCAAATAGAACGAGAAGGTCTAGTCGCTGGCCTCTATGGTGATTTAGGTTTAGCAATCTGAAGGTAATCTATGGCAACCATTAAAAAAGAAGATTTGGAACTCATTAGCACTATTCTCAACTCCAGTGAAATTGATGGAGCCATCGGCTCAATATTCAAAAGAACTGGTCACGTCAGCATCAGCGGTAAAGACTATGCAATTGACGACCCTGATGCACCAGTTGGCACGATTGAGGAACAAGAAGAAGCAGAAGAATTTTTCGATCTTCATTTTGTGTCCATTCCTAACTTAGGTTCAAAAAGGGCGTATCAAAATATGCTCGATTTCACCCACACCGTTGAGTATCCAAAACTTAAGTCCGATTTGTTACACGCCTTATCTCAGGCAAGACCATTCTCAAAGTTTGAAGCTGTACTTATGGAAGTCGGTTCTGAGTTTGAAAGATGGCGTAAGTATGAAGAAGAAGCTCGGCTAAAACACGCCAAAGAATGGGTTGAAGAAAAGGGATTCACTGTTGAGGTTTAGCCATGTCTGACCAGCCATCACGCCGCCGTAAAGATTCTGCCAAATTGGTCTGGGATACGAAGCCCAAACGTGCGCCTAACCCTCGTGATATTGAGTTTCAAACCGCTGAGATCGTCATTCCAAACCCCAAGCAAGAACAGGGTTCTTTTGATTTGCCTTTGCTGAATTTAGCAGGAAGTAATTTACCTTTTAATCAAGTCGGAACTCAGGATATTGATAAAAGCAAGATGAATCGCTTGATTTGGGGCGATAACCTTCTGGCTATGCAAGCTCTCTTGGCTCAGGGTTATGCGGGTAAAATTGATCTAATCTACATTGATCCGCCATTTTTAAGTAGTGCTGATTATTCTTTTCAGTTAAGTATTGAAGGTCAACAAGTCACCAAAGAAGCAAGTATTATAGAACGCTTGGCTTACACAGATACTTGGGAAGGTGGTATGGATTCTTTTTTGGATATGATTTATCCTAGATTACAGTTAATGAAACGTTTATTAAGTGATAAAGGTAGCATCTTTATACATCTTGATAATAATGTGGGTCACTATGTAAAACTAATTTTAGATGAAGTCTTTGGTATTAAATGTTTTCAAAATGAAGTTGTTTGGCAACGGACTGATCCGCATAATGATGCTATAAACAAATTTGGGAATATACACGATATAATTTTTTGGTACGGAAAACAAGAAAAACCTACATATTATCCAGATGCTGTTAGAACAGATTTATCTGAAGCAGGATTAGCCGAGTATTCATTATTGGAGTTAGAAAATGGCGGAATTATTCCGTATAAGGGGAATGAGTTAAAAAAAGGAAGACGCTTTAAATTAGAAAATGCTACATGGAAAGGCTCGTCTAAAAGATTTAAATGGCGAGGTGTTCAACCTTCTGCTAATCGAGAATGGATGTATGACTATGAAGGTATGGAATCTGCTTTAGCCAGAGGAGAGCTATATTTACGTGACCTTCAGAAAGGATCAACAAGATGTCAAAAAAAATATTTAGACGAAAATCAGGGAATTTTACTACAGGACATTTGGACAGATACAGGACGCATGAAGGGAGGTAGTGATTATCCAACTAAAAAACCGGAGAAACTCCTAGAACGTATCATCAAAGCCTCGTCTAACGAAGGTGATCTAGTTGCCGACTTCTTCTGCGGAAGCGGAACAACAATGGCAGTAGCAGAACGGTTAGGCCGCCGTTGGATTGGCTGTAACTTAGATAAAGTTGGGCTGCAAGTCAGTCGTAACCGGATGGTTGAGCAAGGTGCAAAGCCATTCTTGATGGAGAACATTGGCAACTACCAACGGCACATGATCTATCTCTCTGGCTCCAAGATTGGAGAAATGCAGCGGATCATGCTCAAGCTATATGGAGCCGATCCACGCACTGACCGCACTGACTTAGGTGTTCGCCGATTAGAAGATGGGACAACGGAGTTGGTTTATGTCGGGTATCCAGATCGGCCTGTGACTGCCAGAAAAGTCATCGAACTGGCCCAGGATGCAGAAATTCTGGATGGAACGGGCTACAAAACACTGGTCATCCTTGCTTGGGATTATGACTACAACTACTCCACTGAATACGAAAGCCGAATCAAGAAACAAGCACTTAAAGTTAATGTGAAAGCCCTTACCATCCCACCTGAAATCTATAACTACCTCAAGAAAGCCAAGTCTGAGGCTGATTTAGATGGACTTCGAGATAAAATTACGTTTCACGAAAAACCCTATGTAAAAATCAGTAAGCCCCAGGTTCAAGATGCGGGTAATGGCATGGTGATCATCAGTTTGAGCATTGACCGGTATGTGTTGATGAACTTACCCATCCCTGAAAAGCAACAAGCTGAACTCAGAAAAGTCATTAAGGATAACTTTGCCGCCCTGATCGACTATTGGGCAGTGGATTGGGACTATGACGGGATTACATTCAGATCAACCTGGCAAGCGATTCGGGGTAATGGTAAGCGAGCCAGTACCGTGATTACTACAGCTCAAAGTACAGAATTACCCAGTAAAAAACGAACGATTGCAGTGAGGTTAGTAGATGTGTTTGGCAATGACGCAAGTGTGATAACGAATATTTTGTAGGTTCAAGATGATTAACAAACCCTTAGACTCCATCACTATTGATGATATTCAAGATTTAATTGAAGATAATATCATTGAAAAGAAAACACTTGACTATAAACTAATAATTGGAGACAAGAAAGAATTTGCTATTGATGTGTCCTCTTTTGCAAATGCTTCAGGCGGCAACATCATAATCGGAGTTGCAGAAGAAAAGTTAGACAAAAAGAAAACAGGAAAATATTTCTTGAGTCCAATAAAAGATATTATTCCTGATCAAATGATACAAACCATTGAAGGGATAGTTCGAGATCGAATTGAGCCTAGAGTCTTCATTGACTGTAAACATTTAAAGTATGAGGATGGACATATCTTTATCATCCGAATACCAAAAAGCTGGAATTCGCCACACATGATTAAAGATGCAAGTAGGTTTTATACCCGAAATAGCAATGGCAAGGAAATATTTGACTATATCGGATTGAGATCAGCATTTTTAGCATCTGAGTCACTAAGAAAAGAAATAAAAAACTTCAGAGCAGATAGAGTCGGGCAAATCATAGCGGATGAAGGGAGCATCCCTATAAAGAATCACCCAGGTATTGTCGTTCATGTAATGCCTGTATCGGCATTTTCAACTGGTTTTCTTATTGATATTGCGAATATTGACCCGCAAAATCGGCCTATACCAATTGGAGTTAGTTCATGGGATCGCAGATATAACTTTGATGGAGTAGTGACTTTCGTTAGTAACGAAAATTCTGTCAGCTATGCTCAACTTTTTCGTAATGGAGTCATTGAAGCATTTGAAAGTATTGACTCTCGGCAGTATCCAAAATTAATACATGATGTTTCAGTAAATATTATCAAAGAAATAAAGGGCTATCTATCATTACTTTATAAACTGGAAGTCGAGTTACCTATACTGATTGGTATCTCATTAGTTAATGTAAGAGGAAAAAGGTTTAAGAATGATGGATGGTCAACAGGCGAAATTGATAGAAATATCATTGTTACCCCTGAAGTGATTTTAGAAAATCAACATAAATCTATTGAAGAAGTATTAAAACCAGTCTTTGATACCCTATGGCAAGCATCTGGATACACTAGATCACCGAACTACGATCATAACGGAAGCTTCATAGGCAGATGAATGAGTATTGTTTCAAGTGCCTAAACTACGCCCACTCTAACTACCTTATGTGTGCGATCCACCCCAGCGGGCCACCTCAAGAACCATGTCCTGAGTTTGAATTAAGTCCGCAAGAAGAACAGTGGCAACCAGAAGGAGCCGCTTTCTACAACGGGGAGCTAATCTACCAACCACCAGCATTAAGCTATGAAGAACGACTAGAGCTACTGGAATGGCATCCCCTATTTACGGGACGATGCCCAAACTGTGAAATGCCACTGCATGAAACGGAGCAACCACGCATCCATTGGGATTGCGAGCATTGCGGATGGAAGGATGACTCACTTTGAGAGTAACGCCAACATCCGATGGGAAATTGCTTTAGTTAGCTCAGATAATTCCAGCATAGACATTTGATCTACCTGATCCATCACAGTTGCTGCCTGAGATTCTAAAGGCCGGGCGAACAAGTAGGCCACCAACGCTTCTGTCGTCTCATTTCTAAAAGCAGCGACCCTCGCTAGATTCTCTAGGGAAGGCAGACTACCGCCTGACTCCCACATCTGAATCGCAGATTGACTCACCCCAAGCAACAGACAAAACTCACGCTGAGGCATAGTCCCACGCATCTCTGAAACCATCAGAGAAAAACGAGACTTAAAGATTTCAAAGTCCTCCACGACCACACACCAGAAGCAACACCCTCATTTTGACATGGAATAAACCACTGCAAATGATTATGTGATAGTGTATGATTGATGTATTAATCAAGCATAACTACTTAAATGATTGTCACTATTGAAGACCGCACAGAGAGAAAAAACGTCACGATTCGGATGACACCGCAAGTAAAGCGGCTCATTCAGTTAATAGCGGCTGACGAACAGCACTATGTCTCAGACGTAATTGAGGAAGCAATTATTCTCCGAATTGTTGCTAAACAACTACAAAAGAACAGAAGCATCAAGGAAATTGCCAAAGAAACAGGTCTATCAGTCGAAGAAATCACCCTTGCCGTTCAAGACTTAAAAGAAATCCAATGGAACTAACTCTCTCTCAATTTTCTGCGTGGTCAGACCATCTGAACGCGAGCCAACTGCAGGTGCTAATCACAATCCACTTGCTCAAAAGCAGCAATGCCCAAGAAATTATCAAGATCACTCAGACCTCGAAGCGAAACGTAAACCGCATTATCAAGCAACTGGAAAAGCTGAACTTGATCCGGGTCAGGAGAGAACCAGTCATTGAACCTGTCACACATCTTGCAGAAGACGGCCAAAACTGGCCCAAAAATGCAGCTTTTGTCCCAAGACGGACAAATCTTGCACAAGATGACCGAAATTGTCCCGGTGATGCAGCTTTTGTCCCAGGATGGCCAAATGTCACACACGATGGCCAAGAGAATCGGGACATATATATAGGTGTAAGTTCTGTCGCCGAAGTACCGAATCTTGCACAGCATGGACAAAACGGGCCTACAGATGCAGCTTTTGTCCCAAGAATGCAAGAACCATCGGAACCACTGAAATCCGATGAACCGAATGGAAATCAAGCCGAAAACGAAGCTAAAAACCCTGCAAGCCTTACACTGCAAGCAATTCAAGCAGCTTTACCGAATCTTAACCTAAAAAATACAAATATCAAGGAATTAAATATAGATCTAATACCAGAAGATCCAATCTACACACACGCACACGCATTTCCCGCGAGCGCGTCCGTGCGTGTGTGCGTGAGCGAGGGCGAGGAACGCCAAGAAAGCCCGGAGCCAAAAACCGTGACTGTTTCAGCAGTCGCCGTGTTGGAAGCACCCCCCACCCACCCCGAAAAGAACGATCAATCCCCGGAGCAAATAAGCCCGGATTCGGGGCATATTTCGCCAGCAAGCCCATCCAACTCAGCTTTGAATACGTTTGGATGTCCAGACTATTACCGCAAGTTTGAGGAGCGTTTTGAGACAAAAACGCTCCCGATCTGGCGACATGGCCCTGGAACAGGAGGCATCAAGCCTGGGTTTGTCGAGTTCATTCGCAAGACCCTGGACAAGATGGGGGGAGAGCATACCCGTGGCGATGCAATCATCTACATTGACAGACGCGAAAAAGCCTCCGACTTTGTGACATTAAATGCCCGCGCTCAAGACTGGTTAGACGAAGAAAAGAAACGCAACCAGAATGAATTAGAACGAAAAAAGAAAATGAATACCAATATCTTTAGCGAGGATGGAAAATCGATAGATGTTAGCGATGTTCAAGCTCAGATTAACGTTCATTTGATCCGTTTGAATTGGACAAAGAAAGATGCTCTGAAATACATGGTTGAGCATCACGATTGGGTTGAAAACATCATCATCCGTGAAGGTAGATTTGACCGATTGACAGACGAAGATTTGATTGCACTTTTACTAAAACTGAGGGACGTAGATAATGCTTGAGATGATGACCGCCTCTAAGCAACAGCAAGAAATAGAACAGGAACAGGTTAGGCAAGAAGTCTTAACCTGGCTGAACAAAGAGTACAACGAGGTACTGAAATCCGGGAATATTGCCCCAGAAGGTTGCTGGATTGAAATCGCAAAGTGCCACAACCGCAAAGGATTATTCCAAGTCTTTTACCGCAGCAACCAAGCCATCTTTGATGGCAAGAAACGCAAGTATATCGGCATGAGAAATTCACCGAAGCACCACCAAGCCATAACAGCCATTGACCGCCGTGACTACCTCCATAGCCTGAGCATCCAGATCAAGGAAATACAAAATGTTTAGTAGAAATAAATACAAGGCAGGAGATAGAATCATCAGCCTTGAAAAAGCCAAAGTAATCCTCGAAACCGAGCTTGGAATAAAAGGATGGCGGCGAAACACAATTAAGCAGAAAATCCGCACAGGATGGAAGTTCAAATGGATCGAAGGTGTCCACTATATTAACTCTAGTCGCGGACTTGCCGCCCTTAACATAGATGCCATTAAGCGAGAGATTTTGAAGTAATTAAGTCGTCATCCGTTTATAGGTTTCGAGTAATTGAGCTTCACTCAACCAAGCATGATAAATCCGAGTGTGAACTTCGACACCATGACCCATTAGTTTTGCACTCATCGAAACAGGAAAACCATAGGACACACTGGCACGAATAGCATAAGCATGGCGCAAGCTATAAGGTGGAAACCCAACTTTATTATTTCTGAAATAACGAGCCGTCCGGTCAGCATACACTGACATATTTCCCGAAAACTTAACACGGGGTAATTCATGCAACCAAGGTTCCCAATCAACCCAGTGAGGCGGTAGTGGTAAAACCATCCGCTCTCCCGTCTTGCCTACTAATACCCGACAACGATACGGTTCTTCTGATTCAACTTGACAATGCCAACACTCATGATCCCGTAATCCATATATTGCCATCAATGCAAATACTTTCTGCCATTCAGGACTCTTAAGCAAAAGCCGGGCCTGACTAATCTCCTCATCAGTGGGAATCAATCGCTTGACTACTGAACCATATTGGTAGCTACCCTTCAGCTTCTTAATTTTGTCAATACTATCCTCTGACACCTTGAGAAATCGCAGTATCCTCACCCAAGTCTGTACTGAACGGAACCTCAACCAACTCCCATCTGGACACCCAGAAATCGCTAACTCCACTTGACGTACCTGAAACGGCTGATCCATCTGCACCAACTGAAGTCCAGCCTTATAAAAAGCCAACCACTGCTGGTCTGTCTTATCTCTGTAAGCAGAATTACGGAAGCGTTCAATCACCTCCCCAAATGTCTCTACTTTTTCTTTCTTCACCTCCCACCTGAAAGTACCCTTAACAATTTCTGACCAAATCTGGTAAGCACGAAACTCTGCTTGCTTCACACCCCACTCAGTCGCAGGCAACCCTAACCGAAGACGCTCTCGCTTCTGACCCACACCATCTTTTGATGGCAATGTCCCCCGAACCGATAACGTATTACCCCGGACTATCAACGTTAGCCTAACCCCCGCGTTTCGCAATCTTTGATTGACTGCTGCAACACTCTCTGAAATTTGGCCCGAAATTTGGCCCGAAATTTGTGACATTTCCCGATTTTTGCTGACGTTTAATGCCTAATTTTGACACTAAATGACAGTTAATAAAAACGGATCAAAGCCCCTAAAAAGAAGCCTAGGGGCTGAAAGCATTGATTTATAAGGGACGGGACTGGTGGGAGTCGAACCCACGGCCTAGCACTTAGGAGGCGCTCGCTCTATCCTGCTGAGCTACAGCCCCACATTCTCTATTGCTTACTATAGCGTTACACAGACTGCTCTGACTCATACAATCTTAGATATGGAGCCAGCAACAGACTATTGACGCACCCCTACCTAACCCCCAATGGGTAACGCGATCTGCCCCTTGAGGCGTTAAAGCTAAGACCTCAGATTCTCAAGATGGGTGATTTAGACCAGGCCAAGAATCCTCAACTACCTGAGAGTGAATGACTTAGGCAAAGGCTGGATTAAGTCGAGGAGAAGTCGAGAATCCCAAGATAGCTGGTGGATCGCAGGTGATCAGGGTCAATTTAAGCTGCGTCCGCTTCTTCTGCTTCTACAGCAATCGTTAAAAAGCGAATGACTTCTTCACTCAAGCGCATGGCCCGCTCCATGACACTGACGGCTGTTCCCGACCCTTTGAAATCAATTTGGATATATACCCCTTCCCGAAATTTTTTAATCGGATAGGCTAGGCGGCGTTTTCCGCGGTGTTGGATGGTAACCTCAGTGGCTCCCTGCTCTTGAAGAATAGTTTGGTATTGGAGAATGACCTGTTCCAACTGCTCATCAGAAAGATCAGGGCGAATGATATAGAGGGTTTCGTAGGTTTGGGGAATCATGATCGTTTGGTCTCCTTTTGGACTAGCGGCCGCTGATAAAAATCTACTTGAGGATAGATTATGGATTTTCAGCAGCAAGGTTTTCCCATGAACGGGATGCACAGATTTATAATTCTATCACTGAGTTCGGCCCAGGCCCTGAGCAATTATGGTTCAACGATATGTCCGTGTCCAATCCTCCGCTGGCATTCACTATGGTCTTTTACAACTCAATCGAGAGGTCATAGTTTTAGATGCGGCTCCCTGGGCGGGTGGCCAGGCCAATGGAGAAACCCTAGGCAGTGATGACTATGAACTCTTAACGCCCTGTTGCCCTTCCAAAATTGTTGCCATTGGCCGAAACTATGCCAAACACGCCGCTGAGATGGGGAATGAAGTTCCGAGTTATCCCTTAATTTTCCTCAAGCCGCCCACTGCCCTCCAGGCCCCCCAGCAACCGATTTACTATCCATCTCAACTCACTCGTGTGGATTACGAAGGGGAACTTGCCGTCGTGATTGGTTGCAAAGCCAGTTCTGTGTCCGTAGAAGAAGCCGGAAATTACATTTGGGGTTATACCGTCGCTAATGATGTCACTGCGAGAGATTTACAGCGGACTGAGCAACAGTGGACACGCTCAAAAGGGTTTGATACCTTTTGTCCCCTCGGCCCTTGGATTGTGCCGCAGATTAACCCCGATGCCCTCCTCCAAACCTTTATCAATGACAATCCCCAACCCGTACAGTCAGCACCCATCAATCAAATGGTTTTTAGTCCAGGGGAGTTGATTGCTTTTATCAGTGGGGTGATGACTTTACTGCCCGGTGATGTGATCCTCACAGGAACCCCCCAAGGGATTGGCCCCTTACAAGTAGGCGATCGAGTCCGGGTCGAAGTGGAAGGGATTGGCAGCTTAGAAAATCCGGTTGTGGCCCGGTCGTGAATATCGCAGTCCTACCTGAGTTAAGAATCATTCAAGGCCGTAATCAAATCAGAATCAATGCTCTAGTTCCCAAAACTGATTAGGATTGCCATCGCTGTTGAATGGAATTATTTATCTCAAAATTATTACCCCTGTTTATTTACCCCCTAGGACTGGCTTGTCTGGGCTTGATTGTGGCTATGTGCTGTCTCTGGAAACAACCTCGGATCGCCGCAGTTGCCATGGTTATTAGTTTTGGGGTGTTATTTCTGGGGGGAAATTATGTTGTCGCTCAAAATTTAACGGCGGCCTTAGAACGTCAAAACCCTGCCCCAAACCCACTTCCTAAAGTGGCCGCAATTATTGTTTTAGGTGGGGGAGTCCGGGGTCAAATTCCACCGAGTCCTTGGCTAGATGTTAATGATGCTGGAGATCGGATTCTCTATGGGGCCAAACTCTGGCGGGAAGGCTATGCCCCCTATCTGGTTTTGAGTGGTGGACGGGTTGATTCCACACCAGGGGCATCCGAAGCTACGGATATGGCTAAAATAGCCCAGGCCTGGGGAGTCCCGATCACCGCCATTCTCTTAGAACCTAACTCTCGCACCACCTATGAAAATGCCCAGTTCACCCAGGAATTACTACAGAAGCAAGCCATCAGCGGCCCTGTATTGTTAGTCACCTCGGCCTGGCATATGCCCCGCGCTTTAGGTATTTTTCGTCACTTTAACTTAGATGTCGTTCCCGCCCCGACTGACTATCGCTCGAATGGGACAACGGTTTTAGCCGGCCTGGCCGCAATTCCTTTTTATCTAATCCCCGATGCTGAGCAACTACGTTTAACGACCATCATGCTTAAGGAATACTTTGGCTTAGGCGTTTACTGGCTGCGGGGTTGGCTCTAAGGTGAGGGTGTCAGAGCCTGGGAATCCATTGATCGGAACAGGATGCAAAATCAAATGGCGAAGTTCTTGGCGAATTGGGGCCGTTAGATAATGGACTTGAACATTGCGCCAGGCCTGCCACTGCTCCCGTTGTTGCTGGTTGATCAACGCGGCTAACTCCGGGGAAGACTGACTCAGTTCCAGGCCCAGTTGTCGCTGGAAAAATTGCCCCAAAACAACCCCATCATGCATCGCCCCAAGGAGGTCTTGTAACTGGCCCCAGGCCTGGACTTGGGATTCATAGGCTTCTGGGTAGAGGGGGGTAAAGAGTTCCATTTGGTAGCGGAGGCGTTTAATTTGTTTACGCAGATCATGGAGGAGTTCACCCTCACGTTGGAGTAGATCGCCAGGTTGTTCAACTTCAACGAGAACCGGTTCCTGGGGGGTTAACCATTGAACGCCCATCTGCCAGGCCGGGTGCAGCAGTACCCTGGACAATAAGGGGAGGAGTAAATCTGGGGCAACGGTGCTAACGGAAATTTCTCCTGTCGGTTGATATTGGGGTTGAGCCAGCCACTCCTGTAGACCGAGTTGCAATTTTTGATAGCGATCACCCCGTAAAATTTGAATCCCTCGGTCTAGGAAAATTTCCCGTTGTTTACTAATTTTTTTGATTAATTTACTCAGTTGGCTCTGTTCGGCCTGGGGCAAAGCTGGGTAGTAATCGGTTTTGAGGGTCTCGGCCATCACATCTAAGTCTCGGACTGGACTGAGTACCCCAGACAAATCCTTCACCCGCCGCACCGTAATTGTTTTCGGTAACACCAGGTAGGGAATAAACACTTCTAAGGCCGTCCGTAAACGCCGCAATCCGACCCGCATTTGATGGATCGCGTCCACGTCCCGATCCCGTAGCACCCCCGGTTCAAATTTACTGACTTTGCGCAAATGTCGGTGTAGGGCCTGGTAAGCGGTATTGCTTAGAGTCGTCATAGTCTTAGAACCTAATCTTCAAGCAGCCCATAACAGTAGTATTGGGGTCGAAGAGTGAATCACAAACGCTGGAGTTTGGCCTTAGATTTGACACCTTAATACTACCTTAAGTTCGTTTTAATGACTATTCTGGGCTTTTCCAAGCTTTATGGGATATTCTGCGGCATCTGGATGAGCTTGTCCCTACTTGCGTTTAGTCATTTATTACCGCCGATTATTACAGCCGATGCAGCCCCATGCCCTAAAATTACGCCCATGAGTAGTATCTTTGGCCTCATCCATCACCAGGCCCCCCTTAACCCTGAATATCTAGGTAGAATGCAAACCAGCATGGCCTATTGGGGGCAAGATGGGTCGGGACTATGGTCAGAAAACCAGGTTGGATTGGGGCATCTTTTACGCCATAACACCCCAGAATCAGTTTATGAAGTCTTACCTAGGGTCAGCGCGGGGGGCCTGGTCATCACTGCCACTGCCAGGATTGATAATCGGACAGAACTTTGCCAACTCCTGAGCATTGCCCCACCGGAACAGGCAATGACCCCCGACAGTGAGTTGATTATCCAGGCCTATGAGAAATGGGGGCTGGCCTGTGTGGATCGCTTGCTTGGTTCCTGGGCAGTGGCCATTTGGCATCCTGAACAAGAAAAACTCTGGATTGCCCGCGATGCTTGTGGCACAGGTGGACTGTACTACACCCAACAGGGTGGGCTTTTTGCCTTTGCCAGTTCCCTCAAAGGAATATTAGCCCTGCCTCAAGTCTCTCGACAACCGAATTTATTAGAAGTGGCCCATGTGCTCACCTCCTGGCCCAGTGATGGGGTGCAAACCTGCTATGAAAACATTTTCCATCTGCCCCCAGGCCACACTCTAACCTTGACCCAGGCTGAACTAAACATCCAGCGATATTGGGATATTGGCCATATTCAGCCCCTTGAACTAAGTTCCTCCCAGGCCTATTTGGATGCGTTCTTAGAGGTTTATACCCAGGCCGTGACAAGCAATTTACGCAGTTTCAAACCCGTGGGCGCGACCATGAGCGGGGGGCTGGATTCGGGTTCGGTCTGTGCCTTAGCCGCAAAACAACTCCGAAAACGGCATCAAAATTTACCCGTGTTTACCCATGTGCCCCTCTATGACACTCAAGGCATTACCCATCCGCGGCGGTTTGGTGATGAATCCCCCTTTGTGGAAGCAAATCGGCAATTTATCGGCAATGTGGCGGTTCACTATTTAAGAAGTGAAGGTATAACGCCCCTGGCTAGCCTGGAACAAAAGCTCTGGATCAATGATCAACCCAGTCATGCGGCGGCAAACTTTTTTTGGATGATCGATCTCTTACAAACCGTGCAGAACATGGGCCTGGGAACAGTTTTAACAGGACAAGGGGGCAATGCCACGATTTCTTGGGGCGGGTTGCCTGCCTCTTGGCGGACTCATGTAAAAGAAGGGAACTGGGATGTCCTGTGGAGCAAAGTTCAGCGAGCCTGTGTATCCCCACAGCAAACCTTGATTCGATTCCTGCCCAAATTTTTGCGGCCTCAGTCTCTCGCACCAACATCCTCTGAACCAGTCTGGCTAGATTACTCTGCGATTAACTCGGCCTGGGCAAGGTCATTTCAGATTGATCAAAAAATGGCTGCATCCGGCCACGACCCTACATTTCAACAGTCAGATTTGTTAGCGGAACGCCGTGACCTGATCCGACATACGAGCCAAAAAGCAAATACCCTCTGGCAAGAAATGGGAGCCGCCTACAGCGTTGAGGTTCGGGATCCGACCCTGGATAAACGGGTGATTGAATTTTGTTTAGGGATTCCCACCTGGGTCTATCGAGATCGGCATCTGAATCGGGCTTTAATTCGCCAGGCCATGGTGGGTGTGCTTCCCGACAAAGTCCGCCTGAATCAGACTAAAGGTTTACAGGCCGCTGATATTGCCTTTCGGGTGCGGGATCATCAGGATGAAATTGCCAACGCCTTGCACCAGTTAAGCGCATCTCCCCTGGCCCAAGAGATGTTAGATTTACCTAAAATGCAGCAAGTATTGGCATCCATCCAGGCTGAGATTACCCAAGCCAACTCTGGAGACTGCGGGACAATTTTATTGCGGGGCCTGGGTTGCGGGCTGTTTCTGGCTAGCTTTACATAAATATTGCTCACCATTGCGAGCTTCCATGACCTATGACCTCATCCCTAAAGCTTCAAATTCCTGACCATATTGTCTATCAAGATATTGATGGCGAATTGGTGTTGCTAGATCTCAATCAGGGGGTGTATTACGGCCTAAAAGATGTGGGTAAGCGCTGTTGGGAATTGATTGCTGAGAACCACGATCGGGCTGGGATCATTGAGGCCGTGGCCCAGGAATATGATGTCTCCCCAGAATTGCTGATCAGTGATTTAGATGCACTTTTTGCGGACTTTACAAGCAAGGGCCTGGTGACAATAGCCGAATAGTGGGGCCGGAGACACCAGTCAAATTCCTGGATCAGATTACCCTACTTGAGGGCCTGGACTTTGGCGATTAAGGCTTCTGGAGGCTGGACGCCTTCAATCCGTTCAACTTGTTGGCCCCGATGAAACAAAATTAGAGTGGGTAAGGCATAGATTTGGAACTGACTGGCAATTTCCGGGTATCGCTCGGTGTCAATCTTAACAATTTGGACTTGGGACTTAAGTTGCTGTTTCACCTGCTCTAAGACCTTGGCAATCATTCGGCAGGGGCCGCACCAATCCGCGTAAAAATCTACCAACAAAGGAACCTGGGCCTGGGCGACCAGATCATCAAAGTTTTCAAAGGTTTGTTTCGTGGTCATGGCATGCCTAAATGGACGCACTGAGGTTTATCCTGCTACACAGAGGACTTTGGGGCAATAGAAACTGCCAAAATAATCCCCACAGGTTTTACAGAGTCAGGCTTATTGGCCTGGAGATGGATCAGGAGATAGAACCCGGCCGCTTACTCTAAATTATTTTAGCCTTGACCGCAAGAGCTAGACACTTCAGGATCAGGAGCAGAGACCCTATCTATAAGGCTTTATCGTGAAAAATCTGTTTCAACGGTTTGGGCAGCTTGTCCCGGAACTCCATCACCGGCCAACCGCCAGCGAGGCTCATCTCCCCCAGGCCCATGAGGCAGAGGCCCAAGAAGAATCCTCCTATTTTGAATATTTCTTTGATCAACCGGGGGCAATGCCCGGCACCCTGAGTATTGAAGCAGATGCACCCCCCCCAAATATTATTTTGATTGACTACAACGCTGACGAGGCCCAGCGGGTACACCTGGAGCAACCAGAATTAATTACCCCCTATTTAGACCGAGAATCTGTCTCCTGGATTGATGTCCAAGGCCTGGGAAATGAGGATATTTTGCGCCGGGTTGGGCAAGTGTTTGGTTTACACCCGATTGTTTTAGAAGATGTTGTCAACGTTCCCCAACGTCCCAAGGTGGAAGATCATCAGGATCAGGTCTTAGTGATTACCCGCATGGTCACACCCAAGGAAGACTTAAAAGGGTTTTATGCCGAACAGGTGAGTTTCATTCTGGGCAAATACTATCTCTTAACCGTGCAAGAAGAACCCGATCGAGATTGTTTTGGCCTGGTACGGCAACGGATCCGAACAAGTCGGGGGCTAATTCGCCAACATGGAGCAGATTATTTGGCCTATAGCTTAATTGATGCCATTATTGACGGGTTCTTTCCAGTTTTAGAAGACTACGGCGAGCGAATTGAACTATTAGAAACCCAAGTGGTTACCCATCCCACCCGGCAGACCCTGGAGGAAATCCATAAAGTCCGCCGCGAACTTCTCTCTCTCCGCCGAGCCATTTGGCCGCAGCGGGATGCCATCAACGCCTTAATTCGAGATAGTAACGATCTAATTAGTCCCGAGGTGCGGATTTATTTACGGGATTGCTATGACCATGCCATTCAAGTCTTGGATATGGTGGAAACCTATCGGGAACTGGCGGCGAGTTTGATGGATGTTTACCTGTCTTCAGTGAGCAACAAAATGAATGAGATTATGAAGCTCCTAACGATTATCTCGACTGTGTTTATTCCCTTAACGTTTATTGTTGGGGTGTACGGGATGAACTTCAATACAGAAATTTCCCCTTGGAATATGCCGGAGTTAAATTGGCGCTGGGGCTATCCGGCCTGTTGGGCGGTGATGTTGAGTATTGCCGGGAGTTTATTCTATTTCTTTTGGCGCAAAGGTTGGTTTCAGGATCAATCCCAGGTGGAATTGGACTGAGCCAGGCCGGGTAGGGGTTCTTCTGGTTGTTCCCCAAACCGATAGCCTTTCCCATAGACCGTATGAATCAGGGCTGTTTCGCCGGGACGTTCAATTTTACGCCGGAGTAAGCGAATTTGGGCCGCTAAAACATTACTGCTCGGTGGATGGTTCCCCGGCCAAAGGTAATTACGAATGTCATCATGGGTAAGGACTTGGTGGGGGTGAGCCAAAAAATAGGTCAACAGATGGGCTTCTTTTTCGGCCAAGGTAATGACTCGCCCATTGCGATAGGCCAAGCGATTCTCACTATCCAATTCCAAGCCCCCAATTGCGGTTATTTGGCTAACATTGGCCAGGCCTCCCTGTCGGCGCAACAAAGCCCGGACGCGCGCTAACAACTCCCGTAGCTCAAAGGGTTTAATTAAATAGTCATCGGCTCCAGCATCTAGGCCTTGGACTCGGTCGTCTAACGTATCTCGGGCGGTTAAAAATAAGACTGGGGTGAGATTGCCCATCTTCCGTAAATGTTGACAGATCTCCAGGCCAGAAACCTGGGGTAACATCCAATCCAAAATAACTAGGTCATACCCGTTCACGGTTGGCTGAGATAGAACTTTGAGTGCTGCGGCTCCATCATGCACCAATTCCACCTCATACCCCGCTTGTCCCAAAACCCGGCCCAAGGGTTCGGCCAATTCAACTTCATCTTCAGCAAATAAAATCCGCACAGCCTTAGTTAGCTCTATCAACAATAAAGAGCATAATCTCATCTTGACATGGGGGCTGCTCTGGAGGTAAAAAACCTCAACTATAGTTCGCCGGGATTGGGCAATTTTAGCGATTGGATTTCACTGGTTAGATCAGAAGTTAAACTGTGCCCAATTTATAACTATTGTTAATTTCTGGGAATTTACCAAAGGTAACAACAACCTAGTAACTATAATATGAGGGTAGATAAATAATCTAGTTTTTTAGAATCAGTAGGATTACCCTGCTCCATGAACCGACAACCCCTTGTTCTTAAACTGTCATTTCTGATATTACCCCTCCTGGCCTGGGCAACAACAGCAACCGAAGCTCATTCCCAAACTCCTCCCAGTGTCAATCCGGTTGATCCGGCCGCGATTAAAATCATCAAAGCCATGGGTGAACGATTACAGGCCGCGAAAACGTTCTCCTTTACAGCCACTACAGCCTATGAAAGTCCATCTCGGATCGGGCCACCCCTAGTCTATTTTTCATCCTCACAAGTTCTGGTTCAACGTCCTAACAACCTCCGCGTCATTACCACAGCCGATGGCCCTAAAAGTGAGTTTTACTACAATGGCAAGACGATGGTGGCCTTTGCTCCCAATGAAAATCTTGTCGCTGTAGCTGCGGCTCCTAATAACTTGGATTCAGCACTTAAGGAAGCCTACCAGAAAGCCTCAATTTACTTTCCTTTTACAGATTTCATTGTCTCTAATCCCCATGAAGACCTCATCAAGGAATTAAAATTTGCCTTTGTTGTGGGTCAATCTCAAGTTGTGGGAGGAACAGCCACTGATATTGTTGCTATGGGTAATGATCAGATCTTCGCTCAGGTTTGGATTGGAACTGAGGATCACCTACCACGGGCATTACGGGCTGTTTATCGCAATGACCCCTCTCGGTTACGACATCAGGTTGAATTTTCAAATTGGTTGATTAATCCCCCAGTGACTGCCACTATGTTTACCCCAACCAATACTGCCAAGGCCCTAAAAATTCCCTTTGCTTCCCCTGTGATTCTTAATCCTCCAAAACCTTCTAACAAATAAACCTGACTTGCCAGCATTCTCATTCACAAAAAATTTCCTAGGAGACTCGGACATGAAAAGAATCCCAACAGCCTTAATAACGATGTCTGTTGCCTGTTTAATGTTTTTGCCCCAAGTTGCTCAAGCCTACTTTCATGCGGCAGGTGGATCCGTATCCCATAGTGATGGGTCTTGGAGTGCCTCAACTTCAAGGGGGGGATCCGCATCTGGTGGTGATGGGTCTTGGAACGCAACCGGATATCGAGGGGGCACTGCTTCCGGGAATGACGGCACTTGGCACGGAACAACAGCATCTGGAACAACAGCCTATGGAGATCACACCTATTACGGGGGGACTTACTCAACCTATCATCCGCCGACTGTAGTGAATTCCTATTACGGCAGTGGATGCTATAACTGCGGGGGCTGGGCGGCGGCCGGGGCGGCGGTGGGAGTTGCGACAGGGGCGGCGATTTCTTCTGCTGCGAGTGCCAATGCCTATGCTGCTGGGGCTGCTGCTGCAAATGCCTATGCTATGGGTGCTATTTATCCGGTGTTACCGACTGGTTGTCAAGCCATATCTACACAAAGTGGCACTTTTTATCAATGCGGGACAACCTGGTTTAGTCCAGCCTATGGAGCTAATGGGGTTTACTATCGGGTTGTCCAAGCCCCTTAGAGTTTTAGGGAAATTGTCGCGACGCTAAGCTGGAGAGGAAAAGAGGTTTGTTATAATCGGCTCTATGAAACTAGCATTTAGCAAATACCAAGGCCTGGGCAATGATTTTATCCTGATTGATAATCGTCAACAGGGAGAGCTTTACCTAACTGCTGACCAGGCCAAGACTTTGTGTGACCGACATTTTGGCATTGGGGCCAATGGAGTTATTTTTCTCTGTAGCCCTGCTGATGCCACCTGTGACTACCAAATGGCCATGTTTAACAGTGATGGCTCCGTGGCTGAAATGTGCGGGAATGGGATTCGCTGTTTGGCCAAGTTTATTGCGGCCTTAGAGTCCCATGCTCCTGACCAGGCCTGGATCTATCGGGTTGAAACCTTGGCGGGGGTAATGACTCTTAACTTACAAACTGATGGCCGGGTCAGTGTCAATATGGGAACTCCCAAATTACTCGCCAGTGAAATCCCCACAACCTTGAGCGACCCCGATCAAAAAGTGATTGATGTGCCGTTAGAACTAGCTGGACAGACTTGGCAACTCACCTGTGTCAGTATGGGAAATCCCCACGCAATTACGTTTGTTGAGAATGTCGCTGCTATCCCCCTGGCTGAATTGGGGCCGCGGTTTGAACATCACTCCATGTTTCCCCAACGGACGAATACGGAATTTGTCGAAGTTATCCGACCTGACTATCTGAAGATGCGTGTCTGGGAACGGGGGGCTGGGGCGACCTTGGCCTGTGGAACGGGGGCCTGTGCAACGGTGGTGGCTGGAGTCTTAACTCAACGGGCCTTACCCCAAGCTACGGTTGAACTTCCCGGTGGTTGTCTGGATATTGACTGGCAGCAAACAACTCAAGCCATTTATATGACGGGGCCGGCTAACCATGTGTTTGATGGGGTTACTGACTTAGAGAACTAGGGAGTATTAGCAATAATGTGTAGATCCACTGTCGCCAATTTCCGCATAAGTTTCTGACTAACTGAGCCACGTAATAGGGTTTGCCAACGACTGCGACGACTTTCACCAATGACAATTTGAGTGATATGTTTTTCTTGAACAACTTGGGCAATCGTCCCGACAATATCAACTGACTCAATGCGAATAAATTCTCCTGGCAATTCTTGACACAATCGTTCACAGGTTTCGATATATAAGGATTCAGATTTTGATAGGAAGCGATTAGGGTCTGCAACGAATAATACATATAATCGCGCATTCATATAGTGAGCAATTCGTCCTCCCCGGCGCAATAATTGAACAGAATTAGGATAAGTCGAAATACAGACTAAAACTCGCTCTTGAATATTGCAATAGTCCTGCTGCATTTCTCGAACATCTTCTTCGACACTATCGGCAATCTCACGTAATGAAAGCTCTCGGAGTAAAGTCAATGTTTGACGTTGGAAGAAGTTTTGTAGGGCCTGGTCAATTTTTTCTGGGGCGTAAATTTTTCCTTCCTTTAAGCGTTGTTGTAAGGTTTCCGGCGTGACATCCACAACCACCACTTCATCAGCTTCATCCAAAAGTCGATCTGGAATTCGCTCGCGCACAACCACACTAGAAATTTTGAAGACTAAATCATTGAGGCTTTCTAGGTGTTGAATATTGACAGTCGAGTACACATCAATACCCGCTTGTAAAATCACTTCAACATCTTGATAGCGTTTTTCTCGTTCTGATCCCGGCACATTGGTATGAGCTAATTCATCAATCAAGGCAAGTTGGGGCTTACGTTCAATAGTCGCTTCTATATCCATTTCTGTAAAAGTTTTCCCTTGCCAACTCAATGCTTTGCGGGGAATTAACTCCAGGCCAGTGGCTCGTTCTTGAGTTTCTTTACGACCATGGGTTTCTAACAGGCCAATGACTACATCTAAGCCTTCTTGCTTGAGTCGTCGTCCTTCTTCTAACATCCGGTAAGTTTTGCCAACCCCTGGACACATCCCAATAAAAATCTTATGTTTGCCGCGGCGAGATGGGCCAAGATGATTCTTCGTGGATAGAGTGTGCAGTTCTGTCTCAGAAGGATTTTTCATTGGTTGACTCTAACGCTGATCCAAGGCAAGATTCAGTTGCAAAACATTCACCCCTGGTTCACCGAATATTCCCAAAAAGCGTCCATCTGTATGTTGATTGATCAGGGTCGTTAGGTTTTCCGGGGTGAGGTTGCGGGCCTGGGCAATGCGGTTAATCTGGGCCTGGGCTGCGGCAATGGAAATATGAGGATCTAAACCAGAACCGGAACTATAGATTAAATCGGCGGTGGGTTTAACTCTGGCTTGTTGTAAACGATCAATCTCCGGTTTGATCCGGTTTAATAATTCAGGATTGCTCGGTGCTAAATTACTGGCCCCTGATAAACCGGTTGGATTTGCCTCTTTATTTTCACTGTAGTTAACCACGCTGGGTCGGCCCCAGAAATAACGCTCTGAGGTAAAAGTTTGTCCAATCAGAGTCGAGCCGATAATTTGTTGACTAGAGTTAGTGAGTAGACTGCCATTGGCCTGGAATGGAAATCCAACTTGAGCAATCCCTAAAATCACTAGAGGATAAATTAAAGCGGTTAAAAGCCACAAAACAACAGAACTGCGAATAGCAATCACGAAATCACGCATAACGTTGAACCCTCCAAATGAGCGATAGAGCATCCAAAATTGCAAAGGCAATCAGCATTAGATCATCCTTAAAAACGTTCTGGTTCAATAATCACCACCATTAAATAGATTCCCAGGCCCATAACTAAAATCAATAATCCTGCGATGGCATAAGCATTTCCCCGTTCTAATCCTGCCTGGGTAGCCGCATAAACTCCTTCTGCTAACAATAATTGCAGCAACAATAGAGTCAAAATTGTCAGAAATCGGTTACGGCTTTTCGGAGAGATATCAGGCAGATTGAGCGAGCTAATTTTTGGCCAATCCTTGATCCTTAAATTTGTATGAGAATGCTTTAACATGATTTACCTCAATACCTTAAACAATACCAACGTTACCAATCAAAACATCAATGACTTTAATGGCAATAAACGGCGCAATAATCCCCCCCAGGCCATAGATGAGAATATTCCGTTGCAATAACTGATTTGCGGTTAAGGGTCGGAAATTTACCCCTTTTAATGCCAAGGGAATTAAGGCCGGAATAATCAAAGCGTTATAAATCAGGGCAGACAACACGGCGGATTCTGGGCTTTTTAACCCCATAACGTTCAAGGCTCCAATCCCAATCGCCGCAAACATGGCTGGAATAATTGCAAAGTATTTAGCAATGTCATTAGCAAGAGAAAAGGTGGTTAAGGCTCCCCTAGTAATGAGTAATTGCTTGCCAATCGTGACTAAATCAATCAACTTTGTTGGGTCGGAATCTAAATCCACCATGTTTGCAGCTTCTTTGGCGGCTTGTGTTCCCGAGTTCATGGCTACCCCGACATTGGCCTGGGCCAGAGCTGGAGCATCATTAGTGCCATCTCCGGTCATCGCAACTAACTTTCCGGCTGCCTGTTCCTGTTGAATGACTCGAATTTTGTCTTCTGGGGTCGCTTCGGCAATAAAGTCATCCACCCCGGCTTCTTGGGCAATATATTGAGCCGTGATCCGGTTATCGCCAGTGAGCATGACGGTTTTAACCCCCATCCGCCGCAGTTGAGCAAAGCGTTCGCGAATCCCTGGTTTGATGATGTCTTTCAGGTAAATTACCCCGTAAATTTCTTGATCCTGGCAGACGGCTAAGGGCGTTCCTCCTTGACGAGACACCGTTTCATAGGCTGTTTCCACATCTGCCGTGGCCTGGCCTCCCCGCGAGCGGACAAAGCCTCGGATCGCATCTACAGCTCCTTTGCGAAATTCTGCGCCTTGGGGTAAATCTGTCCCACTCATCCGGGTTCGGGCCGAAAATTCAATCCCGGTGGCCGTTTCTAAAGCAAAGTCAACCTTAGCTCCCAACTGTTCCGCGAGACGGACGATGGATTTTCCTTCGGGAGTGGTGTCAAAGATACTGGCAGCTAGAGCAACACTGGCAACTTTCTCTAATGAATGACCATTCACGGGAATAAAGGACTCAGCCAAGCGATTACCCAAGGTGATGGTTCCGGTTTTATCTAAGACCAGGGTATTAATGTCACCACAGGCCTCGACTGCTCGCCCCGATGTTGCGACAACATTAAACTGCGCCACCCGATCCATTCCGGCAATCCCAATGGCACTCAACAGGCCCCCAATCGTAGTGGGAATTAGCGCAACTAGTAACGCAATCAACGTGGCGACACTGACGGGATTGTTAATGTAATTAGCAGGGGGCGGTAACGTGGCAACCACAATTAGAAACACCAGTGTTAAAACGGCTAACAACACGGTTAAGGCAATTTCATTAGGGGTTTTACTGCGTTCTGCACCTTCGACTAGGGCAATCATCCGATCAATAAAGCCTTTACCCGGATCAACCGTAATCCCAATCAATAGCTCATCGGAAATCACCCGCGTTCCCCCCGTTACCGAACTGGCTACATCGGATCCGGGTTCTTTGAGGACTGGGGCCGACTCACCTGTAATGGCAGATTCATCCACGGCTGCTACCCCGGACAACACCTCGCCATCCATCGGGATCATTTCTCCAGCGACAACTCTAATCCGATCTCCTTTACGGAGCGCACTGGAACTGACAGCAACGAAACTACCATCAGGATTTTGCTTTTGAGCAATGATATCAGAACGGGTGGATCGTAAGGCGTCGGCCTGGGCTTTTCCGCGTCCCTCGGCAACCGCTTCAGCAAAATTGGCAAATAGAACGGTGGCCAACAAAATGAAACAAATTAAGCCATTGAAAATATGCGACCGATCACTGGTAACTACCCCAAACAGGCCTGGGTTAAGGGTTAATAAAAACGTGATGATTGTCCCAACCCAGACCAGAAACATGACGGGATTTTTGATGGCAACACGGGGATCTAATTTCAGAAATGCCTCTGTAGCGGCCCGTTGATAGAGTCCAGATAAGTTGGCCTTTGGGGTGTGACGGCGGGCTGAGCGGGGGCCACCAGGTTGAGGTTTTATGATCTTCATGGATTCCTTTTGTAGTTAGTTACAAATCGAAGAGAATGAAAAAGATTAAAAATCATCAAACTAATGCCTATAAGTCCTGCTCTGAATAAGTGCTATTTGCTGCTGTTTTACTCAATATTCTGTTACCGAAAAGCAAATCTTCAGTCTTCACATAAATCTTCTGCTGGTGGATGTAATCCTGTCTTGAGCCAAAATCGCCTAGTTTCTCGAATTGAATCGGCTTCTGGGTAACGGCTATCATTCAGATCAAGGCGAATACAAGTTGCACGGCCAATAGGTGTAATTCCTTTAATGAGAAGACCCCGATTTAGCCAAATAAAGTGTTCCTGCCATTGATTTTGGCGTGGGTTAAAAAGCGGAACAACCATCTCAGTCTCAGGATCAAATCCGGCAATAAAGTTATAACGTCTCTCATTACAACGGCGACAGGCGAGAGCAAGATTTTTTGGATCATCAAAACCACCTAGCGACTTTGGAATAAGATGCTCAATCGTAAACCTCCCCGCACTGAGTCGTTCTGAAGAGTGACAATACTCACATAAGTAATTGGCTCGCTGACGAATGGCTTGTTTGAGTTCATTATTGATTGACATTTTGACTAGCCAACATTGCATTAATGTGAGTGAAAATCCGGTCTAGTTCACCAATGGCCTCAAGTTCAGTGACTTCTTCAAAGGTCAGTTCATCAGCTTTCTTTTTTTCCAAAAGGTTCTCCATTCGCTGTTGCAGTGAGTCGCTAAATTTAAATAAAGTCCAGTGATCTACCTTCTCAAGTTGAATTTCATGGATTAATGCTGATGGCTGACTAACTGTTGTGAACATCTTGACCTCATCAATAAATTACATAGTCATAAAGATTTAGATTACTTCATGATACTTAGTTTCCACTCAAGTGAATTAGCTCAAAGGCTTCTGTAATCGGGCCCAAGGCTAAGACAGGTAAGAAAGTTAAAGCTCCGAGAATTAAAATCGAACCACCTGTAACTGCCGTAAACAAAACAGTATCGGTGCGAAGAGTGCCAATGGTTTCGGGAACGGGTTGTTTCTGCGCCAGGCCCTCTGCCAAGAAAATCAAGGCCATGATGGGGATATAGCGACCCGCCAGTAGGGAAAATGTCGCACTTAAATTCCACCAGACAGTGTTATCCCCCAGGCCCTCGAACCCAGAACCATTGTTAGCGGCAGCAGAGGCATATTCATAAACCACTTGGGAAATGCCATGAAACCCCGGATTACTGATGCCTGCTAATTGCTCAGGAAAAGCTAGGGTAATCGCGGCTGGAATCAGAATTGCAATCGGATGGATCAGTAAAATCACACTGGCTAAGACAATTTCTTTCTTTTCAATTTTCCGTCCGAGAAATTCTGGGGTACGTCCCACCATAAGGCCTGTCAAAAACACTGTGAGGATTAAAAACACAAATAAATAGGCTGTACCTGTACCTTGCCCACCCCAAATAATTTGCAGAAACATATCCGACAGTGCCGAAAATCCCCCCGGTGGCATTAACGAGTCGTGCATCCCATTGACTGCCCCACACATTGTCCCCGTCGTCGCCACAGCCCAGAGTGCCGTTAAAGCCCAACCAAATCGGACTTCTTTGCCTTCCAAGTTTGGGGCTGATTCTCCTAGAAGCTGATTAACTATCGGATTTCCTTCAAACTCTCCAATAGCCGTAATGACAATCAGAAACGTAAAGATCAAAAAGACTAACCAGAATAGCAACCAGCCTTGTTTGGGATTGTTAGCCATCTTGCCATAGGTAATTACCAGGCCAGCCGGGATCACCAGCATGATCACCGTTTCGAGGAGATTACTGAAATTATTGGGATTTTCAAAGGGATGGGCCGAGTTAATCCCAAAAAAGCCGCCGCCGTTTTCTCCTAGTTGCTTGATAATTTCAAAATGAGCCACGGGCCCGCGGGCAATGAATTGGGTAGCTCCTTCTAATGTGGTTGCTTGGGCCGGGCCAGCTAGGGTTTCCGGAACTCCAGCAATCACCAAAAGAATGGCTCCAATCATTGAAATGGGTAAAAGAATCCGGGTAATGGCTAAAACCAAATCCTGATAAAAGTTACCAATGGGTTGCCCTGTTAGTCCCCGAATAAAGGCAATAGCCACCGCAATCCCAGTCGCCGCCGAAGTAAACATGAGATAGCCTAAGCCCCCGGCCTGGGTCAGATAGCTGTAGGTGGTTTCGCCGGAGTAATGCTGTTGATTGGTATTGGTGATGAAAGATACGGCTGTATGCAGGGCTAAATCCCACGTTGGTTCGCCTAAACCAGTCGGATTGAGGGGTAAAAAACCTTGGGCCAGTTGTAGGACAAAGACAAATAAACCCATCACCAAGTTACTCATCAGCAAAGCCCGAATGTATTGCCAGGCTGTCATTGAAATATGGGGATTGATGCCACTGGCCTGGAATAACAAGCGTTCAACTGGCTGAAAAATTCGCCCTAATTTGGCTTGTTCACCAGAGAATACACCCGCCATGTAATAGCCCAAGGGAGGAGCTACCAGAACCAGAATGATTAGAATTAAAGAAATTTGGAGAAAGCCAAACAACATAAGTTCTTAACCGTAATATCGGGGACGCAAATATAGAACAGATGAGCATTTTGGTGGCATAACTTCCCTCTCAACTTATGAGGTGACATGGATACTGATTGAGATTATCTTAGTTCTTATCTTGCCGGATCATCATCATAAAAACACCAAAAAGCCAGGTTTAATATAAATTTATAACGGCTGATTTAGCTGAGTGCTTAGAGAGCAGATAAAAGACTATACCAAATGATATAGATAACAGTGATTTAGATAACCTTTGTTCAATAATTCGCTAGATTGAGGCGATAAAGAAACCAGATAATCAATAACGGAAACATAAGTATATGACATTAAGTAAGTGCATCTATTGGTTAATCGGAGCTTTATTCCTAATTATCATTATTCTCGAATTTAGTACCCCGCCACCCTATGTCTTTGGTTATCTCTATATCAGTGTTGTCATTCTAGCTAGTACTCAACTCAGTCAACGGGAAACGGTTATCATTACAGGCCTAGGGGTGTTTTTAACCCTTTTAAATTTAGCCGTTCCCGGCCTGGAGCATATCAACAGTATTACCTTAGCAAACCGTTTATTGGTAGCTTTAGCATTAATCGTCACAGGCTGGTTGGGGCAACAACTCCAGAATTATAAGTTTCGCCTTCTCCAGCAAGAAGTCCAATTAAAAAGTCAATCTGAGTTAGCTCGGATTCGAGAAGATTTTATTTTAACCTTAACCCATGATCTGAAAACGCCCCTCTTAGGAGCTATTGAAACCTTAAAGGCGATGGAAATAATTCAGTTTGGCCCAATCACAAATGCGCAGAAAAATGCAATTCAAATTATGATTCGGAGTCATCAAAAAACCTTGAAATTGGTTGAAACGATGTTAGATGTCTATGAAATTGATAACCAAGGTTTACAACTGCATTTACAACCCATTGACTTAATCGATTTAATTGCTGAAGTGATTGCCAAATTAACTCAACTTGCGCTATCTCGACAGGTGCATCTAAGATTGATTCAAGGCGAATCAGAATTTCGATCTAATTGTTGGATACTAGGAGATTCAATGCAACTAGAACGAGTTTTAACCAACTTGATTGCCAACGGCCTTAACTATTCTCAGCGCGGCGGTAAGGTGGAAGTCCAGATCAGCTTAAAACAGTCTTTTTATCAAGTGAATATCAAGGATGAGGGCCTGGGAATTGCCTCCGATGAGTTGCCGTTTCTATTTGAACAGTTTTATCAAGGCCATCATCACCGTCAAGCCAAGGGAACAGGTTTAGGTCTCTATCTCAGTCGGCAAATTATAACAGCTCACGGAGGTAAACTATGGGCAGACCCTTTGGTATCAGGAGCTAGTTTTAATTTCACCCTACCTGGTTACTTTGGGGAGCGGTCAACCTCGGCCTAATGTTTGATTACTTCTACAAGTCTTGAGTTCATAGTTATGGTTTCTGCTCCTATCAGAATTTTATTAGTCGAAGATGATGAACTTTTTCGCTTGGGCCTTTCAACTCGGCTGCAACAGGAAGTAAATTTCCAAGTTATGGCCCAGGCCGAGGATGGAGAAACGGCTCTTGATTTCTTACGCACTAATGTTGTTGATGTGGTGATTTTAGATGTGGGTTTACCCGGCCTGGGGGGCTTAGAAACCTGCTACCAAATCAAACAAAATTATCCAAAATTGCCTGTCTTAATTCTTACCTCCCACAGCAGCTCGAATCTAATTACAGATTTAATCAAAAAACAGGCCCAAGGGTATTGCCTAAAAGGAGGAGCCAGTGAACATTTAGTCTTAGCAATTCAGTCAGTAGTTGCTGGTGCTTCATGGTGGGATACCCAGGCCACGGAAAACATTCAATCTACTTATGAAATGCTACCAAAAACTCTTGAAACCAATGCTGATTTGCCTCTGACTAAACGAGAAAAGGAAATTCTGTCACTGATTGCCACGGGTAAGAGTAATATCGAAATTGGGCAAGAGTTATATATTGCGCCGGGGACAGTCCGGGTTCACGTTCATGCTATTTTGCATAAGCTCGGGATGCGGGATCGGACTCAGGCGGCAATTTGGGCCATGCAGCAGGGTTTAGACATTCCATCTGACCGTAACTAAAATCTTTAGTCTAGACTTTAAAACTGTAAAGCCCTATTAACGCCTGAATTAATTTAATGGAATAATCCATGGAGCTAACTGATTGTGAGTTTCAACCACTACATATCCCTCACCTAAATCATCATTTTTCAAACCTTCCTAAGATAATGAAAACTATAGCAAACAGTAATGATTCATGAGAAGATACCATGCATATTAAGTTGCACAGAACGCAGAATAAAACGATCAATAAACCATTGAAATAACCACTTGACAGTTTTAAATGTTTTAAACAGATGCCAGACTTGTCTCAAGAAGTTTTTAGCTTGTAGCTACATCGCTTCAATTGGATTTTGTTCAGGCGCATAGGGAGCTATAGCAAACATGAATTATTCATGAGAACATACCATACATACTGAGATGAGAAGAATGGAGAAAAAAATGACTTAAAAACTGTTCAAGCAGCCATTTAGTAATCTTAAATGTTTTCAATAAATGCCACTCATTCCTCAAGAAGTTTTTAGCTTGCAACCACACTGCTTCAATCGGATTTTGTTCTGGTGCGTATGGGGCTAATTTGATGCAGTAAATAGGCCATTCTTGTTCTGGCTTATCTCCATTGACTTGATGTAAATAATTACGAAAATCATGACTGCTATGATATGCTGCACCATCCCAAATCACAATAACTTTCTGATTGGGATGAATCGCTTTTATCACTTTGATAAATTCAATAGTATTCTGACTGTTTCCAGTTGAATAAGGCTTCACAATTAGATGACCTGTGACATAGTTAATTGCACCATAATACGTTTGCCTCTCCTTTATATTTTTGATGGGAATCTGTACTCTTTCATCCGTTTTATCCCAAGCATATCCACAAATATCCCCGGAAACAAGATGACACTGATCCACTCAGTAGACAACGGTTTTTTCCGATTCAATTGAAACTCGATTAGCTTCTAAATACTGACAAATCTCTTTTTTTTAAGGCGACTTTATCAGGGTCTTTCAAGGGATGAGTGACCTGTGCTTTTTGCCAGGATAGACCCGCTTCATGTAATAAATTATAATAGCTAGACTTTGCAGAATAGATAACATTAAATGTATCTAAAATATACGTCTCTAACTCTTCAAGATTCCAATAATTCTGTTGCTTTAACCAATCCAGTACCTGTTGTTTTTCAACCTCTGTCAAATAAGCAGGCTTACCTTTATACGCAAGTTTTAGCCCATTCACACCTGATAATAGAAACGCTTGTTTCCATTTTGTGATGAATCCTGATGAAACTCGGAGAATATTCATAATCTGCTGATGCGTAAATCCTTCTAGTGTCATCTTTACCGCTAGAGCGCGCTTAGTCTCTCTTGAATCTAGACAAGCATCAATAAATTGGTTGAGTTCATCCATGAGACCATCCAAATCATGCTCTAATTGTCTCATATCTAAAAACGGAATGCTATAGAACGTTGATTTTGCTATGATGACAGCCTCAAATGATCCTTGATTCAGGTGGGATTGCGATCCAACAGTTAAGTCAGTGGGCGATGTTCCGATCCGCTTAACGCCATAATTAAACCACTATAAAGTTGAAACGCATGATCCCAGTAGCAGTCCTCCCGCCGAAAAAGATCTAGATGGGGATTAATTTTTTCTAACAGGTCTGTATGCTCTAGGACTGTTTCAGCGAAGGAGGTAAAGTCACTCCAAATAGGAATTCCCGGCCGACAATGGTTAAAGACTGCCAACAATTGCCGCCAGTTAGCCCATGAGGTTTCTTGATCCGCGGCCACTTCGCTCCCCTGGACTGGCGTGAGATCAATCCCCCGATTAAATTGGTAGTGGCCACGATAAAAGCGGAGAATGGTTTGGCGGCTAGGTAAGTGTAAGTCACAGCATTGGGCATGGTCTTGAACTTGCGATTTGTATGTAGCAGTGCCTCGACTATCGCGATCCACCACGGTTTCAAAAATCGGTAATTGTCCTTCCACCCGCTGCGTTACCTCTTCCCAGTTAAAGGTAAAAATATGTTGCGGCGGTTCTGAGCCATGGCCACCCCACCCGGCCTGGACTTGGGGCGATAAACTTTGGAGAAAACGCACTTCAATGACGGTTAACTCTTGGAGCGGATCCAGAGGCAACCAAAACGCGGGAATGCCTGCGGCTCTTAATTGCGAGCCATAGACGGCCAACTCTGCCATTGTCCCATTCCGCAACAATCGCCATCCCCGACTGGGTAAGAGCAACCGGGCTGCATAGGGTTCGATGTCCATAATCCGGGTAAGCTGTTGGGCTAACTTGGTTTTAACTTCTGGGTTAGGGACGGCTTCAAGGACGAGGATGGCCCGTTGATCACCACCAGGGGCCTGGGCCACTGTCGCTAGCGCGTCCATTTGTTGTTGCTTGCGAGTTGTTGCAATCCGTTCCAGGCCTTGGCGGGCCCGCAGAATAATTTTGGGGCCACAATCTTGACGAAGAATATCGCGATACCGAGTTTCCGCCGCTTCGAGGTTTTGCTTTTTTTCCTCTAACCAAGCCCAGCCCAGCATTACTTGGGGTTGATCCGGTGGCAGAGTTTCTAAAAGAGCCATGGCCTGGGTTAAGTCGCCGGACTCAAGGGCTGCCATTACCGCCGGAATCATAGAATTAACCTCTAGCCTGGTTCGTCTCTCGGTGTTATGGATGAAGACAAGTAGGACTCGCTCCTTCTATCTTAGAAGGTGAGTTTTATCTCATCAGCATTGACGATTACATTGGCCTGATTATGCAACTGGAGACTGACCAGGAGTAGCTCCAAGAGACTGGATTTATCCGATCCTCAAAATTTTAGCGACTTAAAAGAGAAAGTATCCCTGGGCTATCGGTAACACGGTTGCGGGTTCACGGGTGAAAATTTTCCCGATAATGCCCCCATCGGCCTGGGTACTGCCGCATTCCACAGGCTTTACAGTCACGCTGTTTTTCAAATGCCGCTACCCATTGATCAGCTGGATTGAGTTTTGCTCGCTGAGATTAGCGACCATAAGCTTTCTCACAATTCAGATCGCCGCAATGGGAAGGAGCTTTAGTAATTCCTGTTCCCCTGTTAAAGGTGAAAATCACACCACAGAAAGGACATTGGGAGGTGGAGGGTAAAGAGTCTTTGGGAAGTTTCTGCCACTTCTGATAATCCGCGAGGCTTTACCTCTGCTGTAAACGGTCATATTCAGACACAAGAGGGTGGTGCAGCACAACATCATCGGAAGTTTTCCTATCATTTAAGATTTTTGCGAAAGCATTAAAAACATTTTCAGTATTCCGGTAGCTGTCGAATCGCTGTCCCAGAAATTCATCCATCCTAGTGTTAGCCCAAAATGCCCCAAATAAGATTTGGTAGTACGCTCGAATCCAACGCGCTCAGAGCAAAGCAGAAAACCCTAGCCTAGACTGATCACAAATGCTTTCAATTAACCGTAATTCCGGCTGGGATTCTCGAAAAAAGTAGAACAGCAACCGCTTCATGGTCACTGCATGATGCCCACAAAAATCCTCCCAATTTGGGATTATTGCTCGCATTTCTGAAAAATCAAGTTCACTAGGGAATGGCTTGTTATCAAGGTTGATCTGGGGTAATGACATTTTTAAAACTCCACAAAAACGGATTGATTGCGAATTGTACTTGCATAGTTTTGAAACAAAATTCTGGGATCATGGCCGCTCTGGCTTGCAACACCTAACGGGCTTGCTCCATTCGCTAGAGCGTGGGAAATTACGCTGTGTTGGCTGAAGTAAGGTTTCCTGTACGGAATGTCTAGCCGCTTGAGAATTGTTGACCAGGCCCGCCGCCGGAAATTCTTGTCATCCATTGGCTTCCCTTTTGGGCTGGGAAAAATCAAATCATCGGGTTTCGGTTTCCGTTTCTCATGGAGTGATTGCAACATAGCCACCAGGCCTGGGGATAAAATAACCTCCCTTGATTTGCCCGTCTTTGTGGACTTGCGATGATTGCCCCGGCTGATGGTTTCGCCAATCCAGGCCAGGGAAAAGTCACTCGATAAATGCTTCCATCGCAACGCCGCAACTTCCCCGAGTCTTGCCCCGGTTCCAAAAAGAAAACAGATCATCTCGAAGTAGTGGGAGTAATATCGGTTGGTCTTGAATGCCGCCAGAATCGTCTTAACTTCAGCCTCAGTAAAGGGTTTCACTTTTTGTCTGGGAGATGCCTTGATTTTGCTTGCCAGGCCTGCCCAAGGGTTTGATTCTCCAATGTGATATTTCCCTTTAGCCCATGTCCAGCATGATTCCAGCAACCAAAGATACTCCTTAGTAGTACGGTCACAGACTTGTTCCATGAGTACCGCCGTCAAGTTTCCCGCCCGTTGCTGGCTAACTGCATGGGCTTCAATATTGAGTGACCGCTTGAGATGGGCCAGCACACCTTGATACCGACACAGTGAGCCTGGGGATAGTCCTTTCTCTTTGCTCATGGCCTGGGTAAAAGCCTGGAACAGTTCGGGACAGCTTAATTCAGTCCGAGTCTTGCCCAGTTTCCGGGGTTTATACGCCAAAAGGGTTGGGTCAAAATGCCCAGTCGCCATATCCTGCTCAATCCGGCCAGCAATCTGTTTTGCTTTAGATCGCCCAACTACAGAGTCAGGCATCCCCACCGCTAAGGTGTAACGCTTCTCTAAATACTGCCAACGGAGCTGTAATCGTGATCCGTGTTTCTCAATCGTGACCTTAAACATCGGGGTAAATTCCGGGGTAAATTTACAACCCCAAACAACCCATAACGGTCTTTGTTCTCTGTCTTATTGACATTAAAAATGACCTTTAGAAGTCGTTTGGAACTCCCAAAAGCCTTATTGTGTAATGGTTCCCCAACCTATCGGGATGACAGGATTTGAACCTGCGACCCCTTCGTCCCGAACGAAGTGCGCTACCAAGCTGCGCTACATCCCGTAGTTTTTTCAGCATAGCATCTTGACTGAATTGACGGAAAAGCTAAGGCATCTTTGTGCTTTATTTCGCTGGAGGTGTTACGTCTTCCTCTAAGTGGCGGCAAAATTCACCCAAGGGCATGACTGGGATGTAGGGCCAACCCCGTTCTTTTTCAATGGTTCGTAGTAATTTATAAAGGGCTTGACGATTCTTGGGCAAGGCGGATTGAAAGGCATAATCCCGAATGTCTCGATGCAATTGCTCTAAGACCCGTAGAAGTTCTAGCAATTTTTCACTATCCCCTAAACGGGCCTGGACAAGGGCTTGCACACGGTTAATGATGTCTACTAATTCTTCGTTTGACTCAGGACTGTTGCAATTATCCATCCCACTTCCTACACACAACACATGGAAAGCATCTTAGCTGACTTCTATGGGCTATGCTCATGGGTATTATGCTGAGTCGGGCATCTGCGAGGCAATGAGTACAAACAAATGGTCAGTGAAGGATCAAGGGCAATTTCACCCTGACTGCTATGCAAACATCACAAGAAGAGCCGTATCTAACCTTATGTAGCTCTCATAGATTGTCTACACTCCGTTGATAGTATATTTTTGTATCTGTTAAGTTTGGCGAAGGGCTGAGAAGTTAGTTAATTTTTATAAAAACGGAAAGGAAGATACGCTGGCTAGATCAGGTGGCTCTCATTGGAAGAGGGTGATAAGTAACACTAATGAGAGAAGTAAGCCATGAACCTCATTCGTAGATGTCTAAAACTTGTAAAGCCATAGGCCTGACGTTTAATCCCCCTAAATCTTATTATTAATCCCTTCCATAACCCCACTGGTAGTTCGACACCAAAAATAGTTACAAATTCCATCAATGTGATTTTTTATTATTTGAGTTGATGCATGAAATAACTGACTAGATTTTTCCATCCATTTTTCAAACGTCAACCTAGCCTTGTCAGGAGGTTGGTCAGTTTCATAAATGCTACGAAATTCTTCTTTTAACTCATACGCCAACCTTAATTTTTTCAAGCAATTGAGAACGTACTCTAGATTTTGCTTCTCTTCCTTTGTTAAACTGCTGTGATTTTTTAAGAGTAGGTGCTTGATGTGTTTAATCTTGATTTGGCAAATCACTAAATTACACTGCTTCCTAATTTTCTTGTTTTCTTAAAAGATGAAGGTGGCGAAATTCTTGAAGACTTTGATTTGAATTCTGCAAAACGTCCAGGATTGGAAACTAAACGTGTTAATGTTGATTTCCCAGTGTGGATAGTTGAGGCTTTAGATAAAGAAGGTGCACGATTGGGAGTTCATAGACAGGCAATTATCAAGACATTATCAAGACTTGGATTGCACGGATATTTAGATGCCAAAGTAGTTTAAGGGTTGAATTCGACGGACAACAAATTATTTTTCATCACAGCAAAAGCGTATTTCTCCGCTCTGGTGCAAAATGTTAGACTGATATGAATAATTTGTAGCTCATCACCACGGTATAAACTATGTCTGCTGCTACTGATATCGGCACATTAGTCACTGGTTCCCCAGATATTGGTAATGGTCGCCCAGTCATTACAGGGACAGGAACCTCTGTTCGTCGAGTTGTTGTTTTATACAAGCAAGGTGCAAATGCAGAAGAAATTGCTCGTCGGATGAGCCATCTAAGCCTTGCCCAAGTTTATGCTGCTTTGGCTTATTATCATGCGAATCGTGATGAGATTGAAGCAGATTTGGCTGAAGAGGACGCTGAATACTGGAAGCTCGCAGGATTCCACAGCAAAAGGGTTTAACGAATTTTAGATGAGCAAGATACTCTTGTACCTTGACGAGAACTCAATGGATGAGGACTTTGTCCAAGCTTTGAGATCTCGCAATGTGGATGTCCTGACAGTTGGGGATATAGGAATGCTCCATAGATCGGATGAAGATCAGCTAAATTGGGCAAAGGAAAATGGTCGAGTTATTTTTAGTTTCAATACTAGAGACTTTTACCGATTGCACACTACTCTAATCGAGCAAGGCTTGTCTCATGGGGGAATTATCTTAGCTCCGCAGCAACGATAGGGGGTTGGCGACTTGTTACGGGGAGTGCTGAAGCTGATAAATACTAAGTCTTCGGTAAAAATCTAGGGAGAGCTAGAATTTCTGAGTAATTGGATTTAATGGGAATGGCGGACAGATAAAGCCTCTTGCGCAAATATAAAAGGTTGTCTTCATTTGTGAGAATAATTGAACATCACAGGCCTTGGCAAAGAACAGCCCTTGACGGAATCTAGGGTGAAACCAAAGCTTTTCAAGCACAAATAATTTCATTGAAACATAACAAATCAATACTATTTATTATGTTCTTCTGGCAATTAGACTTTGGAATATTTTTCAATATCTGTATTGGTTAATAAACCGACAACTTCACTGTCAGAACGACCATTCTTAGTTACAAATACCTCATGACAATCTGGAATTTTGTCCATTGCTTCTTTGGCTGCGGCCAGAGTTGAATCTTCTCCAACGATTGCAAACGGCCTCTTATTCGCAGTTGAATCATCTAGAAAATTTTGTAAAGTTAGTCCATCACGATCCTGTTGTGACTTATCAAATAAATAGTATAAGATATCATCTCTATAGATTAGAAATTTAGGGAAGGCTGAAGTTGTCAGAATTGGAATACGTCTAAAACCTCTGTCATTTGCTTCCTTCAAAATTTCGACTAATTTCGCTTCGTTTTTATCCGCAGAAAACATTTTGCTTTTGGCAGTCATAGCAACTGCAACTAAAGTAGATTGTAACTTTTCCTGTGGAGACAATTGAACAAGTCTTTCAGCGCTGCGAGAAGCCGTCTCAAAATTCTCTCTGGCAAAATAGTAAGCCAAAACTGTGCCAACCCATGTACCCAAAAGGGGTAGGGTCGCATTAAAAACAACCTGTGCCCGCTCACTAACTTTATTATCTTCACTATCAGTAACTACAATTATTGTTATTGATATAGCTGAGATACCAAGGATAGCAGCAACAACAATGAATCCAGCCAAAATTGTTCTTGTATCAAACCATTTTCCATTGTTCTTATCAAGTTCAGAAGTCATTTTTTCTCCTTAAACTTTAAATTTTGAAAATATTTGCACAGAAATCTGAAATATACTCTACTTATTTTTTGGAGTCTGGTGCATCTCTCTAGATTTTATGTTCTCTAGGAAATCTCCAGCTATTCTTGATAAAGTTCTTAAAACGCTATCTGAAAAATAGCCAACCACAAATCCATATCCAGCACAAAAGGTCGGAGAATAGAATTGATTTTCCCTGAACGGTGCTAAAATTCCTCCTAAATTTAACAATGCAAGAAACGTAGCAACAACACCACCAATAAAGGGGAAACTGATACGCCAAAGAATGCGATCTTCATGCCAATACCTTAAAAATATAAGGTTTGAAACATTTCGGAGAGCAAATAAAGAACCTCCAGCAGCACCTGATAAAAAAACTATTAACAGTCGAAATAATGAAGCAGCTAGATAGCTCCTTGATCCCTTGTAAGGAGAAAGAAAAGGAGACTCATAATAGGCTTCTAAATTTTTCTCATATACAACTAGTGCTAAAAATAACCCGAATAAGAAGCACATTGTTAAAACGGCTACCAACGCATAAAATCTGGTTTCATTTCTATAAATTTTTCGGGCATTCTCTGGATATACAGATTTGTAATCACCAGGCAGTCGTCCATCTGAATAATCTATTTCGAGGAATTCCTCAAGTTGCTCTTTATCGCGAACAGATTTTGCTTGTCCTTCCTCAGATTTTTGAGTATGTTCTTCGGAAGCAAGATTATCTGATTCATTAGTTTCTTGCTCCTCCACTCTAGATATCCTCCTAATATTTAAGATGATGAGCTTTAAAAAATTGAATGTTTATGCGTTAACTAAGGGTTTATCAGCTAAGACCCAAAAACCTCTTAAGCCAGAAAAGCCTCGACACCCTCAGCAATCGCCTTTGCAGCATCATTAGTCCATTGATCTAGAGTTTGTATATCAGGCACGGAATCGATGAAGAAGCTCTCTACAAGAACGGCGGGAACAGGAAGAGGTACTCCACTTAGAACACCGAGCCCAGCCCGCTTGACTCCTCTGTTAGTAATTGGTAAGGCTTTATCAAGCGCATCGTTGATCTTGGTAGCCAGTTCCACGTCAACTGATGTACCTGCGGTGTGAGCAAATACTTCATGACCCTGAGCACTTCTATTAAACGCATTAAGGTGAAGAGAAACAAAACAATCGGCACCCTGACCTTCTGAGCCAATTTGGCCTAGGCTTTTGCCAGTATTATTCTCGACAATTTTGACTGTTGCCCCATTAGCCTCTAATTGCGCTTTGATAATATCAGCCTGTTTCCGTACTTGATCTCGTTCATTTTTTCCAAGAGGGACGTTAACAGCTCCCGGATCGTTCACACCACCATCAATTTCTCCATGGCCTGGGTCAAGAACGATTCGCTTGCCAACAAGAGTTTGACCAGCAGTAGTTGCTATGGAGACCGGGGTACTTGCTGCTGGGGTAGGTACAGAAACAAGACAAGCATCAGGCTCATCACTTTCTAGGTCAATTACCATAGAGCCAGGCACATCTCTGCCCGAAAACCAATCTAAAGGAATAGAAAGCCTCAGCTCCGAAGGTTTTGAATTGGAGGAAGAAACATCTACTTTTTTGACAAAACAATTAGAGTTACTCCCCATCAAGTAAAGCGACTGTTTTGTTAGTTTTAACCAAGACATAATTTTAACCTCTAGAGTATTTAAGAAACCTTCACGCTAAACTAGAATTGAGGTGGCAGAATATCTATGTGAGCATGATTATCATGTACTCCACCATCATTTAAATTTTGACAAAGACCTTTTGCAACAAGAGAAAAGTCATTAAAGAAAATTCGATTGATCCTATATTTATTCTGCTTTCTTATTGCACGCAACATTGCTTCCATGGCAGCTTGATCATATTCAATACTTCTAAATGTAATCCCACCAAAAGTCCCATTTTTCTTGGGAAGTAATATGTCACATGATAATCCTGTCTCATGAGTTGCGTGTATAGGCGTATCTCCACCACGAGCAACACTTAGATTATTAGTGACAATTAGAGCTGAATTTGGGTTTGAATTTCGATGACTAGTTGTATAAATTCTAGCTGACTCCTGGATTACTTCTACCATCCAGCTAGTTCCAAAATCATGAGTATCCCCTTGCATATTATCGAAGTTAATAAATCCTTCTCTAGATGAGCCGCGCGGCATTTCTTGCCATCTTGGAGCTTTAGCGGATTCTAGGTACTTTTTTGTTTTACCATTCACATCAATCCGGCCATCAACACCTAAAACATTGACTTTTCCATCAATAATGGCCTGAAACAGTTCAATAGTACGGATTGTCTCTTCATCCATAGTTCCATTTCGACCAATCCAGGAAAATCCCAAGTCACACAAGCGATTTTTAACAGCTGCCACATCTCTGTTGATGTTATCTCCACCTCTACCTACACTTCCACTTAAATTTAGGTTTATGCTAGCTATTGGCTGAGGGATAGAAAGCGGAGCTGAGATTTCTAGTAGCTTCTTGGCGAAAGTTCGACCAAACAGCTTTGTGGTCATATTATTCAAAAATGCTGAGTCACAAAAAGATGATAAGGCTGTCTCTGTAGCGGTTTTCCAAACTCCATTAACTGTCGAAACATCAATTAGATTCAGTTCGCTTAACCTTGTTTCAATCTGCTTTAATAGCTCTGTATCTTCTTGAAGTTGCTCTAAAGTAAGCACCAGGTTGTCATTAAGAATATCTTGCAATTTCATGTTTGATTCCGAATCTCATCAAGGTGAAAATATTGAAAGCACTTAATTAACTCACGTTTCGACGAATCCAATCTTCTAAGCTGCCAATGCTTGGCCATAAATCTCCTGGACAAGGAGTTCCACCTGGTACATTTGGGTTCCAGCGATGTCCATAGATTTTATTCGTTGGAATATTATATTCCTTAAGAAGCCATTTAATAAGGGCTGCAGATGATTTTTCTTGAGAAGGAGTTAATTTATCGCCAGCTTCGGCAGAATGTTCAATACCTATGGAGTTAGAATTGAAGCCAAAACAATGCCATGCTTTATCACTATCCCTAACCATCTGAACAATTTTTCCATCTTGTCCAATAATATAGTGAGCCGATACTTTAGAAATAGGGTTCTTAAACCACGAGATTGTGCCATTAATATTGCGTGAAGTTGTGTAGTGAACGACGATCGATGTAATCAGCTGGCCATTGCGAGAACTAAAGTGGGGACAACCTGCCTCCCAGGTTACAATGGGTTTTGATATAGAGTCAAAAGAGCCTGGCCCAGGTTTAACTTCTGGATCATCAATCTCGGCGACTTCAAATGTCTTTGCATTTGAGTATTTATCAAGAAAGCTTAATAAATCTGCTTTTAGTTTACTTCTGAGGATATCTACACCCTTACTACTTGAGTCTAGGGCTACGACTGCTGGAGTTGCAGTTGACTCCCGATAAAACTTGAATGCCGTTGCAGGGTGTCTGGCTGCTGCAAAAATAGCATCAGCTTCACTATCTGAAATTAGCTTGCTGTCTGGTGCAACTGCGTACGTGCGAGCGTTAGGAAATGCCTTTAAAAACGCTATTAAATCTTGTTTTGACGAAGAAGCGATACTGTCAACACTTTTTGAGCCCGACATGGCATGAACAAGAGGCGCATCTCCTGGAGAGATAGAAAATAGGAACCAAGTGGCTGAAGTTGCAGCAGAAACTTCTGAAAAATTATTAGAGACTGCTCCACCTGAATTTGCAAGCAATTCATTCGCTTCTTCAAATAGTTTTGTTACTTTATCTGTATATTCGGGATCAGTAGCATATCCACGTTTATGTAAATGCCTAATGTACCCTTTTGGATCGTTACCATGAGCTTCCCAGCCACTGTAAACAGGACGGGAGATAAAACGCCAATATCCCTTGATTGCGTCTTCTGGTTTACGCCAAAGACACCATTCTGGCCCGTCAGGCTGAGTTGGCGTTACAAGCATGATCCTTTCAGCAAAACCATTCATTTCGTCACGCCATTTCATTCCAGTTGGATTACCAGCCTCATTAAATAAGAAACTAGTTCCTCTGCCTGATTCAAGAATACATTGGGATAAGTAGGCAACCTTTAGTTTTGGAAACTGAATGGGAGTTGTTGCCACTGCCCTAACCAACTCATTCCATGTGTAAAACATACCTGATTCCTCAGTGTTAAGCTTAAGTTGGAATTTTTAAATTTTAAAGTATATAAATACTTGATTTGTTTTCCATCCTTTAATATTGTTTAGAAAATAACCCCTATGCTCAAAAAACATAAGGTGATAATGCTGTTTGATAAGCTTTGACTAGGATAGTAGTAGCTTACTTCCTAAAAGTGTTCAATCTCGACACAAAAATTTACAAACTTAGAGATTTACGACGAATTCAGTCTTTCGTTAATGAGAATGGGGCCAATAGCCAGTCAAATTCGATATCACTATATGATCAACTTCAAGACGGGCTGCACTGGCTTCTTCAGAAGAGTGACAGTATTTACATAAGATACTTGGCCCGCTCTCGAACGCTCTGACGAATCTCTTTGGAAATCGCCATATCTAGGCAGACTCGGCAATAATCTTTGCATTAAGCAGTGTAAAAATTCGGTCGAGTTCCAAAATTCCCGTCAGTTCTACTTCTTCATCTTTTGATAATGTGGATTCCCGTCGTTTATCGTTCAGAGCCTCTAACCGCTCTTCTAAATTTTCGCTGAATTTGAACAAGAACAGCCCTCGAACTGGCTTTATTTGGATTCCAGCATCAATAAAGGAGGAGGGTTGAATCATCAGTTGGGCATTCATGTTTCACCTCATCAGGATCAAAACTGTCCCTGTAAAGCCGCTCCACATCGCTCACAAATCAGAGGATGAGCCTCAATTTTGCCAACTCGCTCTGAATAATTCCAACAACGATCGCATTTTTCACCATCGGCTTTGACAATTCCAATCCCCAGGCCCCCTGTTTCTACCTGATACTTCAACTCGGATAATAAACTGGCAGAATCCAATAACTCAACTTGAGAGGTCAGGAATAAATAGCGTAATTCATCCACGCCATTGCCGCTCAAACTATCAGGATTAAAGTCCGTTAAACTCTCTCGCAATTCAGGATCAGCAATATGAAGTAAGAGTTTTGCTTCTAAGGGTGAACCAATAAATTTATCAGCCCTGGCCTGTTCTAAAACCTTGTTAACTTCGGTGCGAATTTCCCGGAGTTTTTGCCAACGAGTTGCCAGTTGTGGATCATGCCAATTTTCGCTCAGGTTAACCCAACCGGATTGAAACACTGATTTATGGGGCGTTGAGTAGGGAAGAAACTGCCAAATGTCTTCAGCCAAGTGGCACAACACCGGGGCAATGGCTTTGGCTAAATTTTCCAAGGCAATAGCGAGAACGGTCTGACAACTGCGGCGGCGGGGGGCATCGACAGCACTGATATAGAGGCGATCTTTAGCAATATCAAGATAGAAATTGGACAAATCCACAACACAGAAGTTTTGCACCGTCTGGAAAAAGCGAAAGAATTGATAACTTTCAAACGCATTCGTGACATCCGTAAAGACTTCGCTAATCCGATGCAGCATATAGCGATCCAATTCCGGCAGTTGGGCATAGGGAATCGCATCTTGGCTGGGATCAAAGTCGTGGAGATTTCCTAATAAGAATCGGGCGGTGTTGCGAATTTTGCGATAGACATCCGAGAGTTGCTTGAGAATGTTTTTCCCGACCGGAACATCCGTAGAGTAATCCACAGACGACACCCACAGACGCAAAACATCAGCCCCATAGGCTGGGTCTTCTTTTTGGTTTTTACCACCTTCAATGACAATTTTCGGATCAACGACATTACCGAGGGATTTGCTCATTTTCCGGCCTTGCTCATCCAGGACAAACCCGTGAGTCAAAACTGATTTGTAAGGGGCCTGGCCTTTGACGGCAACACTCGTGAGCAAACTGGATTGAAACCAACCCCGATGCTGATCCGACCCTTCCAAATACAAATTCGCTGGGTATAAGTCTTCCCCTAAGACTGCTGCCCAAGAGGAACCAGAATCAAACCAAACATCCATCGTATCCAGGCCCTTGCGATACTGATCCGCCACCTCTTGGTAGGAGTCTGGCAATAGTTCTGCTACCGATAATTCCCACCAAATATCTGAGCCGTGTTCTGCAATCAGGGCCTGGACGTGGGCAATGGTTTCGGAGTTTAACAGAGGTTCATTGGTTTCGGTGTGATAGAAAACGGGAATCGGGACACCCCAACTTCTTTGTCGGGAAATACACCAATCGGAACGCTCGGCCACCATGGAGGTAATCCGGTTTTCCCCTTGGGCTGGGATCCATTTCACCTGGGCAATCGCTTCTAGGGCAGCATCCCGGAATCCCGCAACGGAAGCAAACCACTGTTCTGTGGCCCGGAAAATCGTCGGTTTTTTGGTGCGCCAATCGTAGGGATATTTGTGGTTGTAGGGTTCTTGTTTGAGGAGTGCGCCAACCTCTTCTAAGGCTTTAATAATGGCGGTATTACCTTCGCCCAAAACATTTAATCCGGCAAATTCCCCCGCTTCTTCGGTAAAACTCCCCCGATCATCCACGGGCGACAAAATCGGTAATCCATAGCGTTGACCGACTCCATAGTCTTCTAACCCGTGGCCTGGGGCGGTGTGGACTAAGCCAGTTCCGGATTCGGTTGTGACATAATCCCCACCAATCAGGACTTCACTTTCACGCTCAAACAGGGGATGCCGATAGCGGGTGTGTTCTAGGGTTTTGCCCATGACCGTGGCCTGGATTGTCAAGGTTGTTCCTAAAACCGTTTCCAGTTGCTCAACTAAATCCTTAGCCACAATGAGATACTTAAACCGGCCTGGGGCATCTTGACCAACTTCGACAACGGCATAGACCAATTCAGGATTAACACTCACCCCTAAATTACCGGGAATTGTCCAAGGAGTCGTGGTCCAAATCGCAACTCCCAATTCCCCCAGAAATGAATCCAAGGGAAGCTGTAGCGGTTGGGAGAGAAAAGTGACTTCAAAGGCCGCATACAAACTCTGGGAAACATGGCCTTCTGGATATTCTAACTCTGCTTCCGCCAAAGCCGTTTGGGAACTCGGACTCCAATGGACAGGTTTTAGGCCCCGATAGATATAGCCCTTGAGCACCATTTCCCCAAAAACCCCAATCTGGGCCGCTTCATAGGCAGGGTTGAGTGTTAGATAGGGATGATCCCAATTCCCCCAAACACCATAACGCTGGAAACTTTGACGCTGCTCATCCACGGTTTTGAGGGCAAATTCCTTGGCTTTTTGACGTAATCCCAAGGCATCCAGGCCCCGCCGTTCTTCCGGTTTCAGGTTTTGCAGGACTTTCAGTTCAATCGGTAAGCCGTGACAATCCCAACCCGGAATATAGGTGACTTTTTGACCCTGGAGCAGTTGGTACTTATTGATGATGTCCTTGAGGGTTTTGTTCATCGCATGGCCAATATGGAGCGCCCCATTGGCATAGGGAGGGCCATCATGCAGGGTAAATCGGGGGCCGGGGTTAGTTTGGGAAAGAGTTTCGTAAATCTGCTGCTCTTGCCACCAGGCCTGGATTTCAGGTTCTCGTTTTGCCGCATTGGCCCGCATATCAAAGGCTGTTTTGGGCAAGTTAACCGTATCTTTGTACAGGCTCTCAGACATAGGGGGTGGCTTATGGGGTGATGAATCTAGGAACTAAGGGGCACAAAGGTCGAAAATCGTCAGATTCTTACCATTGTATGATCGAAAATTCCGGGAACGGGTTCTTAGACTAAAGCTTTTAGGAGAGCTATGGCCATCTGCGGATCTTCGGCCATCTGAATAGTCTGATCCAACTCACCCTGACGATAAAGCTGCCACGTCCCCAGGCCAATCACGGGTTTTCCTAACTTTAAGGCAAAAGCAATTTCTGAGAGGGTGCCAAATTCCCCACCAACAGCAATGAGTCCCGCGGCGGCCTGGGCAATGATAGTGTTGCGAGCTTCTCCTAACCCCGTGGCAATGGCAATATCTACCCAAGGATTGGCCGCGTTGGGATCTGGCCCCGGCAAAATTCCGATAGTTTGGCCCCCAGCAAGTTTAGTCCCCCGACAGGCCGCCACCATGACCCCTCCCAGGCCCCCACAGATTAAGACCCATCCCTGACTTGCGATTAATTGACCCACGACCTCGGCCTGGGCCATTACCTCCGCGTCTGCAACACCTGCCCCGACCACTGCAATTAAGGTTTGAGTCATCCATTTACCTCGCAGTTTTGCTCAATCAATCCCCTCAAGATTTGGACTAAAACTAGTCATGACTCGGCCGGCCCCGCGAAATTGCTGATAGTAGGCCTGGGAAATCGGATCAGGGTTGGGGTGATCTTGAAGCAGTAGTGAATCCATGCCAATTCCATTGCGACCTTGATCTTTGCCGGAACTGTGGAGATACTGTCCATCCCCAAGATACAAGCTCACATGGGTTGCTTTTAGAGGCGGGCCAAAGAAAACTAGATCCCCCGATTCTAAATATGGGACTACATCATCGGGATTTACACCAGGATTAGGAATTGGGGCCACAACTCCCTCCTGTTGATAGGCATCACGAGGCAACCAAATTCCCATTGTCGCAAAACTGGCCTGGATTAAGCCAGAGCAATCATAGCTTGGCCCCAAGGTTCCGCCCCAAAGATAGGTATGACAGCGGGTTTGGGCCATGTGACAGAACTCGATAATTGCCGGAATTCTCTGGAGAATCTCGTCCCGTTTAAGTTGTTTCGGGGGGGATAACAGGGGGGTCGGCTCTAAATGGGCTAAATCTTCCCCGGCCAGCCAACCTGGATACTGATCTTCCCAGAGTAGAATTTCATAGCCTGTCCGGTAACTCGGTTTTTCGGGTGGCAGATTGAAAAGTTGTAAATAACGCCCTGCCCAGGCCTGGGTTGCCAAGGAGCTTAAGGCCGGCGAATCATAGATATTTAAGGGGTGGGTAATCCGATAGAACTGGGAAGCGGGTAAACCGATCAGTTCGGCCCAAGTCACCATAATTTAGTTTCCCAATGAATAGTCAGGAGGGAGATCACCGCCGTTGCCACCAGGCCCCGACCGCCAGCCCAAATCCCAACAGCGGCAACAATAAAATACTAATCAAAATCACCCAGCGATTCGTAGCCACACTCAGGGATAGACGGCGATTCGTGGCATCTTTGGGCCGGATACTCAGGGGTTGATCATCCCGTTCCCCTAACCAAAGAATGGAATTGACAAATAAATCGCCATTAATTCCCTGTTCAAAGAAGCTATTGCTGGCAAAACCGGAATCTCCAAACACAATCAAACGGGCATCTTCGGGCTTGGTTCCATTGGCTTGATTTTGAGGCGAGAGTTCACGAGTAATGGCGACCCCCAAGGCTAAGGGGCCGATTTGATCTTGGTTGGCATCATAACTAAAGCTCTCGGCCTGAGAATTTGATTCTGCCCAGGTTTGCGGGCTACTGCTGACTAGATTGACCACTGTATCTTTTGGATTGGGAGCCACTAAGACCGCCTGTACCTTAGGAAAAAGAGCGGGGCCTTGGGCAAATTTTTGGGTAATGGGATGAGTCCCGTAGTCAAAGGCCACTACCGTATCCGGCCCCAGGCCCACCTGTTGTGCCACCCCAGACCCATCAATGATCCAGCGGTTATCTAGCTTTACGCCCCAAGCATTGAGCAGTGGTTCCAGGCCAGCATCCACATCGGGATCCAGCATCAACAAAACACTGCCACCTGCTTTGAGAAACGCCTCCAAAGCCCTGACTTCCGGGGCCAGGAAACGTTGGCGCGGCCCAGCCACAATCACCACATTGGCATCGGCTGGCACTTGGGGATTTGTCAATAAATTCAGGGGTTCGCTTTGGATATTGCGCTTGTTTAAAACATCCACGGCCTGGGAGAGACTGTCATTACCCCCAGACAACGGTAACTCGCCATGACCCTGGGTAAAGTAGGCTCGGGTCGTTTGATCTCCAGTCACTTTAACCAAGGCAGGGGTGAGGTTGGCTTCCTTTAGTTCTCCTTCTAGGGGCTGGCTGCGATTCCCTGACTCGAGAATGACTTCCCCAGTTTGTTGAATATTAAATTTTTTGGCTAACCCCGGTTGCTCAGTCGGATCAATGAATTGAAAACTCACATTCCCTTGGCTTTGGCGTTGAAATTGCTCCAAAAGCAGACGCTGGCTACTGGGGGGATTGCTCTCAAAAACTAGGATATTAACTGGCTGTTTTAGATCTTTGAGAACCTCCTGAGATTCCAATGCTAGGGTAAACTGCTGGTTTTCTGTCAGATCAAATTGAGTCCCGTAGCGCACCCCAAGAAAATTGAGGATACCCAAAAGAGCCAGAACAGCAATTAAAGACAAAAGGTTATTTGCACTGGTTTGGGTCGAACGCCGTCCCCAGAATCCAGGGGAAATTCGGGTTTGCATCACTAACCAGGCCAGGAGAAGTCCACCCGCCAGACCCAAGAGAAGGATTGGAAGTAACCCCCAACTGCCACTGACGATCCCGGCGGCAATACCCATAATCAAGAGAAAGAGGGCAGCAACACCGAGAAGCTGTGGATTGAACTGACGGGGTAAAGACAAACGTTTCAAGACAATCGCCCTAAACTTTGGATAGATTCTGTACCAATCTCCAGGCCTGGCCGGGTCGCGACGGCTACCGAAGTTGGCAATAACACCCTTAATCTTAATAAAACGGAATCACAATTCAGCATTATTTAACTGAAGACAAAGGCTATGACCTGCAAAAAGTTCGTGATTCCCTAGGGCGAGGATGAAATCGGTTTTGCGACATCACCAACTTTTATACCGACTCCAGAGTTCACAATCCCGAGGGATGAGCGAGCATCCACCTCCGTTAAGGTCATTTGTCCGATGGGTTGAGTAATGGTTCGTAAAACTTGGCCACTGGTGGGGTCTTTGACCTCTTTGACGATCCGCTCAATTCGCAGTTTCATCCCTGGACGATAGCCATCATTCCCACCTCGGTTGAGGGTAATTTGCGGCCCTGTAACATCGGCGATGACCGCATTCAGGGCGGGTTGGACGGCTGGCAGTAGGCTAATTTTCTCGGCATTACTGTTGATTTCCGTCACCAACTGACTCACCGCGATCTCTGCTGCACCACTCAATAAAGAGTCAATATTATTGGTATTTGACCCGCCCCCAAATCCAGCCACAGACACTTGATTCTCCCGCTTTGAGGTTTGTCCCTCCCCTTGGGCTACTGCTAAAATTTCGGCAGTGCTGGTGCTAACTAAGCGGGCTGTGAGTTGGACAATCGCATTGGCCTTAGATTCGTTCACCGAAACCGCAATGCCAAACCCACCAAAGCCACCGGATTGTTTTTGTTCCAGGTTGAACTTCGTAATTGACCCCAAAATGACAACGTCAACCCCAAGAATCCTACCGATTTGGGCCGCTGTTGCTGCATCCACCCGCCCCGAAGCCCCAAGATTTTGCTCCTGAATAATCCTTTCAATTTGACTGCGTTCAACAACAATAAAGTTGCCACTTTGAACCAGCTTATTGGTCAACAGGTCACTAACGCCTTTCGAGGGGCCATAACTTCCATAGGCACTGCCACTTCCTAACCCTGCCCCAGTCAGGCCGGTGCTAGCAAATTCAAAGTCTAAAACAGCAATACGTCTGCGGGAAGGATTAGGCTGCGACCAGGCCACAGTCTGATTAATGGATAAGTTTGCACCAGTCATCCTAGGCAAATCAAGTTGGAGTAGGGCTGAAGTTGCGGCAACTAACAAACCAAACCGCATTATTCTGGATATTTCCATTTGATCACGTCTGGGATAGATTTTCTAAAACCTAACCCCAGCATAAACCCAAAATCGCGGCGCAATTGTGGCCTGAGCCGTTGTCTAAGGCGTTATCTGGCACCTGGGCAGAGCTTCCCGCCGTAGTTCACAGGCCATGCTTTTGCAGTGCCATACTCTGAGACTCACTCCCGCTAGAGGATAGCGAGTTATTAGGATCTGTTGCAATAAAACTGCCTGTAATTTTCTGGAGGTAATTTATTTGGCTGAATTGATAATAAGCCCTTGGCATCTTGGCATTCGCGCCATAAGTAGCAAGACTTCTGGGTTGCCAGACTGGGAAAAAAGAACTAACAAGGGCATAATGGCGTTTAATGAAAAGACCGATTTTTGGCTGTTGACATGACTGCGGCTGACCTCCCGACTGAACTCCATCTCGTCAATCCCCGGCAAGTCTTAGGACAAGTTTATCTAGATTGGACACCGCAGCCCGGATCTTGCTTGGATCATCAGGGACAAACCTATACGGTCTTGGAACGCCGACATCGCTATCAACTCCGGTCAGGCCGCTATCAACTCAATAAAATTGCCCTTTATTTGCAGACGGCCCCCCAGGATGGAGATCGCCAGTTGCTCAATGGGGCCTGGATCATTGGCGATAGCTCCTGCAGGTTTAATGCCCACTCACCCATTTTGCGCTGTGCGGTCAACCCAGCTGGCCCCTGTCAGGACTGTCCCTATTATCAAACCAAACCCTAGCAGCCCCAGGCCATCTATCCCACTTCTGTTGAGCGCAGGGCATTTAAGCAACACCAATCATCCCGCCGCCAAACACTACTGACCGTCCAGCCAATCTCCTCCAGGGCCGTAGTCACATCAGGCGCTTGGGACAGCAGCAGCCCACTAAAAATCCCCCAGGCCCCGGGTTTTGTCACCGCATTTAACCTGGGCACTAGAGAGATAATCACATCCGCCAAAATATTGCAGATCAGCCCATCAACGGGTTGAGGAATTGTTTCAATACTCCCCTCAGTAACAGACCATTGTTCCGGCTTGAGATGATTCAGGGCAAAGTTTTCCTGGCTGGCCTGTACCGCTAAGGGATCTAAGTCCACGGCATAGACAAATTCTGCCCCCAGTAACAAAGCTGCCACGGAGAGAATTCCACTGCCACAGCCAATATCAGCCAAGGTCAACTGTCCCAAGGGTTCAAAGGTATCATCCAGTTGCATTTCCAGAGCTTCCAGACAAAGTTGGGTGGTTTGATGAGTACCGGTGCCAAAGGCCATGCCTGGATCTAGGAGAATTAAAAATCGCTCATGGAGCGGGGGTGTAGTTAACCAGGCCGGACAAACCAAAAACTTCTCACCAATTTCCTGAGGATGCCAATATTGTTGCCAACTGTGGGCCCAGTCTTCCTCATCCATTAACTGCCATTGCAACCGTGGGCGGGCCTGGTGTAGTCCCATCACGTCCTGTTGCACCCAAACCCCTAAGGCAGAAATATCCAAGAGGCTGGCCTGGTGGTGGGGTAAATAGGCCCGAATGGTTAAGCCCCGACTCACTTGATATTCTGTGGCCATGCCCTGACAGCCAAAGGTTTGCAGTCGCCAATAGATGGTTTCTTCGGCTAATTCCCGTTGTTCCGAACTGACCGGGGGCAGTGTTACCTTAATTTCCCACCAGCGGCTAATCACGGATCAAACCCACGGCTCAAAAAGCAGAACTTGACTTACAGGTTAACGATATAGGCATCCCGAATCCCAGAGACCTTGGTAATTTCCGTCAGCAGGCCTTCGGGTAACGGGTCATCAATACTGAGCACCATCACCGCATCGCCGCGGACTAATTTCCGCCCCACCTGCATACTGGCAATATTGACATTAAAACTCCCCAAAAGTGAACCAATCTTACCGATAATACCGGGCATATCTCGATGCACAGTCAGCAACATATAGCGGGTTGGCGGCACATTAATCGGAAAATCATCAATACTGGTGATCCGTAACTCATCGGCCCCCAACAAGGCCCCCGTGACAGAGCGAGTTTCCAAGGGGCCCTTGGCAATTAACTGCAAAGACCCTGTGTAGTCCCGTTCATCAGAATCCCGTGTTTCCACCACCCGGATGCCCCGCTCTTTCGCTTCAATCCCGGCATTGACGTAATTCACCCGTTCCCGCAGAGCCGGAGAGAGCAATCCTTTCAGGGCCGCAATCACAATCGGTTGACTATCATTGGTTGCGAGTTCCCCTTGTAACCGGACTTCTAGGGACTCCACCCGGCCGCCCGCCAACTGCCCAACCAAATTTCCCAGGGTTTCTGCCAGTTGCATGTAGGGGGTGAGTTTTTCCAGGACATCCGGGCGCAATCCGGGAATATTCACAGCCGACCGGGCCGGTAAACCCAGCAGGACATCCCGAATTTGTTCAGCTACATCAATCGCCACATTGGCCTGGGCTTCCTCCGTTGAGGCTCCGAGGTGAGGGGTGAGAATTGTTTCCAGGCCCAGCTCTTTCAAGGGAGATTCCTTCAGGGGTTCCGTTTCAAACACATCTAGGGCCGCCCCGCCTAATTTTCCAGCTTTTAAGGCATCTGCCAAGGCCGCCTCATCAATAATCCCGCCGCGAGCACAGTTAATAATCCGGCAAGTCGGCTTCATCTTGGCTAAGGCTGCGGCATTAATTAAATGCTGGGTTTCCGGGGTTTTCGGTAAATGGAGCGTAATAAAGTCAGATTCTGAGAACAAAACATCCAACTCCACCAACCGACAGCCCAACTGCTCTGCCCGCTCAATCGAAAGATAGGGATCGTAAGCTAAAATCCGCATTCCCAACGCCCGCGCCACCGTTGCCACATGGGAGCCAATTTTCCCCAGGCCAATCACCCCTAGAGCTTTCTTATAAACTTCAACCCCGGTGAACGGTTTGCGCTCCCAGGCCCCGCTTTTTAAAGAGGCGTTGGCATCGGGAATGTGACGGGCTAAAGACAGCATCATGGCCAGGGTATGTTCCGCCGCCGCAATCGTATTGCCTTCTGGGGAATTAACCACCACAATGCCTTTGCGCGTCGCTGCCGGGACATCTACATTATCTACACCCACACCGGCCCGACCAATAATTTTGAGTTGATTGGCCGCCGCGATCACTTCGGCCGTGACCCTGGTTCCAGAGCGAATCATCAAGGCATCATAGCCCGGAATAATCGCGACTAATTCGGCTGGAGATAAATTCGTTTGGACATCTACCTGGGCCACTTGCGCCAACAAATCTAAACCCACCTGTTCAATCGGATCGGAAACAAGAACCTTTGGCATAATTTTTGGTTGAGAATGAGTAAATGAGTAAAGTTTGACAGGATCGGATTTGGCCTGGCAACGGCTGGATGGCCCAACATGACATTTTAGCAAACAGTGTCCCGCTCCCACGGACTGAAGTTAGGCGAGAAGGTTGCCGGAAGGGTAATGGGCTGGTGAATAATAAGAGCAGTCCCTCTGGAGTGTGGTCATGGCCCAGTCCCACGGCTTTAATTGGTGGCAGCAGCTATCGTTACCAACGCGTCTGTTAATTATTGGTTTAACCGGGCCGATCCTTACCCTCAATTTTTGGGCCTTTGCTTCGATTTCCAGTTACTTTGGCACCTTGGTCGGCGTTCTCGTCCTCGCCTCGCTCCTGGCCTTTATTCTGAATTACCCAGTCACCTGGATTGAATCCCAAGGGAATTTACGGGGGCCAGCAGCCATTGTTGTTTTTCTATTGACTTTGTTAATTCTGGCTGGCCTGGGCGTAACCCTAGTGCCGGTAGTCTTGAATCAGGCCCAGCAATTGGTCGTCCGCTTACCGGAGTGGGTCGGTTCAGGGCAGCAGCGGCTCTTAGAGTTTGGTCAGTGGTTGGATACCTTAAATTTACCGATCACTGTCGATGTGGATGCCCTGGCCAATCAACTGCTGGAACGTCTCAAAGAACAACTCCAGGCCGTGGCCCGGGAAGCCCTTAACCTTCTCCTGGGAACCGTCAGCAGTGTGGTTGATGTAGTTATTAATGTGATTCTAACCACTGTTTTGACCTTCTATCTGCTTCAGCATGGGGATGAACTGTGGGATAGTCTCGTGACTTGGCTCCCCAGCCCGATGCGTGGGCGCACCTCCGAAACCATTCGCAGCAGTTTTCAAAATTACTTCATCGGGCAACTGATTCTCGGGACTTGCATGGGGGTGGGCCTGGTAACCATTTTCCTATTTTTGAAAGTTCCCTTTGGGTTGCTTTTTGGGATCACGATTGGGATTATGGCGCTGGTTCCCTTTGGCGGTACAGTCGGGATTATTGCCGTGACTTTATTGGTGACTTTACAGGATGCTTGGTTAGGGCTACGGGTCTTGGCGGGTTCATTTATCTTGCAGCAGATTTTAGAAAACCTAATTGCCCCCCGCATCATTGGCAGTGTCACCGGTCTGAATCCGGTCTGGGTGTTTTTAGCCATTTTAGCGGGGGCCAAGGTGGGCGGACTCTTGGGGGTGGTGGTGGCTGTGCCAATTGCCGTGGTGATTAAAACCGCCCTGATCAGTCTGCGCTCCCGTTGGGATGAACCCTTAGCAGCCCCCGAAAATCTAACCCCCACTGAGGCAGAACCCATCGGCCGTGAGGGACTCTCCCCGCTATCTTAGAGGAGGTTTCCCTCTTTTATTGACGTTGATATGTAGGACAACCCATGAGTAAGTCTGGCGACCCATTACCCCCCTTTTGGCCAAGTACCCTCAGACAAATGAGCAGTATCTTCTTTGGCACCTTTAGCTTTTTCATGAGTTTGGCGGTGATTGGCACAGGGTTTACCCTCTTGATTGTGATTTTGGGCTTGTTGCTTGGGGGCGGCCAGGCCAAGGACAGCGAGCCCTACGAATTCATTTCTGGCCAAGAAGACAGTCCGCAGCGAATTTTAAAAATTAATATCAACGGCCCCATCCTCGGTAGTCCAACGGAGGGAAATGATCCCTTTAACTTTGGCAGCTTGATGGGGATTACCTATGGCTATGACATTCAGGCAGACCTCAAAAAAGCCGCTGACGATAAAACCATTAAGGCCGTCTTCCTAGAAATCACCACACCCGGCGGCACCATCTTTGGCTCCCAGGCCATCTATGACGGTATCAAAGCCTATCAGGAAAAAACAGGTCATCCAGTCTATGCCTTTGTCGAGGGACTGTCAGCCTCTGGGGGCGTATGGGCAATGGTGGGGGCCGATAAAATTTATGCCGACTATGGCAGTTATGTGGGCAGTATTGGCATCTTAGGCCCGAATCTCACCTACTACAATAAACCCACAGCCATGAATGAGGGCTTACTGGGAGGGGGCGTAACCACCACTGGCGGCATTGAATCGGTGACCATTTCCGGGGGGCGGGGCAAAGATCTAGGCAATCCCTTTCGGCGGCCAACCCCTGAAGAACTGCAACAACTCCAGGCCGGTGTGGATCAGGAATACAGCAATTTTGTCAACCATGTCGCCCAGGCCAGGCCAATCAAACCCGAAACTATCCGCGAGAAAATGGGAGCCATGATTTTTGGCAATCAGCAGGCCCAGGCCTATGGCTTAATTGATGGCACCAGCAACCGACCCCAAGCCCTAGAAGCCCTGGCTAAAGCTGCCAATATTCAAGGTGACTATGCCCTCGTGCGGATTCGTCCTGACCGTCAGTCTCTCCTCAGTCAAATTTTAGGGGCACGCCAAAAAACGATCGCAGAGCAACAGGCCTGGTTAAATGTCCAAACTTGCACCCTCACCCAATATCGCGCCCTGGCCTACTACGGCAACCTTCATCAACACTGCCAAACCCTACCCCCAGCCCAGCCCTAGACCACCATGTTATCAAGACTGTGATCAGCAACCCGGCTAGGGTGATGATGATTAACGGCCCCCAAGCCGCTTCTGACATTCCTTAAACTTAAATGAGTCACCCTATCCTGCTTGTAGTGCTTGTTTTTGCCGAATTAAGGAACCCAATGAGGGCAGGTTCATAATCTGTTTATCTGCGGATTTGCGAATGAGGAAATGCTCCGATAACAGCAGGCTAGTAATCGTCCAAGTTTGATAGGCACGGGCCTGTTGACCAATCCAAACCCCCGTTGGCCCGTCAAAATACTCTGCCCATTGTTGTTCTGGTAAACGGGATAAAAGGGTTTCGTAACCGTCCTTGAGGAGGCGATGATAGGCATAACTGTCGGCAACTAATTCATCGGTGGGAGATTCTTGCCGTAAGATCGCAATGACTAAAAACCAAAATAAACAGGGCCAATGCCCCGCATTGTGATAACACCAGACCTTATTTTTGGGATCGTAACCGGTTTTATTGCGCCAATCCTCATGATCTAAAGGAGGATGGCAGATGCGCAGGGGCATTTCCGCAAAGAGTTCATGCCGGTTCTGGGAAATCAGGTGAAACAGGGCTTTCTGTTGGGGGCGGGGCAGCAGATCAAAGATTGCCGCCAGACAGTTACCCAAGGTAAAGAAACGAAAATCTAAGCGACCCGTCCGAACATTGCCAATTAAATACCCCCCTCGATCGCCAAGCCAGGTTTGCAGCCAATGGGGAATGGTTTCAGTGCGAATATTGTACTCATTGACAATTCGATCGCCATATAAATCTGTCGGGCGGCGGCGGAGAATTTGGACAATCCGGGAATTAAGCCAATAATGTTTGAGGAGATAGCGGCGTAAGCGAATTGCTAAATCTAAAGACTGCTCCACCTGCTGACGTTCATCCTCCTGAAGTTCTCGGCCTCGCCCCTGTAATATTAAATGGGTTGTACTCAATAACGCCCCATACAATAACACCTGAATTTCTAAGGGCGCGCCCCAAACATCTAAGGGACGATCAATCATAAACGCACCATCGGGCACGTGCAGGGTAGGGGCTTCCCGAAACCCTGGATGTAAAATCAAGCGCAAAAACCGTTTTAGTCCCTGCTGGACTGTTTCTTGGGCTGCCCATCCCCAATCCTGAGTCCACTGGCTATAGACTTGGGCCAAAATTAACCACCACAACGTCGCATCCACAGAAACAACTCGCCCAATCGCCCGTTGCCCATAATCAGCAGTGAGTTTTGTGGCGGACACATGAAAACTGGTGGGAAAAATACCTGCGGTCTGGGGCTGTTGACTTTGCAAACTCAGGCAAATATCGAGAAAATTCCGAACAATTTCGGGACGATCATCCACCAAAAAATAGAGCATGGAGGGGACATTATCCCGAATAAACACCTCTGTGTAGTTCAAATCCTCGCCAGGAATTGAGACCGATACCTGACCATTACTGTAGTTGCGAACTTTTTGGGGAAGTGCGGCGATAGTACCAATGGGTTTGCCCTGGAAATAGACAAGGGCCTTGTTATAGAGGAGGTGGCGGGCAGTTTCGAGGATGTCCTGGGAGGTACTGGGCAAAGAGGCGGTGGGAGACATTCAATAATTGTCCAACAAGACAGTGGAGGGGCCTGGCTTTATTCTAAGAGGGGAAGTCGTTTCATCTGGAGAACTGTAGCTGGCGTGGGCGGATTATATTCAGCTCAGGAGTATCTTGAACTTTGGTCAGAAAGCCGGTGTGGGCATCACTGGCCCTCTCCCCCCTGAGCAACACGCTGGCAGCAGTACTATAAATCATGATCCAAGACCATCCCCTTTACCTCGTGTTAATCAGTGTCCATGGTCTGATTCGGGGGCACAATCTGGAATTGGGGCGAGATGCAGATACGGGGGGACAAACCAAGTATGTGGTAGAGCTAGCTCGAGAACTGGCTAAACACCCCCAAGTTGCCCAAGTCGATCTCGTCACCCGGCTGGTGGATGATCCCAAAGTTAGCCCTGACTATGCCCAGGCCATTGAACCCCTCTCAGAAAAAGCGCAGATTGTTCGTTTAGCCTGTGGGCCCCGCCGTTATTTGCGGAAGGAAGTTCTTTGGCCCTACCTGGATGTTTTTGCCGATGAATTACTAAAGTATCTCCGCACCGTGGCCCATAAACCCACTGTCATTCACGGACATTATGCTGATGCCGGCTATGTGGGCTGTCGGGTCGCAGGTTGGTTGGGGGTGCCCTTAGTGTTTTCAGGCCATTCTCTCGGCCGAGTCAAACGTCAACGGATGCTGGCTCAGGGGGCTAAGGCGGATGTCATTGAGGAGCAGTTCCATTTTGCCACCCGGATTGAGGCCGAGGAAACTACCTTAGGCAGTGGGGATCTGGTCATTGCCAGTACCCACCAAGAAATTGCCGAACAGTACCGTCTTTACGATCATTATCGGCCGCAGCAGATGGTGGTGATTCCCCCAGGCCTGGATATTAGTCGCTTTTATCCCTACAACCGAGATGATGTTTTACCTCCGATTCCAATTCAGGCCGAGCTAGAGCGGTTTTTATTAGAGCCGGAAAAGCCGATGATTTTGTGTTTGTCCAGGCCAGTGCCCAAGAAAAACGTGGCGGCCCTGGTGAAGGTGTATGGGGAAGACCGCGAGTTGCAGGCCTGGGCTAATCTAGTCTTGGTGTTGGGCAATCGCCAGGACATCGCCAAAAGTGAAAGTGGCCCCAAACAGGTTTTAACAGAGCTACTCCTGCTGATTGATCGCTATGACCTCTATGGCAAAGTGGCCTATCCCAAAACCCACCAGGCCGATGATGTGCCCGAACTCTATCGCTTAGCAGCCCGCTTACATGGGGTATTCATCAATCCAGCCCTGACGGAACCCTTTGGCCTGACCCTCATTGAAGCGGGGGCCTGTGGCTTACCGATTTTAGCAACTGCGGATGGGGGACCGCGGGATATTATTGCCCACTGTCACAATGGCCTGTTGTTTGACCCACTCAACCCAAATGACATTCGCCAAGCCCTCCACCAAGCCCTAGAAAACCCAGCCCAATGGCAGGCCTGGTCAGCCCAGGGAATAGCTGGAGTCCGTCAACACTATGCTTGGACGAGCCACGTTCAACAGTATCTCCAACAAATTCGACATCTTTCCACCAACACCAGCATTTCAGTCCTCAACCCAGTGCGCCAACTCCTCACCCTCGCCCCGCCCCATCCCGTTCGCCATCGCCTTTTAGAAACAGATCGGATGCTAATTAGCGATATTGACAATACCTTACTGGGAGATACAGAGAGCCTGCGGGAGTTAATGTCTGCCCTAGAGCGGGATGAAAATCTCGGCTTTGGTGTGGCTACCGGCCGCCATTTGGAAAGTGCCATTGCAATTTTAGATGAGTGGAATGTCCCATGGCCGGATGTGTTTATTACATCTGTGGGTAGTGAAATTTATTACGGCCCGAAATTAACCCCTGATACCAGTTGGAAGCACCATATCAATCATCGTTGGCGGCCCGATTTAGTCCGTCAGGCCATGGCCGATTTTCCTGGAATTACCCTCCAATCCCAAGAGAATCAACGTCCCCATAAAATTAGCTATTTGGTTGAGCCTGATATTGCCCCAGCCCTGACCCAGATTCTCCGCCACTTAAGACGGCTAAAACTCCATGTCCAAGGTATTTATTCTCATGAACAATTTTTAGATCTACTGCCCCTGCGCGCCTCTAAAGGGGATGCCCTCCGCTACTTTGCCCTCAAATGGAACTTTGCCATGGGAAATTTAATAGTGGCTGGCGATTCTGGCAATGATGAACAAATGTTGATGGGCAATACCTTGGCTGTAGTGGTGGGTAATCACAGTCCCGAGTTGCAGAAACTCAAAAAACACGACAGCATCTATTTTGCCCAGGCCCACTATGCCGGGGGAATTTTGGAGGGGATGGCCCACTACGGCTTTTTAGAACCGCCTCAAAAACTCTAATTTGAGAACCTGACCAAGCACTGCCCTAGAACCTTAGATCTCCCAGTAGCATTGCTGATCAACCTTTTTCTGTAGGAGCCCCCTAGCCGCATCTGGGTAATCCAATCCATGCCAGGCCTAGGACGCAAAGCGTTGGGCCAACAGCCGAGTTTTCAGGCCGACTTCAATGGCTTCCAAGCACCGAATCATTCCTGTGGTGTTGATCATCTCAACGGTTTTACCAGATTTTTCAGCCGACTTCATCGCCTTCTCCGTCAGTTTATGGCTGGCATATCCGGTGACAACAATAACTAAATCAGCGGAACTCACGTGGGATTCAGCTTGCTCCATCAACTGGGGGCCGGCCTGGGCCGTACACCACACCAAGGTCACACCAGAGTCTCTCAGGCGATTGCGGACTGCCGTTTCTAGGCGATCATGCCCCCCAAAGACCACCACTTTTCCGGCCAGATCACTATAGGGATTGGGGCGCTTATCCGAGGGACGATGCCGGACTTTGGGCTGAATTTCGTAGGGCCGCTCAATCTTAGAGCGATTGTCTAAGGCTTTGTGATAGATAAAGTTCAAGCTATTTTCATAGGAACCGCGCATTTTTGCCACTGCCCCTTCTTTACTGAGAGAGTTAATTCGATCCATCAGGGCCATCACAATCTCGTCGAGGGCGTTAATCGCTTTCAAGTCTGCCACGTAGCCCCGAATCGCAATGGCCGCATCTGTGGCGGTAAAAAAGTCATCCTGCTCCTCAATCATCTCCAGTAAGTCTTCTTTGAGTTGTCGCCGCCAAGCATTGAGTTGTTCACTGGTGCGCTCGTTGAGGAGTCTTTCTTCATTGAGAATAATTTGTTGCTCGACATTGAGCACCGCCAGGGTAGGGGCATCGGCAATTTTCTCCCGGAGTTCTGCTGCTTTTTCCTGGAGTTTTTTGTAATTGATGCTGTCGGTAAATCCCTGTTCTGTAAATACTTTCAGGGATGATTCTACCTGTTCTAGGAGTGGTTGGAGGCGATCGCGAATTTCCTTTGTGGCTCGCTCAATCTGTTCTTCCCGTTCTTGTTGGAGGCGGCGTTCTTCCATTTCAATTTTGGCGAGGGATAATAAATCCTGGACGGATGCTTCCACATCGTTAATATCGGGTAGGGTCATGATTTATCCTCGATAGTATTTAATTATTTCAACTAAATTAGGTAATCACTGGCGTTCTTCATTAATAAAAATCCTCCGAATTGCGCTGGGATTCCCGGCTAACAACTCAGACGACTTTGTAAATGAATTTATTGTCAAGAAATAATGTCTACTACAGCTAGTGGAGAGTATGCATTGACCATAGCAGGGTAGATAGAATCAAGACAATCTATCGGTATTTTATCTTAAGTTAGCCTGTTTGATTTCGCGTGTGAAGATGTCAGAGTCCGCAAGGGGTAAGGGTTTTAACAAAACTGTACTGGGAATTACAGGAGGCATTGCCACAGGTAAATCAACCGTTGCCAATTATTTAGCCCAGGCCCATGCTGTCCCAATTCTGGATGCTGATGACTTGGCCCGCAAGGCAGTCGCCCCTGGAAGTGAGATTTTGCAAAGGATTCAGGTGCATTTTGGCAATGGAGTGCTTGATGAGCATGGGGCATTACGGCGGGAAACCCTAGGAAATCTTGTTTTTAACGATCCTCGGGAACGGCAATGGCTAGAGTCCCAAATTCATCCTTTTATCCGTCAGCAACTCATGATCCAGACCCAGGCCTTGTTAGGAACTCATGACCAAATTGTGATGGTGATCCCCCTGTTATTTGAAGCGGACATGAGGGATCTCGTGGATCAGGTTTGGGTCGTGGCCCTAGCACCAGAGTTGCAGTTAAGTCGCCTCATGGCGCGGAATCGTCTCACCTTAGCCCAGGCCGAGGCCCGAGTCAGGAGCCAAATGCCACTGTCAGAAAAAATAAAGCAGGCTGATTGGGTTCTCGACAATCAGGGGACACTGGCAGACCTATATCAACAAATTGACCAGGCCTGGGGCCATGTTGGAGCTTTTATGACTAGGGTAAATAATCAATAAGAATATCCTGGCCAGGCAGCGGGGCCAGACAACCAGAATGGAGCAACTGTTGACATACTCCACCGCCCTATAGCTTGCGTGCAGAGCAAGACGGTTTTTTTCAAACGAGGAAGCTCTACAGACCCAGGAGTTTTCGATGAGCCACTTTTTTACAGTTATTATCTCCTGACAAGATAGGGAATAGAACTTACTTTTTCTGCCCCGTCTGGTCTTGCCTGAAAACTCTTTCTCTGACTTGGCGGCGGCTGTTTACTGATCTCAAACTCGGGTTATGATAAGTTTTATTACAGTTTTGACCCTTCTGCCGACTCCCACTTGGGATTGAACACTATGAACCTTGATCCAATTCTGAAAACGCTCCTCACCTTTGCTCACCCTGTTTTGATGTGGATTTTGTTGGGGTTAACCCTCTATGCCATGTACTTGGGAATTCAAATTCGGCGGACAAGGACAGCAGACAAGGATGCTAAAAAAGAACTGATCCAGGCCAAATATAATCTTCGACATCACCAAATTAGCTCGATCCTGCTGGCATTTATGGTTTTAGGTACCATTGGCGGCATGGGCGTGACTTACCTCAATAATGGCAAACTGTTTGTCGGCCCCCATTTACTCGTTGGCCTGGGTATGACGGGGGTGATTGCTATTTCGGCTAGCTTGACCCCATTTTTGCAAAAGGGAAACGACATTGCTCGCTACAGCCATATTTTTTTGAACATTGTTTTAACGGCTCTCTTTGGTTGGCAAGCGCTCACAGGAATGCAAATTGTCCAAAAAATTCTCACATCGGCTTAGCAGCACCCTTGAGCGGCAAAAGTATTTGACAAAACTCCCCTTTTATCGCAATACTAAAGATCGCCCAATTTAAGCAATCAGGGGACTGTAGTTCAATTGGTTAGAGCACCGCCCTGTCACGGCGGAAGTTGCGGGTTCGAGCCCCGTCAGTCCCGTTCTAATTTAAAAGAAACACATTCAAAGTTAGATAGGATTTAGAAATTAACCATTTCTTATAAAATTCCTATAAAACAGTGATCAGGAAATATACATTTATTCTTATCTGCTGCTGTGGGCTGATTTCAATCTTAACGGCCTGCGCTGGGGACTCTCCTAAAACGCAGCAAGGCTTATTAAAATTGGTCTTTGAAGCAATTAAAAGTAATAACTCTCAAGAATTTAATGATTTGACTATTACCTCCGCTGATTTTGTTTTAGATGAGTATGATGCTGGCCATTTTCAAGAAAAAATGAGCTACGTGGGGCAAGTCTTAAAACCAGAGGAACTGGAAATTCAAGCCAGCCAATTTCAACGGGCCGTAGCTGGGGGCGAAGGGTACATTAACTTTCAGCAATCTAAGTTTTTGGGGTCTCGCTTACTCGAAGAGGGCAATTACGAATTAATATCTGGCAGTATGATTCAATACCAAACCTACAGCCTTATTCTTGAGACTAATGGACAAAAACAGGACTCTGAAACCTTGCAGCCTCAGTTTGTGATTACTCCCTGGAAGAAACAATACCGCCTCTTAGGCCTCAAGTTTGCTAACTAACTTTTTGTTTGATTCACAATCGGGATTTGAGCCTCTTCCCCGAAATGACTTCGATCTCCAGATTCTAGATTTAATGACTATGGAACAGTAATGACCGTTTCTCCTTCGGAACAATAACCGGTCAAGGGAATATCCCAGGCCTGTGTGGGTAACTTCTCAACACAAGCATCATGAAAAACAATTCCTAAGGTTTTTATTTTTTGCCAGGCCGGTTCCGCTAACATCCGGTCATAAAAGCCGCCCCCATAACCCAACCGATAGCCCCGCCGATCCACCGCCACACAGGGAACTAAAATTAAATCTACTTCTGCCGCTAAAATCACCGGAAAATCGGCTGGAGGTGTGAGAATCCCATAGCGATCCGGGCGTAACTGCTGTGCTTGACCCGGCCAAAACCGATGCCAAACTAAGGCCTGACCCTGAGTCCGTGGCAAGCCCCATTTTTTACAGGTGTTGGAGGTCTGAAATAATCCGCTTAAATCTGGCTCCTGTTGGTGGGGGATATAAGCAAGAATGGTCAAGGCTTCGATAAACCAAGGGAGGGCCTGGATGCGCTGACAAATTTTCTGACTTTTACTTTGCCAAATATCCCTCTCTAGGGCCTGGCGTTGTTGAAGGAATTCCTGGCGAAGTTTATCTTTACTCATGAGGGGTTAGTCTCTCTCCGTTGCCTCATTAACTCAATCCAACAACCATGCCAGAAAATCAGTCCCAGATTCCAGGCCCCAGGCCCGCTGAGAGCATCACCAGCAACAAATCTGAAAAAATTCTCTGTCCCCATTGTTTACGCACCGCGACAAACGGGATTAAATGTCAGGGAATTTGCGTGGCAGATAGTGATTACTAAGAGAGAAATGGATTTTATCAGCACCTTACTGATTAGTAATTCAGTCATTTATTGGCTTGAAGGTAAGGCAGCAGGCAGTGTTCTTTGGGTTAAGGGGGAAAACAAAAACTGTTGGGTCTGATTTAATTGTGCTCCTTGGACGGTGTTACGGACAAAGAGATAGGTTTCATTTTGCCAGAGAGGAATAAAAGGAACTTGTTCAGCGGTGAGTTCTTGGAGGGCCTGGAAAATCTGGCGGCGGCGATTGGGATCTGCTTCTTTGCGACTTTGGTTAATCAATTCATTGGCCTTGGGACTATAAAAAAACGACCCCCAAGCGGCACTCGCCCCCACCTTGCACCCCTGTTCTAAATTTCCCTCTTCACAACTGAGAAAGGGTTCGACATAATTATCGGGGTCATAGAAGTCCCCATACCAATCCAGCATTACCAATGGATAGGCTCCGGTATCCAAGTTGCGGTAAATGGTGGCCGATTCCGTACTATCCAATTCCACCTGAACAGCGGCCCCAATATCCCGTTCCAGAGAAGCCTTAAACACTGTGGCCGCCAAGACATTACTGGGAATATTAGCCCGATACCAGAGATTCACGACGAGGGGATTCGCTACGGAAAAACCAGCCTGCTTGAGCCATTGTTCGGCACTTGCGGGTGTCCCGTTGCCATAGAGTTGCTCAAATACAGGTTTACTGGCCGGAAAAATCGTTGGAATCATGGAATAAAGAGGCAAGGCCTGATCCAGAAATACTCGTTCTTGGAACCGTTGCCGATTGATACTCGCAGCCAAGGCCTGGCGGGCCCCAAGTTGATTCCAAGGGGGTTGGCGGAGGTTAATCGAGAGTAAAGAAATGACATTCCCCGGCCCCTGTAAAACCTGCCACTGATCTTTTTCTTGGAGCAAAACTCGGACTTGATTGGGGTCGAGGGGCGGTGTGGCTAGGTCAACATTTCCAGTACGAAAGGCATTAAAAAGATTGGCACTACTGGAAAAAATTTGAATATCCACTCCGGGATTGCGCGGCGGTGTTCCCCAGTAGTCTTCAAAGGGGGCCAGCCGGAGGGCATCACTACGATAGCTGACTAGGCGATAGGGGCCGGTTCCGACAAAGGTAGTCGGGTTAAATTCTCCTTTGCCGATTCGATAGGTCTGGGGCGAAACAGCACAGAGACCACTGAAGGCGAGTAATTCGGGAAAGGCAATAAAGGGTTCCTTGAGATGAATTTCTAGCTCATACTCCCCTGTGGCTTGAATTTTGGTGACACGACCGGCTAATAATCCCGCAGGTTGCCCCCCATTGTCCATAAACCGTTGCAGAGAAAAGACCATCGCCGCCGCATTAAAGGGAGTGCCATCATGAAACCGTACCCCCTGCCGCAACGGAATCCGGTAGATGCGCCCATCTGGACTAATCTCAGGCATTTGGGTTGCTAATTGGGGTTCCAGGGTGACACCATCGGTTCCATAGGCATAGAGACGATCCCCCAAATTGGTCAGCAGGTTTCCAGCTAGGACTTCATAGGCATCGGCCGGATCGAGGGTGCGAATGCGGGAGGTGGTACCAATGACAATTTGCTGGGAATGAGACTGTAGTTTCTCGGATGTTCCCAGGAACAAACCAACGTTCTGACATCCCCAGGCCAGGGCAAGGATGAATAGCCCCAAAAGCCAACGCCACGACCAAGATTTACGCAAGAGAGACTGCAAGGGGAGAAGTACGTCCTAAAATAACAGGCCAGGATTACGAAACTGGAGGCGGGCTGTCCCGGTCATATTGCCAATTACCTTTTCACCGAGAGGATAAACCGTAACCCCAAACAAATATACCCCAGGCACAGTCGGATTACGGACAGCGGTGAGAATTAAGGTCACGTTCTGGCCGGGTTGAATCGGGGGTTCCAAGAGAAACTCATTAGTACGGGGTGGATTATTCGCCATTTGGGTGATGGTAATGGGAATTTTGGGATTACCGGTCACAACCGCTTGATTCAGGCCGGATAAAAATTCAATCGTGCTATTGCCTGAAATTTGCTTTAACTGAACGCGACTGAGGGGGACTAGGCTTGTGGCAGGGACGGCCAGGGTGAAGTAATACTTTGGGCGGAAGGTGAACGTGATGGGGTCGTAGGTTTTGGCCCCAAGGAACTGGGGAATTTGATTAAAAAATACAGTTCCATCGGCAAACTGACTGACGGGGGGAAGTTCGGCCTGGAATTGCGGGTTGGAACGCGGTGTAGATTGGGCCTGGGCAAATTCTGGGGTAGCACCAAGGCCCATGAAACTTAATCCGCCCCCAACCCCGATTAAGGTTAACCGTTGTAATATCCAGGCCAGGTTTTTGAACGGATTCAAGATGCGTGATGTTGGCATTGGTCTAGGGTGACGGAGTGTTTAAGCTTTTTTTCAGAATACTCCAGGCCTGGGGGTGTCTGGGGGAATATTGGTGATGGGAAGGGGTTCTGTAAACCTTTATGAAACCTTGCCACAACAGATATCAGATTCCCACCCAGCCATAGTAGGCTTATAGCTATTGATCCGTTTTAATAAGGATAGATTCATGGTTCAACGTGGTTCTAAGGTAAAAATCCTACGTCCAGAGTCTTACTGGTACAATGAAGTTGGTACGGTCGCGTCCGTGGATCAAAGTGGGATTAAATACCCGGTGATCGTCCGGTTTGACAAGGTTAATTACAGTGGCTTCAGTGGCAGTGCCAGTGGCGTGAATACCAACAACTTTGCTTTGACGGAAGTTGTCGAAGTTGAAGCACCCAAGAAAAAATAACCACAATCCCTCTCAATTGCTCAATACCTTAGCGAGTCTGTTGGGTTAAGCCCTGTGCCGGAACTGCCTGAAGTTGAAACGGTACGTCGTGGTTTAGCCGAATTGACCCTTGATGTTCCCATTTTAGGGGGAGAAGTTCTCTATCCAAAAACAGTCGCCTATCCTCTTGATCCTGATGAATTTATTTCAGGATTAGTTGGGCAATCCCTCCAGGCCTGGGAGCGGCGAGGAAAATATCTGATTGGCAAACTCAATTCAAGGGGCTGGTTGGTTGTCCATTTACGGATGACGGGCCAGCTTTTTTGGTTGTCCCAAGAAATTCCGATGGCCAAACATACCCGTGTTAGGCTCTTTTTTGGGTCGGGGCAGGAACTTCGCTTTGTGGATCAACGCACCTTTGGGCAAATGTGGTGGCTACCGGCAGCAGATTTATTACCTCAACTAATGCCAACCCTAGCGGGCCTGGGGCCAGAACCCTTGGGACCAGATTTCACAGTTTCGTATTTAGCTCAAAAACTCCAACATCCCCACAAGCCAATTAAAAACGCCCTCCTTGACCAGGCCTTGATTGCGGGGATTGGCAATATCTACGCCGATGAAGCCCTATTTTTGGCTCAGATACATCCCCAGGCCCGCTGTTGTGATCTCACCCCTGTCCAAATCCAAACCCTCCACCAAAAAATCAAAGCCGTTTTGCAATTAAGCCTGGCGGTTGGGGGAACGACTTTTAATACCTTTACAAGCGTAGAAGGAATTAATGGGAACTATGGGGGCCAGGCCTGGGTTTATGGACGCAAAGGGCAACCCTGTCGAGTCTGCCAAACTCCGATTCAACAAATACGCTTAGGGGGTCGCTCGGCCCATTTTTGCCCCCAATGTCAGCCGCTAACAAATTGACAACTACCCTTAGACAAGGCGTATTGATATTGCTGAGATAAGTTTTTTGATGTTTTCTGGGACACGCCGGGAACTCGTTGTAACGCTGTACAGTCTGTATGCACTGGCAAAAGATGTTCCTCCTCAAGGTTTCAGGCTTTGACTAACCCAACACCAGCTTCCTCACCCGTTTTTGCTACGGATGCGAATGGCCGTGTCCACATGGCCTGGAACCAAAATGGCTTAATCTATCACTCCTACTATGATCCAACCTTTGGTCAGTGGGTCGAGGCGGCTCCCATTGCCGGAAGTACAAGTTCCAAGGAGCTAAAGATTGTCACTGGAGTCAATATCTCCGGAAATCCGAGCAACTCCGAAAACCCAACCGGAATCTTTGTGTCTTGGCTAGAAGGGGAGGGAAATAATGCCGATGTCAAGGGTGCCAGTGGAATCATTAGTAGCCTAGGGCAATACCAGTGGAGTGATGAACTCAAGCTCACTGAAGACAATGTCAACGATGGAAATCATCGCCTGATGGCAACCTCAGAGGGAAACTTAGTTCTCCTGACTGAAAAACTTAACCTTAACAATCCTGAGGCAGACAAAGACCTCTACAGCCAGGTTATTGACTTACGGGATAAGTCTCCTACGTTCAATTCCCTCACTCAATCTAAGCCATTGAGTACAGATAGCTCTATCACCAACTCAGTGGATGCGGGAAATGTTAATTTAACCGACCTTTTCCCCAGCAATTTCTTGAGAATTTATGATAAAGACTTGGGTGGAAAACTTCCACTCGCTTTCTTTGAATTGCAGTTTAAGAATACTGCTTCTTTTGGGGGATCGATTATTACTTCGGAAGAAAATGGGAGTATTAATCAAATAGAGCAATTTTTGCAATTAGATGATGAACTAAAGCTGAGCATTAGCGTTGGTAGGTTATCAGTTGTTCCACGACTCCGCGCTCTGGGGCGACTAAGTATCATTATTGATGATATTGGAGGTACTTTAGACGTAACTAGTTCCGCTCGATTTCGGACTGATGTTGAACTTAATCTTTTACCACCTAAGCTTAGCAGAGAATTCTTCGGGATTAGTTTTGAGCTTAAGGCAGGCTTACTCGGTTCAATATCTGTAACCTGGGCACAGAACTGGAATGCTGACCAAGCCTTTGCGGTTTTAGGGATATACGACTATCAATTAGTCCGAGCGGATGGGACTCCGGCCCAGGAGGGGGATGACCCTAATGAACTCTACTGGAAGATTGATTCCGAACAGGCTGCTGGTAAATTATTTGAACCACCCGAGCTGTTGGGAATTATTGAAGATGTTGTTAATACGGTCTCAACTCAAGTTGGTCTGGGTGTATTCGGCAAAGCAAAAAGTAAAGCAGGGGATGTAACCTTTTGGGACTTGGGGGCAAAACTCGAAACCTTTTTTACGTGGAACCTCTATCCTGAACCCGCATATCAAGGTATTTCATTTGCCGTTGAATTATCTGCCACAGTTTTTGGTTGGGGCTGGAAGTTGCAGAAGGAATTTGGTCCCTATCCAACTGAAACTGAGTTTAATAGCCAGAATCCAATCATTCCTGAGAATGAACTTTTCCTAGGAATCTCGCCCCGCCCAATTTTAGGAAGTTCAGAGGTCTATACAGGAACTCTATTGAATTGGGATAGTAGCTCAGAGAACCTGACCAATGACTCCAGTGCCAGTCTAGCCATAGCTCCGGATGGTTCAATTTTTGCCACTTGGATTCGAGATACCCACGTCACCGATTTCCAGGCCAGCAACTATCTTTCTGAAATTGTTTTATCTCGCTCCACCGATGGGGGTAAAACTTGGCAATCTTTACCAGCCATTCCCCAAAGCCAGGGCGCTAACTTTAATCCAGTTATTCAGATCATGCCTTCCGGTCAGATGGTCGTGGCCTGGGCTAATAGTAATACCAATATTTTCAACCCGGATGGTACGCCGAATCGCGAGCTTTACATTGATGCGGTTGGTTCATCAACGTTAGTATTTGCCACCTCTAGTGATAACGGCATTACTTGGAGTAATCCAACCCCTCTCCCCTCTAATATTACTAACCCAGGCCAACTCGTTTTAGACAAAACAGCCGATGGCCAATTACTGTTGACTTGGATTATTTCTGATGGTGCAGGGGAAACCGCTATAGATTCGCTCTATGGTGCGTTCTGGAATGGCACGGCCTGGAGCAATCCCCAACTAATTGGTTCAGGGACAATCGTGACCCTTGATGCGCCGGGGGGAATTGTCTTGGATGGTCAATCAGCAGTATTTTGGACGGCCGAATCCCCCTCAACAACCCCCAATGGAGAACCTGAATCAACGGTTTATTACAGCACCTTTAATAAAGATTTTCAACAGTGGACACCCGCCCAACTCTGGAATCCAGTCCAGTCAAATCTCGCCAGTCCCCAGGTTATTCTTGAGGGTATTGCCAATGCTCAACAACAGGCCACGCAACCAACCAGCCAGGTAAACGAAGCCCGTCAAGGTATCTACAACCGTGTTAGCCCAGAGCAAGACTTTAGCCTAGTTTTACCTGCCATAGCGGGTAGTAGCATTACCCAGGTGAAAATCACACCAACCGCCGCCCGTGAAACTGATGCCTTTGCTACAATTATCCTCCACCGAACTGGCAATGTTGAAAATGAGCTTAAGTTAAACTTTAGGACCATTGACGGCTCTGCCACCGCTGGCTCTGACTATGTGGCTAAATCGGGCCTAGTAACGTTTCAGCCAGGCCAAGCAACCCAAGAAATTCGGATTGCGCTATTAGATGACTCACTATCGGAAAGACGGGCTGAGAGTTTCCGAGTTGTTGTGAGTAGCCCCCAGCCAGAAGCCTATTTGACACTGAATGGTTTGCGCCTGAGTTCAACCCAGTCCGAACTTGTGACCACGGTGACGTTGATTGATGATGAGCCAACTAACCTGGCTGAAATCCAAAGCGGCTTTATTCTTCAGGGTGATGCCCTAGCCCATGTTGGGGAAGCGATTACTGCGGCTGGAGACCTGAATCAGGACGGATTTGACGACTTTCTGATTGGTGCTCCCCTTAAAAATGAAGGTTCAGGAGCTGTTTATGTTGTTTATGGTAGCTCCAACATTGGGATTGCCAACCAAAACCTAGATTTAGACAGTTTGAATGGGACAAATGGCCTAGTTGTTGTTGGTGAAACAAATAGTAATCTTGGGACTGGCTTAACAACGGCTGACTTTGATGGCGATGGCAAAACTGATTTAATTTTAGGCGCCCCCTCTACCTTTGTGAACCCGAGTACAGCAAAAGTCCACATTCTGGCAGGAACAAGTTTAAGTGGGAAAAGCAGAATTGAACTTAGCCAAACCCCAGGCCTGGTTTTAGAGTCGAATCAGCCTGGTAGCCTGGCCGGGGCCCGAGTGGCAGTTGGCAACGTTACCAATCAGTCAATTCCAGATTTGATCATCACCGCCCCAGTTACTGACACTGTTTATATTGTTTTTGGGCAAACGATTCGTGATGCACTTCGGAACAACACCCCAACTATTGATCTTGATAACTTAGGGAGTAACGGCTATGTCCTGACAACCGGTACTGGACAAATTGGGACTGGATTAACTCTGGCGGATATTAACCAGGATGGGATTAAGGATATTCTTCTCGGTGCCCCAACTGCCAATCCAGTCAGTTATCCAGCAGGTGTGGATGGTGACGCTAAACCCCCAGCCTATGGCGGCCAAGTGTATGCGATTTTTGGAGGCAGTACTCTCAACAGCAACCTCAACTTAAACGGGTTGAATGGGACGAATGGACTCATCTTGAAGGGGGAGGCTTTCTATAACCCTTCTAACGAAGATGGTAGTTCAGTGATTGATCCCAATGTTCCCCCCGACTTCACCCTTGCCGATGCAGCCGGTAGTAGTATCGCCAACGTTGGAGATATTAACGGTGATAACATTGACGATTTTGTCATCAGTGCTGAAACCTCCGGGACAGGTGGGATTACGAATCGCGGGCGGGCCTATGTTGTCTTTGGTAAATCGAATAGTCCAGCCTGGCCCAGCCTGATTAATCTGCCAGCTCTGAATGGCACCAACGGGTTCATGATTAATGGCATCTATGATCTAGTGCGCCAAACGGGGGGAAATACAGGATACACAGTTGCTGGCGTAGGTGATGTCAATAGCGATGGGATTAAAGATTTTCTTATTAGTGCCCCAACTCTCAGCACCAATGGTGACGACAGTGCCACGGGTCAAACCTATCTATTTCTGGGTACAAATCAGTGGAGTGATTTTCTCAACAATGGGGTTTTGGACTTAAGTGATATTGATGTTTTGACCCAGCGTGTATTTTTATTTAATAATCCCAACTCTGGAGAACAACTGGGCTTAGGCCTGGGCAGTATTGGTGATGTCAACAAAGATGGATACCTTGACCTCGCCATTGCTACACCCCAATCTTATCCAGGCCAGGAAAAGACGAACTTCTATGTTTCCTTTGGTTATCCCTGGGTCGGTGCAGGGGGGAGCATTGATGTCACCAAACTCAGAAGTGACAACGGCTTTATTTTTCAGCCCATTACTCGTAACGAAGTTGCTACCGTCCAACTGGGAGGGGATATCAATGGGGATGGCTATGCCGATACCCTAATTGCTGATGCAGGTTTTGCTGGGAGTGGCGGGCAAGCGTTTTATCTATTTTTTGGCAGTGACCCCCTTCAGCCCACAACCAACATCCCCAGTTTGCCCGTCACCCTCAAACCTGAAGCTGGAACCCTTAAAGGAAGACAGACCCTAGGCTTTGGCGACTTTAATAACGATGGCATTACAGACTTTGTTGTGTCTCGGAGTGGGGCAACGGACAACCATTTTGCAACTATTATCTTTGGCAATCAAGACAGTTCATTTTGGTCTGAGTTTGATCCCAGTACAGGAGTTGACTTTGATTTACTCTTGACGGAGAGTGGCGGTGTCAACATTAACTTGCCGACTAGCTTTGCCAATGCGGGTCAGAATGTCAATCTCACTAGCGGTGACTTTAATGGTGACGGTACGGATGACCTGTTGATTCAGAGTGCCTATTTCAATCCGTTTATTGTTTTTGGCAAAACGAGTTGGCAGCCTAGTACCGTAACCAACTACGATGCCCTCCCGCAACTATTACCCATTTTACCGGAGTACAACCTACCAATTTCCTATGTGAATAACTTGGGGGATATCAATGGGGATGGGTACAGCGATTTTGGACTAGTTGGCTTTAACTCTGATCCCAAAGTCCTTGCCTTTGCGGCCTATGTTGTTTTTGGGCAGTCTAATTTAAGTGATATTCCCCTGATTGATCTGGCAACACTGAATGGTCAGAATGGCTTCAAGCTAACAGAGGAGATTGTTTCCCCTAATCAAACTGTTATCCCCAGTATCAGTGAGGCTGGCGATGTTAACGGCGATGGTTTTGGTGATTTGCTGATTGGGGCCCAGTTTGGCGATGTCGGCCAGGCCTATGTGATCTTTGGCGGGCGGTCTGTGGGGAGCAATGGCCGTTTAAATCTTGATTCCTTGAATGGCAGTAATGGTTTTTTAATTGAGAAACAAGTTAATGGCTCAAAGAGTTCCTCCCTTGGCTACAGTGTGACGGGAGGGGGCGATATCAATGGTGACGGTTTCGATGACATTGTTCTTGGTAATCCAACACAACCGGGCGATCCAGCTTTTAAAGGTGATGTTTTCACTATTTTTGGCCGGGCAGACATTGGCTCTGGCGGTGTTTTCAATGTCAATACCCTTGATGGAGCTAATGGGTTTAAAACTGTGGGAGCCCAATCCTTTGCCAAGGCCGGTTCTTTTGTCAGTGGTCTTACGGATGTGAATGGGGATGGCTTTGCTGATATTGGGATTGGTGCCCAAGGTAACAACAGTGAAAGTGTGTCTGGGTTGGGCTACAACATATTCGGGAATCACTTCAATTTAGATATTCCGTCTAACTTTTTAGGAACTTTTGAGGACGATATCCTTTCTGCTACGTCCCTGGCCAGTCAAGCAACCCCTCACATCATGAATGGGGCCCAAGGGAATGACATTATTCAAAGTGCTGGTGTCGCCAACCCCAGTGACGGCAAATTTGTGGTCATGAATGGGGGGCAAGGGGATGACCTACTCTCCATCGGTAGCCTCAGTTTTGGTCAAATGAACGGGGGAACTGGGGTTGATACCCTCCAACTCAATTCCTACATTCTCAAGTCCAATAATCTGGATTTATTGGATACACGAATAGGGAGTCGCATCAGTGGAATCGAAACGATTGACCTTGGTTTTAGCAATCGCCTCACCTTTAATCTCCCCACCTTAACGGCTTTATCTGAGACAACTAACAGTTTTAAAGTCCTTGGCTATGGTGCTCTTCTGGTTGCTAATGACTTTGGCAACTGGATTAATCAAGGCACTGTGACTGAGTCGGGACTGACGTTTGATAAATATACGAATCAAGGGACGACTCTTTTAATTCAAAACAATAACAACTTAAACAATCGGGATAAGAATAGTTTTGTTGCGACTGCGACGACTCCCACTCAACACGCTGTTTATGGAACTGAAAATAACGATACTCTCAAAATCACGCCCTCTGAGGTTTCTCCTGCATCCAACCTGCAAATGTTTGCCTTGGGGGGTGATGACGTCATAGACGGAAGTTTGGGTTTAGGAAATAATACCCTCTACGGGGGTGCGGGTAACGACCAGTTGTTGGCAGGTAAGGTTGATTTTCTTTACGGTGGGATTGGCCATGACATTCTTGATTCCCGGCCTGGTAGCGGTGGTAATCATCTTTATGGTGAAGCGGGAGATGACCAATTCTACCTTTTGGAAAATGACTTCGCTTACGGTGGAGAGGGAGATGATCTCTTCTTAGTTCAAGGCGGTAAGCACAATGCCTTAACGGGTGGAGATGGGACAGACCAGTTTTGGTTAGCTGATGCAAATTTACCCCTCAATCTCAATGCGGTTCTTGACTTTGAAGCAGGTGAAGATGTCATTGGATTTAAGAATTTAGCCAGTCGCCGCAACGAGTTTTACTTAACCCAATATGGCCCTGATGTTCTGGTGAGACTTGGCAACGACTATATCGGGCGGGTTACCGGGGTCTATGTTCCGCAACTGGAATTTGTGACTCAAGGCAATGACCTACTTTTACAAGGAGCGACTGTCAATACCTTCAAGGTGACAAACGTTAATGATTCCGGGCCTGGTTCTTTGCGGCAAGCCATTATTGATGCGGGTAATGCCCCCGGCCATGATGTTATCGATCTCATTAGTGTTGGTAATCAAACCATTCGCCTTAACAGTGCCTTACCCAAAATTAATACGGGTAATGATATTACATTTCAAACCGCTGGAGTCTTGGGTAGCCCGACTATTCAAGCACCTGGAACGGGTTACAACAATATTTTTACCGTTGATGGTGCAATTGTTAATTTCTCCTATCTGAATCTCAGTAATGGCTGGGCTAAGGGCGGAAATGGCAATGTTGGCGGCGGGGGTGGCCTGGGTGCAGGGGGCGCTTTAACAATACTGGCGGGTAGTCAAGTCACCGTTGACCGCGTCACTTTTGCCGGAAACCAAGCTCAGGGAGGGGCTGGGGCAGTTGGCGCTTCTGGTGGGGGTGGCGAATTTGCTGGCACTCCTACTGACAGGCCAGATGCAGGTGGTGGTGGGGGTGGTTTCAATACATCTGCTACAGGCACAAGTGGAGGCTCGGCCGGCTCTATTGAAAATGGCGAGAGCGGTGGTAGAGGAGGCACAGGGGGAACAGCTAGCACCCTAGGTATTGGCGGTGGCGGTGGTGGCGGCGGCGGCGGCGGTAGTGGCGGTACGTTTGGGACTAAAGATTCCGATGGCGGTAATGGTGGGGCTGGGGGTAATGGTACCTACGGAGCTGGCGGTGGGGCCGGTGGCGGCGGTGGTGGAGCAGGCCCCAAAAATAGCTCTAATAGGGCGGGGTCTGGTGGTGCTGGCGGTAATGGCGGCGGAACAAATCAATCGACCAATGCCACACTTGCGGGTAACGGGACTAATGGTTCAGCAGGTAAACCCCCAGACGTATTTTCCGGTAGTGGCCCTGGCAGTGGGGGGACTGGGGGGGGCGGCAGTGGCCTGGGCGGGGCAGTATTTGTTTACGGGCCTGGTTCAAACCTGATCATTACTAACTCTAACTTCGTGGATAACAAGACCTCAGGTGGCTCTGGCGGTCAGGTTGGACAAGGTTTGGGCGGTGGCATTTTTATTTCACCCGACGCGACGGTGGCTGGCAATAGCCTAAGTTTTAGGAACAACACCGCTCCCAATAGTCCCGGCGGAACTTTCACCAATGTCTATAATCAGTTTCAAAACAATAACGATGTGTATGGGACGATTAATGCTTACTCTGGCAGCCCATCGGATTTATTTAACCTATCGCCTTTAACGCAGCAGCCCCAACTGACTGTATCTCCACTGGTAATCTCACCTGCTGATAACATTGGCTTCTTCAGGATTGAACGGAGTGGAAACCTAGAGCAATATCTCGGTATTAGTTACAGCACTCAAGATAGTCTCGGTAAAGCTGGCTTAAACTATCTGCCTGTAACTGGACGGACTACCTTCAACCCAGGGGAAAGGTTTAAGGAAGTTCAAGTTTTTCTACTCGACAACCCGTTATCTGATCCGACAAAAAATGTTGTTTTGAATGCAACAATCATTAATCAAGCCTCTAGTTCAAATGTTCTCAGGAATACTTTTAATATCCAAGGAGAGACTTCCGATCTAGAAATTAAGAATTGGCAACAGATATTTTTTGAACCTTCAACTAACAGCCTCTTAGAATCCGCACTTGCGTTCAATACAGCAACCCAACAAGGCAAGGCTGAGGTTAATTTGAATCTTCAGTATCAAGATGATTTCAATGATTTCTTAAATTGGAATTCTGAAGCCAATCGTTACGAGTCTTTCATGTTTGATGGTCAGACTGGGGCCCGTTTCCTCGCCCCTGAGATTGCAAATTCATCCTTAGATGCCTCCAAGAATGTCAACCTGGTTTTAGAGGATGGGAAGCGAGGTGATGTGGATCAGGGTGTGAATGGACTAGTCGGGACAAACGGTTATATCAGCCGCACTATCCCCGGTCTCATTACCAACAACAATCAAACCTTTAGGGCTCCAACGGCTGCGGACGGTAATGTTCAGTGGCGGCTCGTAAATGTGCCTCAAGAATCAGAGTTTGGTTTAGTAAAAGTAGAGGATGTCCAAGGGCGAATAAATGGCCTCTTACCCACAGATTCAGGCTATGAAGCTGCCGCACTCGCTCGTCGGCAAGTCTTGTTTGATAAGAGTTTTGGAGCCAGTAATCAGTCTCTTTCTCGAACAATTGCTGAAGATAGTTTCATCAATCCTGATTTATTGGTTGAGACAGAATCTGAATTCTTCGGAAGCTTACAAAACTCATTCCTCACTCCCAATGACTACTATATTCTTTACAGTCGCTCTGGAGATTCAACAACGTTTTCCACAACCACAGCACCTGATATTGTTTCAGATTCCCGTGGATATCACCAAGTGACTCTCGGACAAGTGATAGTGGAGGTTGGTTCAAGCGCGATTGTCATCCCTGGGGCTATCAATCAACCTGTTTCCTTTACATCTTCCCTAAGTCGGGCTGCTGCCTTTGATAACTTGATTGGTCTTTATCAAGTTGATAGCTTAACCGGAGGACTAGACATTGATGGGAATGGAACCATTGATGTTAGGCCTGGGGATTCTAACTATGCGCAATTAGCCCTACTCCGTGCCAAAGACTCATTAACTGGGCAAGTACTGACAACGCCAAACAATTTTTCCACCGCAACCGACACATTTGAGTTGACGGGGGGTGGAATGTATGGTGCATTTATTATTCCCAATGCGACTATTGATGACGTTCTGAAAATGAATCCGAAGAATCTAAATATTAATCAGCCTCAGGCTTTCTTCTCATTTGGAGCTGCTAACTCCGATAACCTTAACCACATGACTCGTTTAGGAGCAAACCTTTTTGGTTTTGAAGATATTGTTGGTGGTGGCGATTTAGACTATAACGATATGGTTCTTAAGCTAGAACTGATATAAAAATCTACTGGCTGAGTCGAGCATCAGTCCATAATTACTGTCTTTATTAAAACTTATCTATAGTTATTCTGGTTAAGAATAGGACATTAGGCAGTACAATAGTTTCGGATAATTTCATCAATAGAAGTTCCGGGTTCTGCGTACATTCTGGCTTGCTTTAGAGCACTGAAATCATGCTTTATCTTGTTATAAACCAACGGTCGTGCGAAACAGTCTGGGGAGTATTTGAGCAAAAAGAGGACTTGATGTCCGGCTACTTCAACAAGGTCTTGTAGACCAACGGTCGTGGGCAGGATCACTGCCTTTTGGTGTATCGGGGCATTATCCAGAATCAGGCGCGAGGGTTGTTCTAATGCTGGTAAGCAATAACCGCTCAACCATCTGGCAAATCCCACCACATCCAAAGAGCCGTTAAACACCATCGGTGCAATAAAATCCTTGATATGATTTTGCCGGGCTGCCACCAGGCTCTCTCGTTTTCCTTGTTGCGTTCTAAATAAACGTTGCCCCCGTTTTGATCAGCCATAGACGCAGGTAGGATTGGGGTCAAACCCAGTTTTACCGACGTAAACAAGACTAGAGCTACTCTGCTGTTTTGCCCACACTTGCAGTTTTTGTATTTTAGAAATAATATTGGTGGCTTGAGTAATTTGACTACCCTGTTGGAGATAGGCAATCACCTGTTGGCGTAAATCCAAGCTGTAACTCATAACCATTATGGATGACAACAATTATTGAGTTTAGTGCTTTTCTCTCCTCACTGTTCCACTCTTATCTGGAACAGCTATAAGCCTAAACCACTATTCATCTCACATTACTTCGTCATTTTTAATCTGTTAGGGATTTACAACCTTAAATACTATCCCGTAAGAATCTCGAAAAACAGGCTTATAGGTCTGGATATCTCTCAATAAATACTTAATATCTGGTGATACCTTGCCAGTAAATGGATCAACTGAAAAAACAATATATTCAGGATGCCATGTTTGTTGTGTCTGTTGAAATGACTGGTATTGCCAAGATTCTGGGCTGCCACCACTGATGACCCGGTTCGTAAAGGGAAATCCATACAAACCATAGGGGCGCAGGCCAACCGCATAAATTATCTTGTTGTGAATATTTTTTTGGATCCATGCATAAATTTGACTTTGACTCTTAGGACTATTTTGATTGATTCCAGTAAAAAGAATTGAACCATATCCAGGTAAACCCAGTGGAGGTTGATAGGTTGCTAGTTGCCCTAATCCCAACACTATCCCCACGGAAACACTACATCCTAAGTATTTCCAAGTTTTGTGAAGAGAACTAGTTTGATAAAATCGAGTTGTAATCTGCCTATAGAGTGATGTTAAGCGGAGATTCTTTTGAGGAATGGCGTAAAATAGTAAGGCGATAAGATTAATTAACAAAATCACTGTTAGTGGAATCAAAACAATCCCGTAGCGCAATTGCACGGATAGAATCATTTTCGTTCCAACCCAGTATCCAGCCCCGTGAGGTGTCAATATCCAGGCCCCGATTCCAACCCCATTAATCCAGGCCAACAGTTGTAATGGCTTTGAGTTTAGGGGCAAAAATAAAGTTTTTAGAGAAATCGTGATTATCGTGATTAATGAAGCACCAAATAAAAATAAAATTGGAAATTGAAGTTGATATAAATTTGGATTAAATAGATGCCGAATAATAGTTAACTCACGTCCAGGATATAGTATCTGATCTTGAAAAATTGTCCCCTGCACAATAATGTTGCGGGCATACCAAAATCCAGCTATTAATAATACTGGAATTCCTAACTCTGCAAAACGATGAACAAGTTGCTGCCACCATTTTGATCTTTGAAAAGCTGATTCAGCAGATTTGACCTCTTGAGAGCAGATCGGGCATAAACTTAGGATGAAAAAACCTAGCCAATAGTAAAGAGCATTGGGTTTTGTACCCACGGCAAATCCTAAACTAATACCTGTCCAAAGCAGCCAACTATGACGATTTTCTTGTGTGAAGCTAAAACGGGTGAATGTCCAAGTGGCAACCAACAGCCAAAAACCGACCGTTAAGTCATTTCGTCCCAAGTCAAACCAAATGGTCTGAAAGTCAGGCACGGAAAAGCAAAGTAACCAAAGGGCAAGAATCTGTAAACTTTGAGCAAAGGCGTTTCGAACTGTAATTACATCCCGAAGTAACAGGGTTGCCGCCAACATCAGTCCCAGGCCAAGCGTTAAAGTGGTCAAACCCAGCATCGTATCTAAACCAAGGGGCAAAAAACTCCAAATTAAGAGCAACTCATTGCCGCCCGGATATTGACTAAAATCCCCCTGCATTGTCCAGAGACTTGAGGTTTGCAGATAATCAACAGCATTGGGTAAATGATAACTGACCACATCCCAGCTTAATGGATGTACATTAAGGACTTGAATTACCAAATCAGACAGCATTGGCATGAAGGGAACTGCTAGAATAAAACCCAAAATTAGACTAGCAACAATACCGGATTGATTAAGTTCTTGATTTGCTGATTTTTCCGTAGCCACATTTAAGTCAGAAACCGTCATTTGCACCTTGATAAATTGATTACCAACAGTCAACACCAGGCCCAGACCAATACTAGTGATCACAATCATCAAAGGATGTAACTGGTTAAATAGGCCCAGACTCAAGATAATGATTGAAATTTGCCCCAAGACTAAGCAGATAAATAATAAAGTTGCGGGTAGAGGGGAGCGGGGCAAGCGGCGAGTGGATAACCAAAGGGCAACGACAATCACCACAAAACTTGAGCATAGGTAAGGAATCATCGGGATAGTGCAAGAACTGGGTCTAATGCCATATTGCCCGGAATTACTCTGCCTTAGTACTGAATTTGTAAAATCACCGTGGCTTCCACTTGTTGTTCTCCGGCAATGACTGGGGTTGGTGGGGCCGCATCAGCCGTGGCCGCAACACGCATCATCATTGGGTTCGGGGGGGGCATTGGGGGAGTAGCATTGTTAATTTGAATGCCAATAATTTGCTGAGGCTTGAGACCAAGGGTATTCAAAACAACACTGGCCTGGGCCTGGGCATCGAGGGTGGCCCGTTGGAGAGCAACTTTTTGGGCCGCAGAAAACTGGCTATCGGCTAGGATCAGGCTGACATTTTCAATCGTGGTCGCCCCAGCTTTGATGGCTGCATCTAAAATCGTGCCAGTGGATTCGGTGCTAGTGGTAAAGCTGACGGTATTCCGAGCCGTATATCCCCTTAAAATCCGTTGATTGTTGCTGTAGTCATAGTTGGGGGAAAGATTAATCCCAGTGGTTTGGAGCTTACTAACAGTATTGGCTTTCAAAACACTGACAACACTATTCATCCGGCGGGCGACTTCGGCCTGGGCCTCGGTGGCGGTTTTAGCCTGGATTTCAACCCCTAATGTCACCTGGGCCTGGGTGGGAGCTACAGCCTCTTTGCCACGGCCGGTCACAGTCAGAGTCCGGATCATCTCTTGGGCAAAAGCCACCGGAGTTATTAGACCAATTAAGGCAGCAATAACCGGAATGACCAGTAAGTTCTGGGGCCGAAATCTGGGGGAAAGAGCCTGAGAAGCAGTTCGTTTCATAGATGATGCAGAGTTCTTAAAGGAATTAGCTTCAATGTGCCATGATCAGGTCATAGTTCTTGTCTGAGTTGCAGGAATTGTAACGGCTAATGACCTAAAAGATTCGGAATCCCCTCACAGCCGCCGGGAATGGTCGCTCTGGTTTTTTCACCACCCCAGGCACAGCAGTAATAGCGTTGATCATCAGAAAGGGCCTGGACATCACTAAAGTCGGCATCTTCAATAATGGCTCCAGTTTGACTGCCAGTTTTGAAGTTAGGGGGGGTAACCCGATCTCTGGGGCTGGCGGTGGTAATGTCTCCATAAAAGAAGCGGGTGCGGCTGAGGTTTGCGGCTGTGAAGTCGGCTCCTTGGAGAACTGTTCCGGGCATATTGGCACGAGTTAAGTTACAGGCCTGGAAATTTGCACCCGTGAGATTCGCTTCACTAAATTCTGTCCACCGTAAATCTGTATGACTCAAATCTGCCCCGACTAACATACTGCCTAAGTTAATAATCCGCACCCCAAATTCAATGTCTTCTTCATAACCCCCCAGGCCATCAAAGATTGCCCGCCCCAGTCGTCGGTCGCGTTTGAGGGGAGCCAGTAATTTGGCACTGGAGAGAAACCGAATCACTTTGGCCTTGCCCTCAGCATCTAACCCGACCAAAATGGCTGCGGTGCGTCCTTCAGCAATGGCTCGTTCTGGAGGCCAGTCTTCGAGGAGGCCATCCTCTCCCAAGATCAAGTCGGAAATCCCTTGGAAGTAGCTATCAATGGTTTGCTGTTGGGTAATTCGGTTTTGTTGGGTGGTCAAATCTCGAGAAATGACATACTGTCGCCAGGCCACATAGGCAGCAAGCAAGGCCACCAAAATTTGCCCCAATGCGCCAAAGCCTTCTGCTAATGCCCCGACTGCGTCCCAATTTGTCCCCGCAAACCGCCCCTGAATCCACGGCCAAATCTCGGTCATTCCCACCAGAGCAATTAGGGAAAAGACGATACCAAACACCGCCAGGATGAACTGTCGTTGGGCAGGAGCTAAATCTTGCTGAACCCACCGCTGGGTAAAGTGCCAAAGGGTTGGAGCATTGACTAGGAACAAAACGCTTGCGGCTATGACCCCAACACTATCCCAGTCCAAGACCCAGGCCCCGACTAGGACTATCATGGCAAGCGTTCCTAAAACCTGTCGTCCCACAAGCAATACAGCAGAGTAGAATCGAGACGGCATGGGCATTTCAGAGGACTAGAGTATTAGAGTAATAAAGGTTTTAGCAGACAACAAGGCTTAAAGGGTTAATCTAAGGTTTTCAAAACATCACTGATGGTACTGACAATTTGTTCAATTTGGGATTTGTTAATAATTAAAGGCGGCGAAAGGGCAATAATATCCCCGGTCACTCGAATGAGGAGTCCTTTGGCATAACAGGCCTGGAAGCAGTCAAAACCGCGTTGCCCAGGTTGTCCAGGCCGAGGTGCTAATTCAATTCCAGCCACTAAACCCAAATTTCGTAGATCAATGACATGGGGACTGCCCTTGAGGGAATGAATCGCCTCCTGCCAAAAAGGGGCTATGGCCTGGGCCTGGTGGAAAATACCATCCTGCTTATAAAGGCTCAAAGTCGCGGCGGCGGCAGCACAGGCCAGGGGATGTCCAGAGTATGTATAACCGTGGAAAAATTCAATCCCAGCGCTGGGGCCATCCATAAAGGTTTGGTAAATACTATCGCGAGCAAACACAGCCCCCATCGGTACAGCCCCATTGGTAAGCCCCTTAGCTACAGTCATTAAGTCGGGAGTGACCCCAAAATAGTCAGCGGCAAAGGCTGTTCCTAAGCGGCCAAAGCCAGTAATAACCTCATCAAAAATCAATAAAATTCCGTGGCGATCACAGATGTCCCGTAGGCGCTGTAAATAGCCTTGAGGGGGAATTAAAACCCCAGTTGAGCCAGCGACGGGTTCGACAATCACGGCGGCAATGGTTGAGGCATCATGGAGAGCAACAATTTTTTCCAGCTCATCGGCTAGGTGCGCGCCCCAGGCCGGAACTCCTTGGCTAAAGGCATTTTGCTCTAGGTTGTGGGTATGGGGAAGATGATCTACACCAGAGAGTAAGCTACCAAAAAATTTACGATTGGGGGCAATGCCGCCCACAGAAATTCCCCCAAAGCCCACGCCATGATAGCCCCGCTCGCGCCCAATTAAACGTACCCTGGTGCCTTCACCCCGTTGCTGATGATAGGCCAAGGCCATTTTTAGGGCTGTATCTACTGCTTCAGAGCCAGAATTCGTGAAAAAGACATAATCCAGGCCTGGGGGGGTGAGTTCGGCTAAACGATGGGCCAAATGAAACGGCCCAGGATGTCCCATTTGGAAGGTTGGCCCAAAGTCTAGAGTTGCCGCCTGTTCTGTAATAGCTGCAACGATCTCCGGCCGACAATGCCCCGCATTCACACACCAGAGGCCCGCCGTTCCATCCAAAATTTGCCGCTGATCATGGCTGGTGTAATACATCCCCTGAGCAAAAACCAGTAGGCGGGGTTGGGTCTTAAATTGACGATTGGCGGTAAAAGGCATCCAGAACGCTTCTAAATCCGTGGGAACTTGGGTACTTAGGACAGGGGAGTTGAACATGACCGAAATGCCTGAGTTTTACTGACTTTCCCCATCTTAGCGAGTTTTTCTTACGTCTCTAAGAAATGTTATGAGTTTAAGTCGCGGTTAGGTTTTGGTTTAGTTACAATAGTATGGTGGTCACATCATTAAAAATGTGGTTATGAACTTAACCATTGAGATTAAACAAGCAGAAGATAGGTAGTAGATTACTGAAGTCATTGCTTTTGCGCTTCATAAATAAGGAAGAAATTGGCCCCAAAATTCTAGGGCGTGTCATCTCTGAGCGAGCAAAGTTCTACAAATGAGCCAAATGACAGAAGCAGCAAGATAAATTAAAACTACGGGTAGTTTTATCATAACGAGTCAAAGTTGCCTGGTACTACTTTAATTTTAATGCAAAAAAAGTTTACTACATGGGGCCAAGGTCTACAATCAGGCGGCGGGCTTTGTAGAGGCGTTTGTTGTAGGGATAAGGCACGTTGTGATTGACTTTTGAGGAAATAAGGGTGGCACAATTTTGCATTCGCTTGATTGATCCGAAATTCCATCGCGCTTAAACTTTGCCTAATTTTCCAGCTATATCCAGTTACTTTTAGGTATATTTCACAATTGTTTACATCTCTCAGAACTCAATCAGAGAGACAGTTTTAGGCTTAACTTCGTTGCCTGATTTTGCCATTAGGAAGATACCCCCAGGGGAATTCGAATCCCCGTCGCCTCCGTGAAAGGGAGGTGTCCTAGGCCTCTAGACGATGGGGGCAAAAACTCAGCATTTATTACGTTAACTAAACTAGGCCACTCTTGTCAATTCCTGGCCCGGTGTTTGCATAAACTTGGTTGACTCTGCCCTTAAACTTGAAGACATCCATCCACCATTTTGCTCTTATGCCCCAGGCCAGGCCGGAACTCAATTCTCTAGCAGTGATTGTCCCCCTATACAACGTCATGACCCAGCGGGGGGGGGATGTCCTTCAGGCCACCTTAGGAAGTATTGAAGCCAGTCTTACCTATTTCGATCACAAATACCCCCAGGCCGCTGCCATTAAAGCCGAGGTTGTCATTGTCGATGATGGCTCTACGGACAACACCATGGAGATTGTGGAACAATTTGCTAAAGATAAGCCCAATTACCAACTAATCAAGCTTCCGATGAATTTAGGTACGGCCGCAGCTCGTAATCTTGGGGTTAAATTTTCCCAGGCCCAGGCCCTGTTCTTTTGCGATGGCGATGACCGGTTTTTACCAGAGCATATTTTCATTGCCTTCTCTGTTCTAAATCAGGCTGTACCCCAGAGCTATCAAACCCAGACCAATCCAGAATATTTTGGGGCCGTGCGAACAGGCATCTATACCCACGATTCCCTGCATCCCCACTGGCAAAAAGCCTTGGAAAACAGTATTCCCCTCAATCTTTGTGTCCGACGAGAGGTGCATGAATTTATTGGCGGTTTCCCCGAAGATGCGGTGTTCCGAGACTTTAAGTATGGAACTGAAGATATTGCCTATGCGACTTGGCTGCAGCCCTTTTGTCACCAGGCCCGCTTAGGGCGCAAAACCGTTGAATATATTCGCTATCCTGGCAGTTATTTTGAGCGGCAATTGGCTAAGTTTCAGGCCCCCCCCGGAACCATAACCGATGATCTAGACCCTGCTGATCATGTCCATCAAATGGAGATTAATCAAATTATCCAAGACCGCCTGAATAAACTACACCAAAAATTAAGCAGTCCGGAACTGGTTACTTGATTTTGGAACCGCTCTAAATTAGAGAATATACAACAGTTACAGATTTCTACCAGTGGTTTTCATATTTATTTAGGTAGTTATTCCTGATGCTGTATTTTGCCCTCTAAACTGACTAGGCGTTATAGTAGGAATGCCTTTAACTTCTTCAATAATTAGTTGATAAATGTAGGTGTCTGGAGTTAGCTGAATATCATTAACACCCAAATTAATTATTTCTAAAGTAATAGTACCTTCAAAGCCAGCATGAATTGTTGGTGCTGTAAAGTGAACGAGTACACCACATCGGGCTAATGAGCTTTTTCCCTCAACTCGAGCTGCGTAACAATTTCCGCCTTCATTTATTGGAAAGGCTACTCTTTCTATAGTTCTTCCTAAAATAAATGTTGATGGTTTAAGTGTGTAGGGTTGAATATTAGTCAATGTTAGCCTTTGGGAATTGGTCGATAAGAAACTAGCTATCCCACCCTTAGAAGGACTCAACGCTACTGGTTGCTGAGTTGGTATAACAATTTCTGATGATAAGCGAAGATCAACAGAGGTAGTATTGAACGGGGGTTGGGCAGGATCATAGTTAGCTAGATTATCTATAAATATTTCTCCACGACTAATAGCAGCGAGAATTTCGAGATTACTCAATATCATTCTAAGTTACAGAATTAGCAACATACTGATCGGAACATTAATTACAGTTCTACCATCTTCTAATGTGCTCGATGGAAGTATTACATAAGTCGGCTCTACTTCAAAAGACTGTACTTTTAATTTTCCAGTATGTTCATTAATGTTAACTTCTTCTAGATCAGTTTTAGAAGCGAAAAGAGAAACTTTACGATTTCCCTCGACCATAATTGAAACAGCATACTCATCCCCGAACATTCCATCAAATACAGAGCACTTTAATAACGCAGGTTTTGTTGACACCTGAGACTTTAAGGGAGTTTCTTGGAGTATTTCTCTTGACATACTGAACCGCCTTTTAAGGTTCTCTAATATTACATTTTCGGCACTTAGTTCGGCAAGTATTTGAATCAAACTTCATGGCGATAAAGGTCATTTGAGAATATAAGACGCACTAAACCATCCTTTGATTTTGCAGCAAACGGTTTTATATCTGAATCTTCAGGCACTTTGTATATGAGAAATTCACTGAGCCTATATGAGTTTAGGTATAATAGGTTACGGATTAGGACTTATAGTGCCCCATTAACCGTCACTCATGAGGGACTCTTCGAGTGTTCAAATCACTCCAGGCGGATTTTCGGATTATCTTTGAGCGCGACCCTGCGGCCCGAAATTGGTTAGAAGTTTTACTCTGTTATCCAGGTCTCCAAGCCCTCTGGGTACACCGTATCTCTCACTGGTTATGGACATTAGGTTTACCCGTGGTGCCGCGCTTACTCTCCCAGTTTTCCCGCTGGATTACCGGCATTGAAATTCATCCGGGGGCAACCATTGGCCAGGGAGTGTTTATAGATCACGGCATGGGGGTTGTGATTGGGGAAACAGCTATTGTCGGGGATTACTGTCTGATCTACCAAGGTGTCACCCTCGGCGGGACAGGCAAGGAAACCGGCAAACGCCATCCGACCCTCGGTGAGAATGTTGTGGTTGGGGCCGGGGCCAAGGTTTTAGGCAACCTCTTAATTGGCAGTAATGTGCGGATTGGCGCGGGTTCGGTGGTGCTGCGGGATGTCCCTTCTGATTGCACAGTCGTCGGGATTCCGGGGCGGATTGTCTATCGGGCTGGGACAAAAGTTGCACCGTTGGAACATGGACAACTTCCCGATTCTGAGGCCGAAGCCATTCGTTATCTCCTCGACCGGATTGAAGCCCTGGAAACCCAAGTCAAAACCCTGCAAGCTGACCAACCCAGACCCGCATTAAACACGGATCAGATTCCTGTCGCAGTGGGGGCTTTAGAACGAGAACTCTCAGAGAAAAGCTGTAGTTTGCGCGATCGCGCCATTGAAGAATTTCTGAACGGTTCTGGGATTTAGGTAGAAAGTCCCTTCCTAAGCACCCCCCAACTGCTGTAACTGATAAAGGCTGGCATAGACCCCTCCGGCAGCCAGGAGCTCCTCATGGGAACCGATTTCCACCAATGTCCCCCGCTTCAGGACTAGAATCCGATCCACATACCGAATGGTTGAGAGGCGGTGGGCAATGATAATCGCCGTGCGATTGACCAAGAGTTTTTCCAAGGCGGCTTGAATCATCGCTTCTGTACCGACATCTAAACTGGCGGTGGCCTCATCCAAGACCAATATCCGGGGATTGCGAATCGCGACCCTGGCAAAGGCGAGGAGTTGTTTTTGTCCAGCCGAGAGATTCGTGCCCCGCTCTCGCAATTCTGTGTTGTAGCCTTGGGGGAGTTGCTCAATAAAGTGGGCCACATTCATTTGCCGGGCTGCCGCTTGGATCTCAGAGAGCAAGTAATCCTCTCCCAATGAAATGTTACTTTTAACATCTCCAGAAAAAAGAAAACCATCTTGGAGAATTACCCCGACATGCCGGCGCAGTTCAGTTTGGGAAAGGTTGCGGACATCGACCCCATCTACTAAAACTTGTCCCCGACTGGCTTCATAAAGACGACAGAGCAGCCGAATCAGGGAACTTTTACCGGCTCCAGTGGGGCCAACGATAGCTACTTTTTCCCCTGGTTTGATGGTAAAGTCCAGGCCCTGGAGGACATATTCATCATCTTTATAAGCTAACCAAACATCTGAAAACTTAACTTCACCGATGGCAGGGCTAGTGGCTGGACTGGGCAAAAGGGTGGGCTTTTCCGGGTCGCGGATGGCAATGGGTTGGTTCATCAAGTCGGTAATCCGTTCCACGGCCGTAAACCCAGCTTGGATGGTTGTAAATTTTTCTGCTAATTGGCGGAGCGGATCAAAAACCCGTTGGGAAAAGAGGATAAAGGTGGCCAATACGCCAAAGTCAATCTGTTGTTGCTCGACTAGTTTCCCCCCCAGCAGCAAAACCCCCGCCACTGCCGCAAAGGTGATCCATTCCAGGGTTGCGGATACGGCCGAATCATAAAAAATGGTGTGATCTACGGCTTTGACATAGCGTTTGTTAACGGTTTGAAAAAGCTGACTGTTAAATGCTTCCCGCCGAAAAATTTGGACGACCCCAATCCCAACAATGTTTTCCTGGAGGTTGGCGTTGAGGGCAGACAGCTCTTCGCGAGCTTTATAGTTGGCCTGGCGGTATTGGTTTTGAAAGTAAATAATCAACCCAGTAATTGGAATCACCATGCCCAGCAACATCGTCCCCAGCAACGGATTTGTCCAAATCATCGTGATTGCCACCACCAAAATTGAAAACAAATCACTGACGACCCCCACTGCACCAGTGGCAAACACATCCCCCAAGGCTTCCACATCACTGGTTAAGCGGGTAATTAGCTTCCCGACTGGGGTGCGATCAAAAAATCCCGCTGAGAGAGCGGTGACATGGCGAAATAAATCTTGGCGAATATCGGCGGTGATTTGCTGGCCAATTTTGGTTACCCAATAGCCCTGAATCCCTTGCAACCCAAACCGGACAACCACTGTTAAAAACAGCAGCAGGGTTAATAGATCAATCCCTTGGGTGAGTTCCAGCCCCTCGAGAAAATCATAGGTGCTCGGTTCTTGCTTGAGAAATGAAATGGCCTGACCAATGATAATCGGTTGGAGTGCCGCGGACAGGGCTAGGGGAATGAGCATGATCCCGGCGATAATTAGGGGCCGAGAGTAGGGTTGGGCATAGGGGAGCAGTCGTAAAAAGAGTCGCCAATCACTATCACGCCGGGGGGCGGAGTTGGGCAAAGAAGGTGTAGAGCTTTGCTCGTTCGTAGAAGCTTGCATAGTCCCAATGTAAATTTTCTTTAAAACAAAGGCAAATCTGTAGAGCTTGGCTCGTTCCTAAAGGTTGAGTCTCGATTGTGTCTGTCCATGTCTGGGGATGTATTAGAACTGATCCAGGCCTGGGTCAAAATACTCAACAATGTGGGAAGTACCGCGAGTTTGCCCATGCAGTTGCCCCAACGTCCCCTGATTTCCCCGTTGATTCTGATCTTGGTCACGATTGTGATTGATCGGATTGGGGAGAGTTTGATTTTTCCGATTTTGCCGTTTTTGGTCGAACCCTTTGGCCTGGATGCCTTGGCAATTACTCTGCTGTTCTCGGTGTTTGCGGCGGCGCAGTTTTTGGCAGCTCCGATTTTGGGGGCCTTGTCAGATCAGTTAGGGCGGCGACCCGTATTGCTCTTTTGTGTGTTTGGGACGGCCGTATCCTATTTTGTCTTTGCCTTAGCCAACCAGGCCTGGATATTTTTTCTTTCCCGAATTATTGATGGTGTCACCGGGGGAGTTGTTTCCACGGCCCAGGCCTATATTGCCGATAGCTCCAAACCGGAAAATCGGGCTAAGAACTTTGGCTTAACGGGGGCAGCTTTTGGGATTGGCTTTATTGTTGGGCCTGCGATTGGTGGCTCCTTGGCGGTAATTAACCCCCGCTTGCCGATTTTTTTAGCTGGAGCGATTGCTCTGGTTAATGTCGTTGTGGCTTATTTCACCTTGCCGGAGTCGTTACCCAAAGATCAGCGATCCCCAATGCGACTTCAGGATTTGAACCCGTTTCGTCAACTGGGAACCTTTTTGGTTGTGCCGCAAATTTCTGGGTTGATGGTGTCCCTGTTTATTTTTAACTTTGCTTTTGGTGGGTTTACCAGCGTGTTTGTCCTGATTTTGAAGAATGTCTTTGGTTGGGGGGTGGCCCAGGCCGGGTTAGTCTTTGTGGTTGTGGGCATTGTCAGTACGATTGTCCAGGCCGGGTTAATTCGGCAACTAATTCCTTGGCTCGGTGAAGTGCGCTTGACGATTGTGGGGTTTATTTGCTTGGCTGGATCGTTAATGATTTTGCCTTGGGTGCCGCGCCTAGAGCCGGGGGTGAGTATCGGGGTTTTTGGCAGTGTAGTGCTATTGGCTTTTGGGGTGGGGATTATGTCGCCTTCCTTGCGGGGGTTAATTTCCAACCGAGTTTCGGCTCAAGATCAAGGCAAGGTGATGGGCAGCAGTCAGGGGTTAGCCAGTGTGGCAGGAATTTTGGGGCCGGCCTGGGCGGGGTGGGTGTTTAGTGGCAGTCAATTAGCGCCGGCCTGGCAAGCGGGATTGTTGATGATGTTGGCTTTGGGATTTGCCCTCCTCAGTTTGCGCCCCGTTTCCATCAAACCTCTCTAGTGTTGACTCAAATTTGCGCTTGAGTCCGATCTAGAAGGGCTAACCACATTCGCCGGGAACCTTGGGGGCTACTGTAGAACAGCAAATCAATCAGTAAGCTTAAGGCTAATTCTGATAAATCCTCCCCAACAACCCCTTGGTGGCTCATCCGCTCTTGATAGAGTCCCGTAAAGGCATCGAGGTAATCACCGAGCAGGGGATCCTGTTGGGGTGAGCGGGCTTCTTTTTCGAGGGTTTCCCAATGTTCGATGGCCTGGCGAATTTGGGTTTGATGATTGCGGGCTAAATGGGTACTAATCAAGACTAGGGAACGGGCTTCCTCAATATCCAGTTTTTTGCGGCCGCCACTCCCCCGCCTTAAGGGATTGGATTGCCGGAGTCGCCACAGGCCCACCCGATCCGAGACAAAATCCACCAGTTTTAATTCTGAGGCTGCTTGGAGAATGGCTTCTGAACCCAGGCCAGTCAATGCTTCTAGGGCCAACAAGACCAAATCCAACTGGGTTTTGATATTATCCAGGTCAATGGCATCGCCCCCAGGCCCGACCGACCGCAATCCCTCATCCAACACCATCAACCCTCGTTAGACTCCGCAGCATACCCAAAGGCCAAGAGAAATCCATTTACCCGTAAACTCACTATCATCCAACTATACTGCCAGTCAATTCAGCTATCATTCCTCACTGTTACCGCCATTTATGCCCGTCATTACCTATAGCCCTGCTTTTACACTAGTTCCCACCTATGAATGTTTTAATCGCTGTACTTATTGTAATTTTCGGGAGGATATTGGTTCCGGGGCCTGGTTAAGGGTAGCTGAAGCCGAAGAAATTTTACGGGGGATAGCCGGCCAAGGAATTTGCGAAATTTTAATTTTGGCTGGGGAAGTCGCCCCTCAAAGTCCACAGCGCGGGGCCTGGCTAGAGTGTCTTTATCAACTGGGAGAATTAGCCTTGAACTTGGGCTTTTTACCCCACACCAATGCCGGAGTCTTAACCGCGACCGAAATGGCCGACTTAAAAACGGTGAATGTCTCCCAAGGCTTGATGTTAGAGCAGGTCACACCTCAACTTCTAAGTACTGTCCATCGCCAGGCCCCGACCAAAGCTCCGACTTTACGGATTGAACATCTCTACCAGGCCGGCCGACTCCAAATCCCCTGCACGACCGGGTTGTTATTAGGGATTGGAGAAACAGCCAAAGAACGAATGGACACCCTCAACGTTATTGCCGAACTGCATCACCGCTGGGGCCATATTCAGGAGGTAATTTTGCAACCCTATAGTCCAGGCCCCGACCAACATTTACCAGAACTTGGGTATGAACTTGATCAGTTACCGTCCCTAATTCACCAGGCCCGCCGAATTTTACCCGCCGATATTACGCTGCAAATTCCACCCAATTTAATCCCCAGTTTTGACCTCCTCTTGGCCTGTTTAGCGGCGGGGGTGCGGGATTTGGGTGGGCTTGTCCCCTATGATCATGTCAATCCAGCCTATCCCCATCCAGAATTTATTGACTTAAAAACTCGACTGGCCAAGGCTGGCTGGGACTTACACCCCCGCTTACCCGTTTATCCCCAATATTTGCAGCACCTCCCTCCCCATCTGCGCGCTCAGTCCCAGGCCTGGCAAACCCGTTTTGAGGCAGCCATAACCCTAAGCCCTAATCATTAATCCAGTCGCCTTTGTTTTCCCCCCTCATTTCTCCCTCCTCTCCCCTCGCTTCTTTCCCCTATGACCTTTCCTTCCCGCAAACTTCCGAATTGGCTGCGTTCTGGCTGGCAGTTTTCTCGTCCCCACACCATCATTGGCACGACGTTAAGTGTCTGGAGTATTTATACCTTGGCGGTGATGAATTCTGACCAGGCCTGGGACTTGCTGCCGGTCGCAATGGGGGCCTGGATTGCCTGTCTGGCAGGAAATGTTTATATCGTTGGTTTGAATCAGATTTTAGATATTCCCATTGACCAGATTAATAAGCCCCATTTACCCCTAGCAGCGGGAGAGTTTACGGTTCCCCAGGCCTGGATCATTGTTATCAGTATGGGATTGGTTAGTCTGGGACTGAGTATTTGGCAGGGGATGATTTTATTGGGCGTGATTAGCCTGAGTTTATTGATTGGCACGGCCTATTCTTTACCGCCTATTCGTCTCAAACGCTATCCTTTCTGGTCGGCTCTTTGTATTTTGGGAGTCCGGGGGATTATCGTCAATCTGGGCTTATTTTGGCATTTTCAAGCCCGACTCAATCAACCCCTAGCCATTACCAATTTAGTTTGGGCGTTAACTGGATTTGTGGTGATCTTTACGGTGGCAATTGCCCTTTGTAAGGATATTCCTGATCTAGAAGGAGATCGCCAGTTTCAAATTGCAACACTGACGGTTCAGTTAGGCACAAAAGCCGTTTTTCAGATGACCTTAGGTGTCCTTACCCTAGCCTATGGAGGGTTGATTCTAACCAGCTTTGTAGTAAATTTAGGCGTTAATTTAGGCCTGTTTGTTGGGGTACATCTGCTCCTCTGGGTCATACTCTGGCTCCAGGCCCGCCGGGTTGAATTAAACGATATCACCAGCCTCACCCATTTTTATCAATTTATTTGGAAACTATTTTTCTGGGAATACATCCTCTTACCCGTGCTAGCCGTCACAAATCATTGGCGTTAAGACCTAGAACACAATCTAGATCATCATCATGTCACCAGCCAAAGCCACAACCCCAATGGTTGATTCCCCGGACAGTACGGACTATCAAAGAAGCTGCTCCATGGCCTGAGGGATGTCCGAGTATCGCCAGCCGTGATCTCTATCCAGGGAGAAGGTGATCAAGAGGATAACAGTGCTACCTGTTTAGGTCTCGATAGAGTCAGGTTAAAACGGGTTGCGATGAGGCCAAGCCGTTACCGTTAGGCCGGGGCCGTAGATTTTGCCTTGGGGATTAGGCCTTGTTCCTGTCCGGAAAGAACCGGAAGATGTTAAGTTTTTAATCACTAAGCAAGTATGTATTTATTTTTCAAGAAAGGAGTAGTCAGTCATGGAAATTGTTGCTTATGGCCTCTGGATTGGGGGAGCTACTGGCATTGCCATTACCTTGTTCTATGGGCTGCGGTTGATCAAGTTAATCTAGGCCCGATTGTGGGTGTGATGACTGCCGATTCCAAATGAGTGGCAAGTCCAGGGTGCAGGAGTTGAACCTGCCTAAGGCGAATTATGAGTTCGCTGCCTCATCCGCTCGGCCAACCCTGGAAACTCTAGCAATCGTTGGCATTATGCTGCTGCATTAAGAGCTATTTTAGTCGCAATTTGAGTGCTGTTTTGTCATCCTGTCACCCCAACTTAACCATGAACCCGGAAAAGAGTTCGCGGCTTCAGCTTAGTCTTGTTCTTTTGGCAATTATGTTAATTGCTGGGAGTTTAAGTACTCTGGGGGGCTATTTCTTTGGCCGGGAGTCCCTGCGGGGTGTAACTCAGCCTGTGGTTAATCCAATCTTGGGCGATGTGAGTAGTGAGGCTGAAACATCAAGTCCAAGGCAAACCTTCCTGAAAGAATCCGACATTATTGCCCAGACCGAGGGGATTACGACTAACAAGCCCAGGCCGGCCCAGCCCACAGCAAGCGTTACGCCTACACCCACGCAGTCTCCTGTAAATGCTGAAGCTCCAGCGGGGGCCGGTTTTCCCAAGGTGGTAACGGTTGAGGGGGTCAAACTAGCAGTCAATTCAGTTTCTCAGGTGAATGATGATCTGGTGCTAGCCGTAACTCTGACCAATCAAAGTCCCGTGAACGTGCAATTTATCTATACCTATCTGGATATTATGAGTGATCAAGGCACGCCATTGATTGCCATTACCAAAGGCCTACCCACAGAGGTTCCAGCGAAGAGCGAATCATACTCTGGGACGATTCACATTCCCTTAACCAGTTTGGCTGAAGTGCAGACCTTGAATCTTTCCCTCACAGACTTTCCCAACCAAGATATCAAGCTTTCCATTAAAGATATTCCTGTTGAACCCTAATGCTGCTGTTGCTGACTGGGATGGTGACGTTTTGGCCCTCTGTAATGGCCTTGCCCGGAACTGCTGAACCCGGCCTGGGGTGGCGATTACTTTTTGTCATCTTCTTACTGGTGATCAATGCTTTCTTTGTGGCAGCAGAGTTTTCAATTATCAATGTCCGCCGGACGCGGGTTGAACAACTAGTTGCGGAAGGGCAACGGGGCGCACGCCAAGTTCAAATTCTCCAGCAGCGTTTGGATCGGTTGTTATCTACCACTCAATTGGGCATTACCTTGGCCTGCTTAAGCCTTGGCTGGGTGGGAGAAGTCATTGTGGCCCCCTTGGTCAGTCATCTGTTTGCCGCGGTTCCCTTTTTACCTAACCCCAACTGGAGCCATGCCTTAACAATTCCACTGGCATTTTTCCTGACGGCATACCTACAAATTGTCCTAGGTGAGTTAGTCCCCAAGGGCTTAGCCCTCCGTTTTCCAGAGGAATTATCTCGCTCTCTCGGGCCAGCTAGTTTGTGGATTGCCCGTTTAGTGAAGCCCATTATCTGGTTGTTAACCGCTTCGACTCAGGGTTTATTGGATCTCTTTGGCCTGGGCGATGCCAATTCTTTGCTTTCTTACCAAGTCACCCCAGAAGAGTTGGAAATTATGATTCGCTCGGAAGAGTCCAGTGGCCTGGAGGAAGATGAGCGGGAATTATTAACCAATGTCTTTGCTTTTGGGGATGTTCTTGTGGAGGAAGTGATGATTCCCCGAACTCAAATTGAAGCGTTACCTGATGTGGCGACCTTAAGCGATGTCCTCTCAGTTGTGGCAGAAACCGGACACTCTTACTTTCCCGTCATGCGCGAGTCTTTGGATTCTGTGCGGGGGATTCTGGCTTTTAAGGATTTAGCCGCCCCATTAGCCACAGGTGAACTGGCTCCAGCAGATAGCATTTTGCCTTGGATCAGGCCCGTTTGGTTTGTCCCAGAAGGAACTCAGTTAGGGGATTTGCTGCCTTTAATGCAACGCTATCGCCTCAGTATGGTGATGATTCGGGAAGCAGAATCACGGGGAACAGCCGGTCTGGTGACATTGAAAGACATGATTAACGAAATTATCGGTACGGACGAAGGTGAAGCAGACCCAACTCCCGCCATTCGCGCCCTAGACAATCAGACCTTTATGGTGCAGGCTCAAACTGACATTGAGGAGGTCAATGAGCGACTGGAGTTAGCCTTCCCAATCGTTGACGAATATCATACACTGGGGGGATTTTTGTTCTTTCACTTTCAAAAAGTTCCCGAAATTGGCGAGACACTGGTTTATGAAAACCTGGAACTGACGGTTATTTCCTGTGATGGCCCACGGCTGGATCAAATTCAAATCCTCAAGCACCCCAGTCTCCCTGAGTCAATAATAGACATCTAGATAATCCAACAACCGCCCCCTTCAATAGCGAACAGCAACGTCATGGGCGGGAAATTGAACCTCTCAAAAAACTTTGCTAGATTAGAGGAGTTATGAAGATTCGTAAACTAGACTAGCCCTTTATTTATTTTTGATAGGGGACTAGCTATTTAATATTGAACTCATCATCTCTCTATTCCTGTGGAGAAGTTTTATCTATGACCATTGCAATAGGGCGCGCACCAGCAGAGCGGGGGTGGTTTGACATCCTCGACGACTGGCTTAAGCGCGACAGATTCGTTTTCGTCGGCTGGTCCGGCATTTTATTATTCCCTTGTGCCTATTTGGCCTTGGGCGGTTGGTTGACCGGAACAACCTTTGTCACCTCTTGGTATACCCACGGGTTGGCTTCATCCTATCTGGAAGGCTGTAACTTCTTAACGGTTGCGGTTTCCACTCCAGCCAATAGCATGGGGCACTCCTTGTTATTACTTTGGGGTCCGGAAGCTCAAGGTGACTTTACCCGCTGGTGTCAGTTGGGTGGGTTATGGACATTTATTGCTTTGCACGGGGCCTTTGCGCTGATTGGCTTCATGTTGCGGCAGTTTGAGGTTGCTCGTTTAGTCGGGATTCGTCCTTACAATGCCATTGCCTTCAGTGCCCCGATTGCGGTGTTCGTCAGTGTGTTTTTGATGTACCCCTTGGGTCAATCTGGGTGGTTCTTTGCGCCTAGCTTTGGGGTGGCGGCTATTTTCCGGTTCTTGTTGTTCTTCCAAGGCTTCCACAACTGGACGCTGAATCCGTTCCACATGATGGGTGTAGCGGGTGTCTTAGGGGGTGCGCTCTTGTGTGCAATTCACGGGGCGACGGTCGAAAATACCCTGTTTGAAGATGGGGAAGGTTCAAGTACATTCCGGGCGTTTAACCCAACCCAGGCGGAAGAAACCTATTCGATGGTGACTGCGAACCGTTTCTGGTCACAGATTTTCGGGATTGCGTTCAGTAACAAACGCTGGTTGCACTTCTTCATGTTGTTTGTGCCAGTGACGGGGTTATGGATGGCTTCGATTGGGATTGTGGGTTTAGCGTTGAACCTGCGGTCTTATGACTTCATTTCCCAGGAGATTCGGGCCGCTGAAGACCCGGAGTTTGAAACCTTCTACACCAAGAACATTTTGTTGAATGAAGGGATTCGGGCCTGGATGGCTCCCCAAGACCAACCCCATGAAAACTTTATCTTCCCAGAAGAAGTCTTACCACGGGGTAATGCGCTCTAAGGAAGGTTGGTTAATTAATTTAAGTTTGAGGGCTGCACCAGATATTGAGTGGAGCCCTTTTTCATTGAGAATTTTAGAACCGCAAGATCAAGGCAATGGATTGATAAAGCGAAAGAGCACCATCTTCAACCAAGATGACTTTGCCACCTTTGGCCAAGACTAACTCGATAATTTCATCAACGGCATCATCCATGACATCAACACCACCAGGACTTTCGACTAATTGAAGTTGCCCGCTCTCGGTGACAATGGCCGGGACATGGTAATTCTTTTCAACCAAAAGCAGCTTGCCCCGGCCGGCCTGGGCCATATTCCAGATTTCTTCAATCATAGAAACCACATTTTGAGCACCGGCTGCCTGCCCCAATTCGTCTAGGGTCTGGTTTTGTTGGGATTCTCGCACTGATTGAATCAGCGGCCAGGCCTGGGTTAGCACTTCATGGGCAGGAACCCGGTCAAAGTTACCCCTGATGACGCCAGCAATGAAAGACGTGTATTGAGACACTTCTTGGAAAAAAGCCACCTGTCGATCCACACCCCCCAGAACCAGGGGTAGTTCTTCGCCTTGGGCATAGTCTGTTAATGCACTATCGACCTGCTGGAAAAAGCGGCGATGTCGATCATCAAGATAGCTAGAATCTGCCAGGGTCGGTATTGGGGCTGTGGCACCAGGCCCGGTCATTTCCATAGCAAAGTTAGCATCCGATACTTCTTCTAAGGTTTCCCCAGTACCCGCCAATAAACGGGTTGAAGCTTGGCTTAGGAGTAAGACCCAATAGCGGAGTGAGCGGTGGAGAGCATAAACCAAGTCTCTGGTGGCGAAGGTTTTGTCAATGACAACCCGCTCGGGGATAGTAAATGGCAGGTAGTAGAGTTTGGCAAAGTCGTGACTGACATAGAGAGCCAGGCCATCTAAGGTATGGGGGTAATCAATTTCGCTAACTAGGGTATCCAGGTGATTCAGTAATGGTTCTAATTCTCGCTGGGAAAACTCTGCCTTGAGGCGGTCAACGGCCTCACTTACTAGGTTCTTGACCCGAATTGGATCCTGTTTATTGTCGGGAGATACACGATGGGTGGGGAGCAAAATTGAGAGAGCTGGTACGTGGGTCAAGGATTGCAGATGAAGTAAGTCTTGGCGAGTGATCATGAAGATTTTTCCTAAGATGAGGGGGCAAAGCCCTGCTAGTTGGGGCCATTGTCACCAGGCCCTGCTCTATTCTAATGAACAACTCTGCACTGAAAGTATAGAGGTTTGCCTAGGGCTAAAGCTCAAGTTAACTCATTCGAGACAAAAGTTATCGTGATCCTGATTTGATGGATGAGGATGATATTCTAAATACTCTTGCACCAGTTTTTCAATACATGGTTCCAGTCCTCCACGCTACCCTACAGCCCAAACGTGCTTCCCCCAATATCGTTTTTGTATGTCTGGATATTCTTGCTGTAACAAGCGAGAGGTGCGTTCCTTGATCCGTCTAACAATTTCACTAATTGACTGGGATGGAGGGTACTCAATATGCATATGGACCTGGTCTTTGCTCACCACTCCCTGTCATGCTATAAAACCTGATCGCGATACTTCGTGCCCCATATGAGGTGGACAGTTAGACAGGTGATGGTATGACTTCCTCGGTGGGTAGTTTCGACTAGCGGGCTAGGACAATGAATAATCATCAGATGAGTGTACTCCCCCTTTATCTAATTCGGCATGGGATTGCCATTGACCGAGAACTCTTTCCCGGCCCCGATGCTGAGCGTTACTTAACTAATCAAGGGGAAAAGAAAACTCAACAGATTGCCGAGCGGTTAGTGGATTTAGGGGTGAGTTGCGATCTAATTCTCTCCAGTCCCCTAGTCCGAGCCAAACAAACCAGTGATATTCTCCTCAATGCTGGCCTGGCAGATGAAGTCCAGATCAACGAGGCCTTAGCTCCGGGGGGACGATTTGGGGATTGGCTACAGTGGTTAGACCAGTGGCACTCTCAAGCCAGAATGGGTTTAGCCTTGGTGGGCCATGAACCAGATTTAAGTCAGTGGGCCGAGTTATTGGTTTGGGGCAGTAGTCGGGGTGTATTAGCTCTTAAAAAAGCGGGAATCATTGGCCTGGATGTGCCATTAGGAGATCCAGTTGGGCAAAGCAGTTTGTTTTTGTTAACACCGCCCCGTTTTCTACTGGGAAAAGTCCCGAAGCCATAGCTCTTTTAACTAGATTTTGACTCCGATTCAATCTTAAAACCTGGGGGTTGATAGTCGGCCGGTAAGTAGTTCTCAGGAATAGTGGTTCGGTTTCCATCCCGCATGGCATGAAAGTTGGGAGACATAATTTCAATCCCGACCTGGTTGCAATAGTCTTGGAGGTTTTGATGAAGTTCTGCCAAAATCCAGGGCATTCGCTCCGGTCGGTCAGTGTAGGCATTGATCTCGTAACTAACATGGAAATCATTTAAGCTGGTTTGCCAAACAAAGGGGGCAGGTTCCTTGAGAATGTTTTGAGTTCCTAGGGCAGCATCAATCATCGCTTCATAGACCTTTTTCCAAGGGGTATCATAGCCCAAGGTAATGGTGGTAGAGAGGATTAACGGCTGACGAGTCGCGTCTTGACCGGCCGCACTAAAGTTAATAATTTGACTACTGACAACGGTGGCATTGGGAATCGTAATCGTTAAGTTCTTGGGTGTATAAATCCGGGTGACTAACAGGGTTTGTTCAGTAATTTGGCCTTGCGCCTCACCAATTTTCACGACATCTCCGACTTTGAAAGCCCTGGTGTAGGTGAGAATAGCTCCCCCGACAATGTTAGAAACTGCTCCACTAGACCCCAAGGACAGAAGTAAACCTAAAAAGACTGAAACCCCCTGAAAGGCTGGGCTTCCAGACCCCGGTAAATAGGGAAAGGCAATGATGGCCGCAAAGGCAATAATCAAGGCCCGGACAATGTTGTAGGTGGGTTTACTCCATTCTTGATAGAAACCGGGAAAAGTAATATTGCCGCGATCAATTTCCGTGAAAATAAATCGTGTAAATCGCAGGGTATAGAAGGTTACAAGAATAATAAAGCCAACAAAAATTAGGTTGGGAATGTAATTTGCAAAATCTTGCCAGAGCGTTGATACGGCAACTTGGATATTTTCGAGTAGGGACGCAGAAATTTGCCGAGTCCAGGGAAAATAACTGAGAACCAGGTGAACATAGGTATAGCTAATTAGCAGAATAAGAAAGAGAGAGACCAGCTTAAACAGTTCATCTAAACCATCGGCAACTCGATCTGCGGTGAGAATTTCTGTATCAAACAATCGAAGAGGGGGAATATGAGATCGTTCCCAGGCCTGGAGTTTTTCCTGTAGGGGAGTCCGAATTTTATTAAAAACCTTAAATATAAAAACTGTAATAATCGTCGTGATCACAGTCAAAAAAGCACCAAACAAAATCGAACTCGGCCGATGGGATTCTCGGTAATTACTGACCGCAGTTTTTATGGTCTCTAAGTGAGAGTTGGCTAACTCCTGGCGACTTAATCCCAGGCCTTGGGTATCTGTATCAAACACACTGAAAATAATGGTGTCCCCAGCCATAATATCCGTAAAACCACCTTTTGGATTATCGACAGTGCGAAATTGATCGAGTTCTAATCGAACATCTTCAGCTAATTGTTTTAAGCGTTCGGAAATGATTTTTGTCCGTTGTTCAGGGGTAAATGAACTAATTCGCTCCCGAATCGGGAATAGCTCTTGGCCATCTAGGGTGACATAGTAGGTGGGAGAAGTTGGGGAAACGGTCGGTGTGGGAGATTGGGCTAAGGCTGGCCAAAAGAGACTTAAACTCACTGCTAATAACAGGCCCAGGCCAAGGCCAATAAACCGTGACCACCATTGCAGTTGACGCGCCTTCATGCTCAATCCCTAGCTCTCAAATCGTAATAAAAATTAGCTACTTAATTATAAGCTGGATCAATTGGGACAACCTTAAGCCAAAAGAAACTTAATTCAGAGTCTTGTGGGTGAAGGATTTGGCATTGGGGCCGCTGTAATCTTGAACAACATGGCCATTCCCAACCAGTTGATATTTGTAAGTCACCAAGCCTTCTAAGCCCACTGGCCCCCGTGGTGGTAATTTGGCTGTACTAATTCCCACTTCTGCCCCCAGGCCATAGCGAAAGCCATCGGCAAACCGGGTCGAACAATTATGAAATACGCCCGCCGCATCCACATGAGCGAGGAATGTTTGAGCCGTTGCCTGATCCTGAGTCACAATCGCTTCTGTATGGCCTGAGCCGTAGGTGTCAATATGGGCCAAGGCCTGGTCAAGGGAGTCTACCACTTTGATCGAGAGAACTAAATCACAATATTCGGTGGCCCAATCGGTTTCTGTGGCAGGGGCTAGCTCGACAAATTGGCGTGAGGTTGCATCTCCCCGTAATTCGACTCCCTTGGCCTGGAGGGCATCACAAACCATTGGTAAGAATTTGGGGGCAATCTCGGCGTGAATTAAAAGGGTTTCAATCGCATTACAGGCGGCTGGATATTGAGTTTTGGAATCTACGGTAATGGCGACGGCCTGGGCTAAATCTGCGGCTTGATCAATATACAAGTGACAGATCCCATCGGCATGGCCGAGCACGGGAATCCGGGTATGGTCTTGGATGTAACGGACAAATTCATTGGAGCCGCGAGGGATAATTAAATCTACCCATTGATCCAACTCTAAAAGCTGTTGAATTTCACTGCGTTGGGTGAGCAGGGCAATGGCTGTTGGGGGATAATCCGTTTGGGCAAGTCCCTGATAAATCGCCTTGACAATGGCCTGGCAAGAATTTAAGGCTTCTTTTCCTCCTTTGAGAACGACCCCATTCCCCGATTTAATCCCTAAGGCTGAAATTTGGATCACCGCATCGGGCCGGGCCTCGAAAATGACCCCCAATAGGCCTAGGGGACAGGTCAATCGCTGCAAAATTAACCCATCACCCAGTTCCCGCTTAATCTGAATCTCCCCAACCGGATCCGCCAATTCCGCCACTTGTCTGACTCCGGCAATCGCCCCTTGGAGTTTATCGGTATCCAGTTTAAGGCGGGCAACTAAGGGGGGCGGTAATCCCTCGAGTTTGGCCTGTTCACAGTCCTGTTGATTCGCCGCTAAAATTTCGGGGGCAAAGGTTTCTAGGGCCTGGGCGACAGATTCAAGGGCCTGATTTTTTTGGGCCGGGGTGAGTTGGGCGGCCTGGCGGCTGGCCTGGTGCACCGATTGAATGGTTTCCAAGAGGGGCCGGGTGAATGCTTCGGTCATGATTCCTTTGCTACTCTGGCGATAAACTTGATACTTGAACAATTTTAGTCATGCTGCAACCAGGCCTGGAGATCCTGCCCCGTTTCAAAGTCAAAAATGGCCAGCCCCAGTTCCTCCAAGCGATCTAACGATAAGGCTGTAATTTGAGTCACCAGGCCTGGGTCGAGTTCTCCAAATCCCTGGGATAGTTGCCGCAAAATCAAAAGCTGCTCCCCTTCTTGCCGCCCTTCCTCAAGTACTTCATCCCTGATTTCTTGTTTAATTTCTTGATAGAAACGGCTCTTGTGCAATTCTGTGGTCGTAAATCCAAGCATCTCTTCAACCTCCTGCCGACTCAAATGGGTAAATTTAATAGGCAATGATCGTGGTGGCTAGGTTTATTATCGCTTGCTCTGTTGGGGGTGGATACTGCTTGGCCTGTTTGATGATATTTTCGACTAGTTCTTTTGAGTCTTCGGTCTGAGTTACCGTGAGTTGGATCAGTTGTAGGGGTAGAGAGGGGGCTGCGCCGAGTTCAAGTTCATCTAAATACACGCAATGGATTTGGGAACTGTTGAGAAGAGCTTGGTAAGGCGTAGGATTGCGTTGTTCAGTTTGGCGATTAGGTTAACACCCAAGTTAGAGTTTTTCCAGGTTCTTCTTAGAAGGCTCAGTGAATTGGTGAAATCGTGGCCCTTAAAACATAAGCCTAACTTTTGAGGTTCAGACTGATTGACGACTCCAATATTTTTCTATATGAGTTAGTTAATACTCAGGTTCAGTTTCCTTTTTCTTAACCTTTTCAGGACTCGGAATATTGACGCGAGGAGCTTTATAAGGTTCATCCTCTTGATTGCGCCAGGGATCCTGCTCAAGGTCGTCATCATATTCAATGGTTGGTTCTTGATAGGCGCGGGTCTCCGGGGTAGCTTGGTAATTAGGGCGACTCAAAGGCCGGGCTGGTGGTGTTTCATCCCAATTATCTTCTTCGTAATATTGTGGGGCCTTGGCCGGGCGGGGTTCCCGATATTCGTACTCCGGCTCTGGTTCATAGGTACGGCGGCGGGGAGCATCATAACGGCGTTCGGGGGGATAAACGGGGGTACGACTGCCTGCGGGTAATTGATTGCTCGTCGGGGTCATGGGTTGAATGTACTCATCTTCCTCCTGCTCCCAAGGGGGCGCACCCAGGCCAACCCGCTCCAAAAGACCGACAGTTAACTGATTTAAGCGACTTTCGGCCCCTTCAAAAACAATTAGCCGATCGGGGCCAGTACTGACAATTTCATCAATGGGCAATTCGTAGGTGCTGATTAACTGAGAGGGAATCCAAGGCAAGCCAAAGGAGGCAATCACTAAATCTGTGACTTTTCCAGTTTCCACCTCAAACTTAAAACCTCGGACTTTACCCAAGAGTTCTCCGGTTTCTGTAATCACTTCACTGTCAATCAGGGTGCTGTAGTTAAACACATTGACTGGCTCCAGGGAATCCTCAGTATCAACCAGCACCACGTCCCCAATTTGACGAATACTGTCTAGGTAAATGTAGCGTTGCTCCCCGGTGAAGAGAGTATTCCGCATCCCCAGGGCCACCACCGACCGCTGATCAATGTCCACCCAGACTTGATTAATTACACCCAGTTTCCGACCAGAATCCCGGGTAATTACCTGAGTTCCAATCAAATCGCCCCGTTGCAGGAATTGTTCCGAAATGGTCATGCTGCTTCTGCTTCCTAATCTAGTGTCCTGAGTGCGAACCTATCTCAATACTAGCGATTGAATATTACGAATCGTATCATTCTAGCCGAAGTGGGTTGTTTAGACAGGCAGTTGATCGAGTTCTGCCAGCAATTGGGAGGCGCTTGAATTGTGATCAAAAAAAGAAAATAGGTGCTTGTAGTGAAGTCGTCCGGCGGTGGTGATGATGAACTGGGCGGGTAGGGGTGCGCCGAGGGCCTGGCCAGTTTGATATTTTTTGAAGGTTTTGCACTCCGGGTCGCTGAGGAGGGGCATTTTGAGTTGAAGGTCTGTGACCACCATTTGACTTTGGCCAATGTCGGTACTGGTAACGAGTAAAAGCTCGGCTCCCTTGGCCTGGAACGCCTCATATTGTTGATTCAGGTCTTTAATGTGAGGCAAACAAAAGGGGCAGTATTGATGTTGGGTGAAAATGCGGGTAAAGGCAATCACTACAGGCTTCTCAACCCAGAGACTCGCTAAACGAATTCGGTCTCCCTGCTGGACAACGGGCAATTCAAAATCGGGAACCAGGCCCCCAAGGACAAGGCGATTAGTTGCTGGCACGGGGAAAAAGTTCTGCCAGAAGCGGTCATTGACCAGGCCTGTAAAGTTATTGGAACTAAAAAAGGGTAGCTGCACGTTCACCAGTGACCCCAACCACGCGTTCATTAAGTAGTTTACCCTGAGATCGGGATCAATACTCTCTCCAGACCTGGCAATGGTCAGCACAGCCTAGTAGCGTCATGTGGGTGCAAATCTTTTTGGCAATGTTACCGTTGGAAGAGTGACCAAGGAGTAATTTTATGCCAGAAATTTATTGCCGTCCCGATGGCGAAACAGTGCCGATTAACCCCAATGAGACGGTGCTGGATGCCCTGTTGCGAGCCAATATTGACCATACCCATGTCTGTGGTGGCCATGCCAATTGCTCGACCTGTCGCATCATGGTCTTAGATGGGATTGAGCATTGCACGCTGCCTTCGGGGCCTGAACTAGCCTTAGCCAAAAAGCTGGATTTTCCCTTTCATATTCGCCTGGCCTGCCAAACCAAAGTCTCCCAAGGCAAGGTAGAAATTCGCCGTATGGTGTTAGATCGAGATGACATTGGCCTGGTGGATCAGCAATTAGCCCATCAGGGGACTGGCGCAAAGAAAAATGTGGCTCTCCTGGTGGCTGGAATTCGGGGTGAGGCGGAGTTTGATGAGGTCAATTTTCCCTTTGATGTCGTTTATGTCATTAGCCGCTATTTTAATCGCCTCCATCAGGTCGTTAGCAAGTTTGGGGGTACACTCAACAACTTTTTGGGGAATCGGGCAATTGCTACCTTTGGTGTGGAGGAAAATGAGGATTCGGCTCGCCAGGCCATTTGGGCAGCTTTAGAAATGCAAACGGCGATGGGTGAACTAAACCATTTTCTCCATACCCTGTCCTACCAACCCTTGCAACTTACGATCGGTGTCCATTTTGGCCCCGTAGTTCTAGTCCCTGTGGATCCAACCCGTCCAGAATTTGTCAGCCCTTTTGGGGAAGCCGTCAATGTCGCCACCTTGATTGAAGCTGCGAATAAAAACGCTGGGACAAGCCTGCTGGTGTCTGGAGATGCCCATCAGCAAGTCAAAGATGCTGTGACGACTCAACGCACGGGCCGCCTGGCGAGAACCGGAGGAGATTTAACCCTGGTGGAAATTACTGCCATTACCGGAGAACCTCCCTTCGTAAATTCAATAGTTTCCCAGGCCACAGCACCAGGCCTATCTTTGGGACAACGGGTGACGGCATTCATGAACCGATTTAAAAAATAAACTCTGCTCAAAACCCAGAATACCTAGACATTTAGCAATGTAAACTTGCCTCTCAGCCCTGAACAGAGGCGTAGTCAGAACTTTCCAGTTAACCCTCAGCATTTTCTCAGATTTCGTTCAGGTAATTATCAGGCCGACAACCCATGATCTAAAGACAAATCAAGTTTTCGGTCACTAGGAAAAGTTATGAGAATTCAGCCTGCAACAGGATTCAAGTCTTCGGTTCGCGCTGTAATGGTCGGTTTAGCTGCGGCGGGCCTGGGACTCGTGGGGGGTATTCATGCCAGTTTCGCCAGCCCTGAGTTTTTATCTCCGACTCATCCAACCCAACTCCTTGCCCAGTCACCAAAAGTGATTAGTTCTGGCACATTTGTCTCAGGAGAACATCCCACTAAAGGCGGAGTCAAAATCCTTAAGGAGGGCAATAAACGGTTGATTCAACTGGATCAAGGATTTAGTACCTTCTCTATGGGGCCAGACTTGGTTGTTATCCTCCATCGGGCCAACAATGTCATTGGTTCTACCAAACCTCCGGCCTATGCTCTCAAAGCTGGAGATTATGTGGTGGTTGCGCCGCTGCAGAAATTTAATGGAACTCAGACCTACACTATTCCCGAAAATATCAATTTGGCAAACTATAAATCTGTAGGAATTTGGTGTCGGAAATTTAATGCCACCTTTGGTGCCGCCACTCTCAAGTAAGTTCTGGTTCTGCCCTACCTCTGCCACAATCGGAACCTTTTTGCCCCCATCCCAGTCCTGGCCTCAACTAAGATGCAAGTAGTGTCATTGGCAATTACCCATTAGCTATTAGTTGATCTCAGTGATGGTGTCTGTGCTCTCGAAAATTCTTGGGGTTGGCGTGATTCCACTAGTCTTGGGCCTCAGTGGGGAAATGGTGGTTCCGGCCCAAATCTCTCTTCCCTTTCGTTCAGTCCCAAGCAGTGAAGTCAACCCAATGGCTGGCCTGGATCAGGGGTTATGGGGGCCGGGGAATGACCGCTCAGGCTTATTACGGGCCATTGATCAGAGCTTGGCTTACCTAAACTCTCCGAAAGCCATCTCGGATTATAAAAAATATACAGCCCCCAATCAGCCAGGTGCAGTCCTTGGCCCTAATCTCAGACAACGAGTTATCCAAAGTTTACAGCGATTTCGCCAGTTGGTTATCCACAGCCCCAATCCCCAGGCCCTCAAAGTAGCGGTTAAAAATGAGTTTGCCTTTTATCAATCTGTGGGCAATGACCAGGCCGGGACAGTCCATTTTACGGGCTATTACGAAGCCGTCTATGCCGCTAGTTTGGTATCTACCCCTGAATATCGCTATCCCATTTATGGCCGGCCGGCCGATTTTCAGAATTGGCCCCATCCCCATCCCACACGGCGAGAGTTGGAAGGCGAGGACGGTTTGCAAGGCTCCCAAGGTAAATTAAAGGGCTTAGAGTTGGCCTGGCTCAAGGATCGGCTGGAGGCCTTTTTAATTCAGGTGCAAGGCTCAGCCCAGTTACAACTCACCAATGGGCAAATGATGACTGTCGGCTATGCGGGTAAAACTAATTTTCCCTACACCAGCATTGGTCAAGAATTAATTAAGGATGGCAAAATTCCCCGCGAGGAGTTGACCCTACCCCGTTTGATCGCTTATTTCCAGGCCAATCCCCTAGAAATGGACAATTATATTCCTCGGAATGAAAGCTTTGTATTTTTTCGGAACACCCAAGGAGGGCAAGCTGAGGGGAGCATTAATGTCCCAGTTACCGCCGAGCGTTCCATTGCCACGGATAAAAGTCTCTGGCCTCCCGGTGCTTTGGCGATTATCAATACGGTAATTCCTCCTAAGCCTGCACAAGGTCATAACGCTGGGCAGCCCGTCAGTCGTTTTGTCTTAGATCAAGATACGGGCAGTGCTATTAAGGGGCCTGGCCGAGTGGATATTTTTATGGGCACTGGAAATGCTGCCAAAGCGAGGGCAGGCCTGATCAATACCGATGGTGAACTTTATTATTTACTTTTAAAATAAAATTAAGTTATGATTGATACCTATCAGAAATAGGCATACGTCTAGATGCTTATTAAAACTCAGTCATCGAGATGTTTCAACAAGCCCTGAAATCCTTTTATTGAACCTTGACTAGGGCATCAATGGAATAATGATATGAGCCGATAGATCGAGGAATAGTGTAAAGATAGCGAAGTAGCTAGGGAGCAGTTAAAAGTGTCCTGCTGACAGAATTATGAAGATTTTTATAAATCAGCACAGTCTGGGTAAAGCAATCCAATCTAATTGATAGGTAGTAAAGGATTCAGGGGCTGTGTCATGGAACTCAGGTCAGCGTGCTATCAACATCGGGCATAAGGTATTTTAATCTGTCCATTTTTCAAGCATTTCCGTTATGATCAGCAAGTATAAAGGAGACTATTCTCTTTGGGATTTTAGATGCCTCGAATTTTACTCGTCGAAGACAATGAACTGAATCGAGATATGTTATCTCGTCGCCTGATTAAAAAGGGCTATGAAATTATTTTTGCCGTAGATGGTTCTCAGGCGATAAATCTGGGTATTTCCGAAAAGCCAGACATTATTTTAATGGATATTAGTTTACCCATTATTGACGGATGGACAGCAACACAAACATTGAAGAACAATCCCGAAACCCAACATATCCCCATTATTGCCCTCACAGCCCATGCAATGGCCGGGGACAAGGAGAAAGCCTTAGCCGCCGGATGTGATGATTATGATACAAAGCCCATCGAATTACCTCGTTTACTGGGCAAAATTGAGCAACATCTTCATCATCAGAACTGACACAAAAGAAATGAGATTCGAGTTTAGCTTATTTTTCATGGTTTTTGTGTCATGAGTACATCTGAATCTGACTCACTTTCCGCTTCTCATCAGCAGGTGACTGAGGTGTTGTCATTGCTCAGACATGAGTTACGCACCCCAGTTAACGGTATTTTGGGCTATAGCGAAATTATTTTGGATGATTTAGAAGGTGATGAATTTTTGTCGTCAAATCAGACTGTTATCAACGCGCTTAGCTCACTTCAAATTTGTGGACAAAAGATACTTACGAGTGTCAACAATCATCTAGTGCTTTCTACAGAGTTAGTCAATAATTTTGAATCTGATTTTATAACTGTTATTAATTTACTGACCCATGACATCGTTCCAATCATTGATAATATCTTTGAAGATTGTGAAACTCTTCACCATGAAGAACAACTGAAGGCATCAGGGACAGATATTGACAAAATTGAAAGCTCAACTAAAAATCTCAAGAAAATTATTAATTTAATTTCCCAGATAAAGATTGCCTCGGCTGAGGATATTCTTTGCATATTTAGAGGCGAAAGTAACCGTATTGAAAATGTCCAAGATAAAAATCCTCACGACAGATTAAAGAGTGATTCAGAGCAGAAATTTGGAGTCATATTAGTTGTTGACGATGTTGAAAATAATCGAGTCTTGTTCTCTCGACAATTACAACGCCAAGGGTATGAGGTTGATACAGCCGTTGATGGGTATCAAGCCCTAGAAAAGCTGTCACATCGGGCGTATGATTTAATTCTTTTAGATTATATGATGCCAGAACTGAACGGATTTCAGGTTCTAAGTCGCCTCAAGTCTGATCAAAAATTGCGGCATATCCCAGTGATTATGATTTCTGCTAATGATGAAATTGATCAAGTTATTCGCTGCATTGAAATTGGGGCAGAGGACTATTTACCCAAGCCCTTAAATTCAACTTTACTACGGGCTAGAATTACTTCAACACTCGATAAAAAACAACTCCGAGATCGGGAGCAGGATTACTTACGGCAAGTGGAATCTCTTTCTGCCAAAATGACCAAAGAGCTGGAAATGGGGCGGCAGATGCAACTTAATTTCTTACCTCGGGAATTAGTGCAGCATCCAAGTTGGCAGTTTTCAGCATTCTTTAAGCCTGCGCGGCAGGTGGCTGGAGATTTTTATGACCTATTTGAATTAACTGAAAACCGTGTGGGAATTGTCATCGCTGATGTTTGTGATAAAGGCGTTGGTGCAGCTCTCTTTATGGCTTTATTTCGGAGTCTAATTCGTATCTTTTCATTTCAGATTCAAATAGACTACAAGGCAACTTGCTCGCAGGGCAGTGATAGCTTCAATGACTTACAAATATTAAAGTCTGAGCAGATTTTGGAGGCTATCGCTTTGACAAATGATTATGTGGCAATTCATCATGGGGATTTGAGTATGTTTGCAACCTTGTTTTATGGGATATTAGACTTGAATACGGGTCAGTTGTCCTATATTAATGGCGGCCATGAGTCTTTGGTGGTTATTACCAGTGATGGAAAAATTAGAGAGCAACTCAAAGCAACTGGCCCAGCAGTGGGGATGATGCCCAAAATTACGTTTAAGATGGCTAATACTCAAATTGAGCGTGGTGAGATATTAGTGGGATATACCGATGGGGTTTCTGAAGCCAGAAATCTTGATGGGGAGTTTTTTTCCAGAGATGAGCTATATCGAATCATCCAGCAACCAGCTGACTCTGGCGCAGATTTGCTAGAAACGATTAAAGTAAACGTCTTAAAGCACATTGATACTGCCGAGCAATTTGATGATATTACGTTACTCGCCATTCACCGCAGAGAGTCTCTAAGCTCTTCCTAACTGTACAGCCTTGATCTTTTTGGGATTACAGTTTTTAATGACAATATTAGTCGGATCAAATTACTCAAATTAAAGTGATCAGAAAATAACTTTCAATTTCCTCATAAAACTTCTTTCTTATTTTATTCAGTGTGAATTTTATTTAAATTTCATAAAGAATCATGGCAAACGATAAGGACTTTATCAAAAATAAATCTCACTATTCAGACTCCATTGTGCGAAGCATTCTCCTAAAAACGAGTGCTGGTATCGCAGTTGCAATATTTTTTTCAACACTAATTGGGTATATTGTCACTTACCATAATGTTAAGGAAGAAATACTCGAACAAGAACTTCATAACCTTGAGCAAAAAGCAGAGCTTTACGGACAAAACTTTAGGGATGCCAAATTTAAGCAAACCATACTTAAGGGAGCAATTTTACGTGAGTTAAATACTCCTCATGCAGGTAATGTTGTTGATGAGTTTAACCGTTTATTTGTAAAAATGCCAGATGGATCGCTGCAAAATCGCCCTGAGTTTTCACGTCAAAGCTGGATGCCACGAATTTTTATTAAGCCAAATACGGCCTTATCAACTCAAGAGAAGCGGCAATTACTTGCTTACTATAAAGTTCTGAGTCACTATGGGCCGGCCTGGCAGACCATTTTTGCAAATCTATATATCGAAATTCCCAAGGTTGGTCTAATTATTTATTTGCCTCACTATCAGATTGATATTGAGAAATTTTTTAATGATTATGAAAGAGTCAATCAGAAACGAGGTTTAACAGTTTGGTCAGATGGTCATTATGATCAGGACTCTAAGGCCTGGGTTGTGACTTACGCAGCACCAGTGACGACCAACTCTAGCTCTAAAATTGTTTTGGGCTTTGATTTATTTTCTGAACGTTTTAGAAATTCAAAGTTATATTCCAGCCGCTCCCAGACACAAAGTATTTTGTTTGATCAAAATGGGACTTTAATCCGACATCCTGACTACGCAAATATCATCAAACGCAATGAATATTTTAATATTTTAGAAAGTAAAGACAAAAAATTAATAGAGCTATTTAATCTAGTGATTAATAATTTTGATAAAGAACAAATTATTGATGATAATGATCATGAACAATATTTGATAGTTGCTAGAATTGATGCCTCAGATCAATATTTGGTCACTACTATTCCGAAAGCTTTATCTTTCTATCAGGTCGACATCTTTAGACACACGTTTATATTTATAATTATCGGTCTTCTATTATTACTTTCCATCATTTTAATTTTAATGTTGATCATGCGCCGTCAAGTTTCAATTCCATTGTTGCAACTGACTGAAGCCACAGAAGCCATTGCATCTGGAAATTTAGATGTTAACTTAGATTTTAAACGCAGGGATGAACTGGGACGACTAGCCTTCTTGTTTAATCAAATGGCACAAGAGCTAAGTCATGCATTTAATTGTCTTAAGCAATCTAATGAAGAATTGGAAGTACGGGTTGAAGAGCGCACCCATGAACTTAAGGAAGCAATGGAGCAGGCTGAAGCTGCCAATAAAGCAAAAAGTTCCTTTATGGCCAATATGAGTCATGAACTTAGAACTCCTTTGAATGCGATTATTGGGTATAGTGAGATGCTCCAAGATGATGCTGAAGATGTAGGTGCAGATGATTTAATTGATGATCTAAAAAAAATTGAAGGAGCAGGAAAGCATTTACTTGGACTAATCAATGATGTCTTAGATTTATCTAAAATCGAAGCGGGGCGCATGGAGCTTTTTCTTGAAGATTTCGATTTAGCCCCCATGATTCAGGAAGTGATCGCGACAATTCAACCTTTAGTTGAGAAAAATCATAACAATTTACAGGTTGAAATGTCTGATAATTTGGGGGCAATGCATTCTGATGTTACTAAAATTCGTCAATGTTTGTTTAATTTAATTAGTAACGCAAGTAAGTTTACAGATAATGGTACGGTTTGTCTTACTGTTAACCGAACGAATGAAGGTGATGTGGATTGGATTATTATGCGTGTTAAAGATTCGGGAATTGGCATGACATCTGAACAACAAGCAAAATTATTCCAAGCATTTACCCAGGCCGACGCTTCCACAACCCGTAAATTTGGTGGCACTGGCCTGGGTTTGTCTATTACAAAAAAGTTTTGCCAAATGCTAGGTGGCACAATAAATGTTGATAGTCAATATGGTGTTGGTTCTACCTTTACGATTCGTTTACCAGCAATACTTAACACCCTTGTAAATATTAATTCCAGTCAAACAACTGACTCAGGTACTTTTGAAAGTACTATCTGGACTGGCAAGACAATTTTGGTAATTGATGATGACTTAGCAATCCATGATTTGATTCGACATTATTTTGAACCCAAGGGCTTTAAGGTGATGGTCGCTGATGATCCAGAAGTTGGCTTACAGCTTGCTAAGGATCACCACCCCCACGTGATTATCTTAGATGTGATTATGCCTAAAATAGATGGGTGGGGAGTTTTGACCAGGCTTAAAGCTGACCCTGATTTATCTTTAATTCCGGTGATCATGGCAACGATTGTTGATGATAAAAGTATGGGGATTACCTTAGGAGCCACTGATTTTTTAGTCAAGCCTATTCAACGAGAACAACTGGATAAATTATTGAAGAAATATCAAGAAAAATTTACTTCTAATCTTATTTTGGTTGTTGATGATGATGAGAATAATCGTGAATTAATTCAACGACAATTAGAAAAGGATGGCTGGGAAGTCTTAGTAGCAGAGAATGGTATTACTGCTCTCAATATTTTAAGACAATATACCCCTGCCCTTATTCTGCTCGATTTGATGATGCCTGGATTGGATGGGTTTGGGGTAATTGAGCAGTTACGCCAAAATGAACAATGGCAGGATATTCCCGTTGTTGTGATTACTGCCAAAACATTGACCGATAAAGATCGAGCGCGTTTACACGGTTCTGTTGAAAGTGTCCTCCAAAAAGGCAATTATAGTCGGCAAAGTCTATTACAGGAAGTTCGATTACTGATTGAGCAAAATCATTCTACTTTTTTACTGTAGCAAACATGAATTATTCATGACAACGTACCATACATACTGAGATGAGAAGAATGGAGAACAAAATGACTTAAGAACTGTTCAAACAGCCATTTAGTAATCTTAAATGTTTTCAATAAGTGCCACTCATTCCTCAAGAAGTTTTTAACTTGCAACCACACTGCTTCAATCAGATTTTGTTTCGGTGCGTATGGGGCTAATTTGATGTAGTGAATAGGCCATTCTTGTTCTGGCTTATCTCCATTGACTTGTTGTTTTTCAACCTCTGTAAAATATGCAGCTTTACCTTTGTAGCCCAGTTTTAGTCCATTAACGCCTGACAATAAAAAAGCTTGCTTCCATTTCGTAACAAATCCTGATGAAACTCGAAGAATATTCATAATCTGTTGATGCGTAAATCCTTCTAGTGTCATCTTTACTGCTAAGGCCCGCTTAGTCTCTCTTGAATCTAGACAAGCATTAATAAATTGGTTGAGTTCATCCATAAGACGATTCAAACTATGCTCTAATTATCTGATGTCTAAAAACCGATCACTATATGCCGTTCGCTAAAGGTTTCTTAGCTTTATCCCGCCGTTGTCTCGCATCTGCCAGCGTAATAGTTGGATAAATACCTAAGCTGATTAGCTTTACTTTGCCTTGGTAGCGATACTTGAGCCGCCATCGTTTATTACCCTTCTTTGGGACTTCCAGATAAAGCTCGGCGCCATCAAAGAGCTTTTGGGTTTTCTCAGTAGTCTTTGCCTTACGAATTGCCAACCCTGTCAGCATTGGGGGTAGCTCCCTTCACTGTTGGGGGAATTACCCTTAAACTCACTCCCACTTACCCCTAGCTTACCCTAGATAAAATGAGACTGAGTCAGACAATCGATAAGGCTGTAATACTTTACCAGTAATGGTTTATAGACAATCTCAGACGGTCTCATATTCTTTTTTGATGGGCGAGGTCGGACTCGAACCGACACTCCTCGCGGAACAAGATTTTGAGTCTAGCGCGTCTACCAATTTCGCCACTCGCCCGTGGATTATGATTGTAGCGTAGACGCGTAACAAATGTGACCAACTTATTTCGGGGAGTAAGGCAGGCTGATGACAGACTTTTTGGCCAGGCCGAGGGGAATTCACCCTCCTTCCACTCAAAACCTGACAACTCAACACAGCGGGGTATGATTTTATTGCTCTTTGCCCAGGCCTTGGCTGTACCCCATGAAGGAAAAAACAGATCCTTCCCCCTCCCCTAAAGACTCAAACTCAACAGATAATCCTGACGGAATAACCTCAACGGATTTGGGAACCCAGCCTACTCCGACCCATCCATCTAAACCTGTGCGGTCTTTAGCGACCATTGCCACAATTGTTGCCATCGCCACCCTGATTAGTAAGCTGGCTGGTTTAGTTCGTCAACAGGCCATTGCCGCTGAATTTGGAGTTGGAGCAGCGGTGGATGCCTATAACTACGCCTATGTAATTCCGGGATTTTTATTTGTCCTTCTGGGTGGGATCAACGGCCCTTTCCACAGTTCGATTATTAGCGTTGTCCTCAAGCATCCCAAAGAAAAAGCGGCTCCCTTGGTAGAAACAGTAACAACCTTAGTGGGTGGACTCCTATTAATTTTGACAGGATTATTGATCCTATTCGCCAGGCCCCTGATTCAGATCATTGCTCCCGGTGCTTCCCCAGACATTCAGGCCATAGCTACTGAACAGTTCCAAATCATGGCTCCCTTGGCAGTCTTATCAGGGTTGATTGGTATTGGTTTTGGGACTCTCAATGCTGCAGATCAGTATTGGTTGCCTTCCGTAAGCCCCTTACTTTCCAGCGTGACAGTGATCATTGGGATTTGGTTCTTTAGTCATCTTTATGGGCCAGCGGTCTTGGCCTGGGGTACGTTGGCCGGGGGACTGTTGCAATGGTTTGTCCAAATTCCGGCCCAATGGCAAGCAGGAATGGGGCGACTCCGACTGCGGTTTGACTTTAATCAGCCAGAAGTGAGGGAATTGGGTCAGTTAATGATCCCGGCAACTCTGTCATCGGGGATGTTGTTGATTAGCGTTTATATCAGTCTGTTTTTTGCCTCACAATTGCCCACAGGGGCAGCCTCAGCCTTGGGATATGCCCAATTATTGTTTCTAACGCCCTTAGGAATCTTGTCCAATGTAATTTTAGTTCCCTATATGCCCATTTTCTCCCGGCTAGCATCTCCTCCTGATTGGCCAGAGTTGAAACAACGGATTCGCCAGAGTCTAGTCTTAACAGCCTTAAGCATGATGCCTGTGGGGGCCTGGATGGCGGCGTTAGCACTGCCAACTGTGCGGGTCATCTATGAACGTTATGCCTTTGACTTTGCCGCCTCTCGTTTGGTCGCCGCCCTGTTGTTGGTGTATGCGGTGGGGATGTTTGCCTATTTGGCCCGAGATGTTCTGGTTCGAGTGTTTTATGGCCTAGGAGATGGTAGTACACCCCTCAAAATTACCCTCTGGGGCCTCGCCTTTAACTTTGGTTTTAACTTCTTCTTTACTCGCTCCTTTGGCGCACCCGGCCTGGCTATGGCTACCGTAGGGGTAAATCTGCTCTCATTTCTGGCATTACTGTGGATATTGCAACGGCGACTGGGGGGCTTACCTTGGCGAGATTTGCTTTGGCCCCTGGGGGGGGTGGCGTTGGCCAGTGTGGCTAGTGGTGGAGCGTGTTGGGGAGCATTGCAAGGGTTGAAGGGGGTTATGGGCACTGAGGGGTTAGTGAACCAGTTAATGCAACTAGCTGTGGCTGGCCTGGCGGGAGTAGTTGTGTTTGGGTTAATGATTTGGCCAATGAAGCTGACAGAGCTGGATTTTTTCTTAGCCAAGCTCTACCGATTTCTTCCCTCAAATTGGCGCAGAAATGGGTGAGCGGGAGATAGGTTTGTAGTCACAAAAAATATCAAGACTCTGGACACATATAGCAAACAGGAATAATTTTTGAGATCAAGTAAGCACTTATTTGTTGTCGTACAAATTCTGACTTAAATCCACGCTGAATGAATAGCTATTTTCTAGATAAGCTGACAACAATTAATTATTCTCGCCAATTAAAACAGGCAAACATATAATGCTTTAATGAAATCAAAACTTAGTTTGCACCGCTCAATGCAACTGCTAGGCGGCAAGCTGTCGTAGATAACGCTATGCTTCATAAAATGGGTCTTGAGGGATTAAAAAATGCAAAGTCAGAGTATAGCTTCTCTCCAAAACCTTTTCCAAAGCCGATTAGCGACTCTTGAGCACCTCTTGATGTCAGCTCAGTCCCATTTTGGTGACAACGACTCTTTCCTTCAAACGCGCATTACGGCAGATATGCTTCCCTTTGGCACACAGATTGTGTTCACCTGCAATCAGCCCCGCAACTTTGCTCTGTGGTATGACGGTAAACCGATGAATAATCTAGATCCAGATGTTCTCTCTCTTCAGCAGGCATCTGCACACATATCAAATACCAAAAAGCTCCTAGCGGACTTGAGGGTTGAAGACGAAAAGCTAGATGAGGTTACACATATTGACTTGGGACAGGGACTCTATGTCGAATTATCTGGTAATGCCTATGTGAATGATTTTTTGATTCCCAACTTCTACTTTCATCTGGTTACGGCCTACAACATTCTTCGTATGGCTGGTGTGCCAATCGGAAAACGGGATTACATGATGCACTTAGTACCATATGTCAGACAAAAATGAAGTCTAACTATTCCAATCAAATGCAGCAGACGGTCGAGCACCACTAATGCTGAATTTAAGACTATTATCGCCGCTGATTTGAACCGCTATAGCGTTACTCATTTAGGGCTAGACAAGGACAAGTCAGAAAAATTCTTTATGGGCGTTTTTTAAGATTTCTACTCTCTCAGAACAGTCTGCCTAACGCTATATAAGAAGATTGCGCCAAAAAAACAAGAACTGGGAACTAACCTAGAGCAACCCTATCTCAAGTCATTTTTAAGCCATAACTTCACAACCACCTCGGCTTGAACCGATCAAAGGTGATCAGGCCTTGTTGTAAGATCAAATAGTACAGTTTATCGCTCGTCTTTTAGGAGTATTTATGGCTTCGATCAAGAAAATTAATCAAGACTACGCTGGGGCCGACCAACCCAATGCTACAGATTTTCAAAAGCTGGTGGAGCAGGGGTATCAGTCTGTGATTAACCTCCGCTCTGCTGGAGAAAACGGTTTTTTGGAGAATGAGGCTGATCTGGTGGCTGAAGTTGGCCTGGAGTATCGGCATCTTCCCCTTAATTCAGGAATTGCGGAGGATCGGGAAATTGAGGCTATTCTAGCTGAGGTCAAAAAGTTACCCAAACCGATTGTCTTTCACTGTGGGGCGGGGGCCAGGGGTGGGGCTTTGGCCTTAATTGCCCTTGCCATTGAAGAACATCTGAGCCATGCAGAGATTATCCAGAAGGCAGAGGAACTGGGGATCAACTCCGAACAACCTCACTTAAAGCTGTTTTTGAGTAAATACACAGCACCCCCTGCTGCTTCAAGTTGACTTTGAGGCTGGCAACTCACCTCTCTTTCCCCGATCCTGAAAGTCCAAGTCTGGAAATCACTCCCCTCAAAATAGCCTGGAAATTTTGCCTTAATGTCCAGTTCATGGGGTAAAGTTGAGATAGTACACTTTATCGCTCGTGATTTAGGTGTTTTATGACCATCATTGCAAGAATTAGCCCAGACTATGCCGCAGCCGATCAACTCAACCCCCGTGATTTTCAAGATTTAGTGGCTCAAGGCTATCAATCTGTGATCAATTTACGTTTGCCTTTAGAAAAAGGGTTTTTGGTGAATGAAGATGCGTTGGTGGCTGAAGCTGGCCTGGAATATTGTCATTTGCCCCTGAGTCCAACCAAACCTGATCCGGTGGCTATCGAAGCAGCTTTAGCCGAAATTCAAAAATTACCGAAACCGACCTTGATTCATTGTGCGGCTGGAGTCCGGGCGGCGGCTTTGGTTCTTGTGATCTTGGCCATCCAAGAAAATCTGGGCCACAATGAAGTGTTCCAAAAAGCCAAAGAACTCGGAGTCCCCCCGCAACAACCCATTCTCCAGCAACTGTTCAATCGTTATTTAGCCGTTACCCCCGCTTGAATCCGCCGTAACGCAGTCGCGAGGGCTTCCAGTTCCCCGTGGGTGTTGTAGAAGGCAAGAGAGGGACGCACGGTTGCTTCCAGGCCAAAACGGCGCAAAATCGGTTGAGCGCAATGATGACCGGCCCGCACCGCGATTCCCTCTTGATTCAAGGCACTTCCCACCGCTTCTGGACTGTGGCCCTCCAAGACAAAGGACAACACCGCCGCTTTTTCAGGAGCCGTACCAATCAACCGCAGGCCTGGGATTTCTTGCAACAGAGCCGTTCCGTAAACTAAAAGCTCATGCTCATAACGGCAGATAGACTCCAGGCCAATTTTCTGGACATATTCCAAAGCTGCCCCCAGGCCCACGGCATCAGCAATATTCCCAGTCCCTGCTTCAAAGCGTCCCGGAGCTTGATGATAGACCGTTTTTTCAAAGGTGACATCGACGATCATGTTGCCGCCGGTTTGCCAGGGGAGAGTCGCATTGAGCAAATCCTCTTTGCCATAGACCACGCCAATCCCCGTCGGCCCAAAAACCTTATGACCGGAAAAGACAAACCAATCACAATCCAAGGCCTGGACATCAATGGCCATGTGGGAAACCGATTGCGCCCCATCCAAGAGAACTTTGGCTCCATACCGATGGGCTAAGGCAATCATTTCCGCTGCAGGGGTAACGGTGCCTAAGGCATTGGAAACATGGGTAAAAGCAACAATTTTTGTCCGGTCACTCAAGAGTTTTTGATACTCATCCAGCCGAACTTGCCCATGATCATCCACGGGGACAATCCGCAACCGCGCCCCTTTTTCCGCACAGAGTTGTTGCCAGGGGACAATATTGGCATGGTGTTCCAGATGGGTGAGGATAATTTCATCGCCTTCATGGACATTTTGGGAACCCCAACTTTTGGCCACGAGGTTAATGGCTTCTGTTGTCCCCCGAACAAAGACAATCTCATTCGTGGAAGAGGCATTAATAAACCGCCGCACCTGTTCCCGAGATTTTTCATAGGCATCGGTGGAGCGCGCCGCTAATTCATGGGCCGCCCGGTGGACATTGGAGTTTTCATGCTCGTAGTAGTAGGTCAGGCGATCAATCACCGCTTTCGGTTTATGGGTGGTGGCCGCATTGTCAAACCAAATCAGAGGCCGCCCGTTAACTTTCTCTTGGAGAATTGGAAAATCTTGCCGCACCGCATGGAGATCAAATCCCACACTGGAACCAACCCGTGGCCCCACCAGTTGTGGCACCGTCAGCGGGAAATCATGGCCGGGGTGAGCTTGCAAATAATGGGGATTGAGAGCTGGGGCAGATGGGGCGAAATGTTGCTGCTCATCAATAAAGGCAAACCCAGTTTCAAAAGAAGTTAGGGCCTGGGGAATTTGGGGCAGTGCCGCAGATGTGGGCAAATGGGCTGGCGAAACTGAGCCTAAATCAAAATGATGCGGAACGCTATCAACTGGAACCGTTTTCAAATCTGGCTGAAAAACTGGGGGAGTAAAATCTGGAATCCCAGGCCCCGGTGAACTCGGAACATTCAGTTCTGAAGCAGGTATTCCTTGACCCAAAGAAGTCGGAATTACCCCAGTTGGATTGAGAAGTTCTGGAACCGATGCTGAGGTTGGCGCAACGACAGAGGGACTCGGTAGGCCTGGAATAGAGGCTGAATTGGGAACTGCTCCACTGGGATTAGGAATTCCTGGGTTTGCAGCCGATGTAGGTGCAGCCGCCGAGAGACTGGGAATGCCGGGAACGGCCCCGGAACTGGGAATGGCTCCAGCCGGATTGACCAGGCCGGGAATTGAACCTGAATTTGGGACTCCCGTGGGTGGAACAGGCACAACAGGAATGGCTCCCGAACTCGGAATTGATCCCGATGGATTAGGCAGGCCTGGATTTGCAGCCGGAACCAGACTCGGAACAATGGGAATTAATCCAGAGCTGGGAATTGAACTCGATGGATGAGGGATTGGGACGGCGGCCCCTAGACCAGAGACTCCCGGAATTGATCCAGAACTTGGAATTCCCCCAGTCGGACTGGGTATCCCTGGTACGGCATCAGGAGTGGGAACCTCTTGGGGCGAAACCGCTAACACTTGATTGAGATCCTGCACCACCGCATTGACCAACTGTTCTAAGGCCGCCTCGTTCAATAGGGGATTCGTGGCCGAGTTGGGCGTGAGTTGACTCAATTGACTCGAACTAAAGACCTGTTGGGCAGCACTGGCCAGGGCCTGGATATTCGGAAACGAACTGGGATTACTCATAGCGGTAGGTATGGTACTGGGTCACATCCACGTTGTCTAACACCGCCAAAGCATCATCGGTCAACACCGCTAAGGAGCAATAGAGAGAAACCAAATAGCTGGCCAGGGCTTTGCGATTAATCCCCATAAACCGCACCGACAGACCCATGCCTTGTTCGCCCGGTAAATTTGGTTGATACAAGCCCACAACCCCTTGGCGACTTTCACCCACCCGTAAGAGGATAATTTTCGACTTACCTTCCACCACTGCAACTTTATCGGAGGGAATTAAGGGGACACCCCGCCAAGTAATAAACGGCGTTCCAAAGAGAGAAATCGTTGCAGGCGGCACACCCCGACGCGTACATTCCCGGCCAAAGGCAGCAATGGTTTGGGGATGGGCTAAGAAGAAACCGGGTTCTTTCCACACTTTCGTTAGCAATTCGTCTAAATCATCAGGGGTGGGAGCAGATCCACGGGGGTTAACGATTTGGCTAGGAGCAACATTATTGAGCAGGCCATATTCGGGGTTGTTGATCAGTTCATTTTCTTGC